>DATEFT010000170.1:0-17966 GCA_035280505.1 Blastocatellia bacterium | reverse complement strand
GAGCGGGTCCGAGTCACCAAACTGCCTTTCGTGTTCGATCCGATGAATGCCCAGGATCGCCGCATTATTCATACGGCGCTGGTCGATGTTCAGGGAATCAAAACTGAGAGCGAAGGCGAAGGGCAGATGCGAAGAGTGAAGGTTATTCCCTCCTGAGAACCAGACGGTCTTCCTCCGGCTTTCCCCTCCCTCTCTTCTCTTCACCTCGTGTTGTGCGGCCATGAATCATCCGGAGTTCAAAACCATCTCGGCTATCGCCACTCCTCCGGGTTATAGCGGCATCGGGGTCATCAGAATCAGCGGGGGCGAATCGCTGGCCTTCACCCGCAGATTGTTGAGAGATGGAAGCGAGACTTCCTTCACCCCGAACCGATCGGAGTTCCGCCTGCTCATCAATCCGGAGTCGGGCGTCACCATCGATGAAGCCGTCATCACCTACTTTCAAGCGCCGCATTCATTCACCGGCGAAGATGTCGTGGAGATCGCTTGCCATGGCAGCCCCGTGGTTCTGTCGGAACTGCTCAGGCTGTTGACCTCGTTCGGTTCGCATCCGGCTCAGCCCGGCGAGTTCAGTCTGCGCGCCTTTCTCAATCATCGAATAGATCTGACCCAGGCCGAAGCGATCAATGATCTGATCCATTCTCAAACGACCTACCAGGCTCGGCTCGCGGCTCGGCAGTTGCGCGGCGAATTGTCCAAACAACTGCGGCCGATCAAAGAAGGATTGATCGAGTTGATCGTCCACTTCGAGTCGACGGTTGAGTTTGTGGAGGACGATCTGGATCCGCTCAACCTGGATCGATGGCTCTCGAAGCTCGACCACTTCATCGAGACTCTCGATCATCTGGCTTCGAGCTATCGGATCGGAAGAGTCGTCAGGTCCGGAGTCAAGCTGGCGCTGGTCGGAAGACCCAACGTCGGAAAGTCTTCGATCTTCAATGCGCTGCTCGGTAAGGACCGCTCGATCGTCACTCACCTTCCGGGCACCACCCGCGATACCGTGAGCGATTCATTCTCGCTCGATGGAATTCCGATCGATCTCGTCGACACCGCCGGTCTTCGCGAGACCGAAGATCTGGTCGAACAACTCGGAGTCGAGAGGACCAGGACCGCCATCAGCGAGGCCGACCTGGTCATCGCCATCCTCGAAGCCAACTCGGCGCAGTCGGTCGACGACCTCGCGCTGCTGGACCAGTTTCCGATCAAGATCTATCTCTTCAATAAATGTGACCTCGGAAGATCCATCCCCGGGGAGCTGGTCGAGTCTCTCTCGGCGAACCAGGTAGTCCTCATGACTTCGGCTCTGACGGGCGAGGGGATCGAGGATTTGAGACGAGCCATCCATCGGCAGATCGTGGCCGGAGATCGGCCGACCGCGGAGCACACCATCATCACGAACGAGCGCCATTACTCTGCTCTGACCCAGACGATCGAAGCGTTGCGGCAAGCCCGGCAAGATCTGACTGCCGGTTTTACCGAGGAGATCGCGCTGGCCAATCTTCATCAAGCTCTTCGCACTCTCGGCCTGATCACCGGGGAGACGCTGATTACAGATCTCATCAATCAGATCTTCTCGACCTTCTGCATCGGAAAATGATTCGACTTTTGGGCTTTCCTTTGTTTCTTCGCATTCGCGGGTTGTAGAATCTTTTTCTTGCTTCAATTTTTTTATGAATCGAAATGGGGTCGATCGAGAATAGCCATGCCGTACTTTGATGAGGAATTCGATGTTTTGGTGATCGGCGCGGGCCACGCGGGATGTGAAGCCGCGAATGCCGCCGCGCAACTCGGAGCCAGGACCGCCATCGTCACCTTCAACCTGGATCTGGTGGCCCAGATGTCATGCAACCCCGCGATCGGCGGGATCGCCAAGGGACACCTCGTGAGAGAGATGGACGCGCTCGGCGGTTTGATGGGCAGAGTCATCGACCAGACCGGCATCCAGTTCCGAATGTTGAACCGCAGCCGCGGACCGGCGGTCCAGGCGCCGCGCGCCCAGGCTGACCGTGCGCTCTATCGCCGGCAGATGCGGAGGGAACTCGAAGCGATCCCCAATCTCTTCCTGCGCCAGGGGGAGGTGACCGAACTGCTGGTCGCCGAGGGCCGGATCACCGGGGTTGAGTTGATGGATGGTCGTCTGCTCCGCGCTCAAGCCGTGGTCGTCACGACCGGGACCTTCTTGAATGGCCTGATCCACATCGGCAGCAAGCGCTACTCCGCCGGCCGCTCGGGCGAACTTCCCTCGATCATGCTGGCCGAAAATCTTCGCCATCTGGGATTCAGGATCGCCCGGCTCAAGACCGGGACGCCACCCCGGCTGGATAGTCGAACCATCGATCTCAAAAGTTTTGAGGAGCAGCCGGGCGATCAGAACCCGACTCCGTTCTCCTTCTCGACCAAGGCCATCGTTCAACCTCAGATCTCCTGCCACATCGGGTATACGACCGCGAAGGTGCACCAGACGATCCGCGACAACCTCGACCGCTCTCCGCTCTACAGCGGACAGATCGTCGGGGTCGGCCCGCGCTATTGCCCCTCGATTGAAGATAAGGTGGTCAAATTTCCCGACAAAGACCGGCACCAGTTGTTTCTCGAGCCCGAGGGATACGATACCTACGAGACCTATTTGAACGGATTTTCGACCAGCCTCCCGGCGGATCTTCAGCGGGAACTGGTGAGACAGATCCCGGGGCTGGAACAGGTCGTCATGCTCCGCCCCGGCTATGCCATCGAGTACGACATGGTCGATCCGACCGAGTTGTGGCCGTCGCTGGAGACCAAACGCATCCGGGGTCTCTTCAATGCCGGCCAGATCAACGGCACCACCGGGTACGAGGAGGCCGGGGCCCAGGGGCTGATGGCTGGAATCAATGCCGCCCGTTACGTCCACGGCCAGGATCCGGTCGTCATGGATCGCGGCGACTCCTACATCGCCATCCTGATCGACGACCTGGTCACCCAGGGGGTGGACGAACCCTACCGCATGTTCACTTCCCGGGCGGAACAGCGGCTCAAGCTGCGGATCGATAATGCCGATGAGCGGTTGAGCGAGCTTGGCTACCGGATCGGCATGCTTTCGCCGGACTATTACCGGAATTTTGTCATGAAGACCTCGCGCAAGAATGAGCTGCGCGACTATCTGCGCCGGACCACGGTCTCCAGCCGGACCGAAGGGTATCAGCAGTTCTCTGAGAACTCCGGGGTGACCCTGGCGGAACCGGTAAATCTGGGTCAGCTCGCGAAGCGGCCGGAGGTCAGCGCCGAATATCTCGCCTGCCTGCTCCCCGCGGATCTGCGTGAAAGGTCTCTCCCGGAAGAGATCACGACGGTCGTGACCGACTTCAAGTACCAGGGATACCTGACGGCCCAGGAGAACCTGGAGTCGCGCCTGGCCAAGGCGGCCAATCGTTCGATCCCGCCCCATCTCGAATATTCGCAACTCCCGGGACTCTCCCGCGAGATGGTCGAGCGGCTCAATCGAGTCCGCCCCCAGACCATCGGCCAGGCCATGAGGATTCCGGGCGTCACGCCGGCGGCGATCTCCCTGCTGACGATTCATGTCGAACTGATCTCGCGGCAACCGAATCTGTGAAGACCCCGGCCTCACAACTGGAAGACCTCCTGGGAAAGATTCGGAAGACGGATGGAGGTCACTTTTCCGAACGGGAGATCCATTCCTTCTCGCTCTACTACCGGTTGATCCTCAAATGGAACCGCCGCCTTCACCTGACGACCATCACCCAGCCGCAAGCTTTCATCGAACGTCACCTCTGTGAATCGGAGTTCGCCGCCGCCCGTCTCGCTCCCGCGGCCGACCAGCTCTGGGATCTGGGGACCGGTCCGGGCATCCCGGGGATCCCGATCGCGATCCTGACTCCGGATCTGACGGTCCACCTGGTTGAGAGCAGCCGGAGCAAGGCGATCTTTCTGGAGGAGGCCGTCTCGGAACTGAAGTTGAGCCGCGCGCGGGTGGTCGCCGAACGGATCGAGTCCCTAGGGAACTTCCCGGCGGGATCCGCGCTGACGGCGCGCGCGGTCGAAAAGATGGAGGATCTGATCCCCCGGATCGTGAGGGCGGGGGCGGAGTCGGCCCAGATCCTCCTCTTCGGGACCGGGCAGAACGAACTTTCGATCCGCCAGCTCCTCTCCGAGTCCATGGCGCTCACCGCTTACCCCCTTCCGGGTTCCGACCAAAGGGTCCTCTTCGTGATCGACCGACGGAAATCGGGCTGATTCGTTTCACGTGGAACGGAAAATTCGGGTTCCAGCGCAGAGTTCCACGTGAAACGGTCTCTCAACTTTCGCTCAAGTTCTCACCTGTGGTAATGTCTCACCCTCAATGTTTTCTAGTTAATGCGCCCTCAGGCAGGAAAATATGGGAAAAATTATTGCAATATCGAACCAGAAAGGTGGGGTCGGGAAGACCACCACGGCGATAAATCTGGCGGCCTCCTTCGCGGTGGCCGAACTCTCGACCTTACTGGTGGACATGGATCCGCAGGCCAATGCGACCAGCGGAGTGGGGATCAAGAAGGGGACCTTCCGGCGGAGCGTCTATCACTCGGTGATCATGCAAGAGCCGGTCTCCAACATTCTGCTCAACACGGAGCTGGAATTTCTGAAGATCGCCCCCTCCGATCGGAACCTGGCCGGCGCGGAAGTGGAGTTGATCGACATCGAGAAGCGGGAGTTCTACCTGCGGAACGTGGTCGAGAACGAGAAGGATCGGTTTGAATATATCCTGATCGACTGCCCGCCGAGCCTGGGATTGTTGACGCTCAATGCGCTCGCGGCGGCCGATTCGATCATCGTTCCGATTCAGTGCGAGTACTTCGCGCTGGAAGGGGTAACGGATCTCTGGGATACACTGGTCCGCATCCGGCGAAATCTCAATCCGAATTTGGCGGTCGAGGGCTTTCTCTTGACCATGTTTGATGAGAGACTGAACCTCTCGAACCAAGTCATGTCGGATTTACGGGATTTTCTGGGCGCGCAGGTCTTCAATACCGTGATCCCGCGTAACATCCGGCTGGCCGAAGCGCCCAGCCATGGGAAACCGATCATCCTCTATGACATTAAGTCACGCGGAGCCGAGAGTTACATGAACCTGGCAAAAGAGGTAATGGAAAATGGCAAGAAAGGCGCTCGGGCGTGGGCTTAGTGCCCTGCTCTCCGATGCATTGGTCCAGGGCGACGAACTGCTGGAAGTGGATATCGATCTGATCGAGCCCAATCCGGATCAGCCGCGCCTGGGATTTGATGAGGCCAAGCTCAACGAGCTGGCCCAGTCGATCCGCGCCAACGGTCTGGTGCAACCGATCCTGTTGCGCCGGATGCCGGGCGGCCGTTACCAGATCGTGGCGGGGGAGCGTCGATGGCGAGCCTCGCAGCGAGCCGGACTGCACAAGGTCAATTCGGTCGTCCGAGAGATCCCGGACTCGAAGCTGCTCGAGCTGGCCTTGATCGAGAACATTCAGCGCCAGGAGTTGAATCCGGTCGAAGAGGCGCAAGCCTACCAGAAGCTGATTCGGGATCTGAGGATGACGCAGGATGACGTGGCCCAGCGGGTGGGGAAGGATCGATCATCGATTGCCAACTATCTTCGGCTCTTGAAACTCCCGATCGACATTCAGAAGATGCTGGAAGAGGGAGCGCTGACCATGGGCCATGCCCGAGCCCTATTGGGTCTCGAAAGCGAATCGCACCAGATCAAGATGGCGAATGACATCGTCAATCGCAAGCTCTCGGTTCGAGATACGGAACAGGCCGTCAAGACGGCCTCTTCGAGGCCTTCACTGAAGGAAAGCTCGACACCGATAAAGAATGATGCTAACATCCGCGCGGCAGAGTTGAGGTTGATCAGACATCTTGGGACTCAAGTCAGAATTCAACTGAGCCAAAACGGAGGAAGGATTGAGATCGCGTTCAGTTCGATGAGCGAACTGGATCGCCTCTTCTCAATCGTCATCGGGAAGTCAGACACATAACCCCCTCTCCCCCGGAAAGCTATCTGAGTTTCCACTCTTTTACCATCTGTCATCAAATAATATGCCCCAATCCAATTCGCAGGTTTTCGGATAAGTATTCTATTCACGAGTTTCGAAAAAAAATTCCATGACCTAGGAGGCATTCCTTTATGAAGTTCGGCAGCAGCAAATCTTCCTTTGGCAGTGTGGGCGGCGGCAGCGATACGCCGACCGATTTACGAAGTTTTTTGGGTGAAGGCACCGATATCAATGGAGAAGTGAAGTTCTCGGAGATTATGAGGGTCGACGCGAGTATCTCAGGGACTATCACTTCCGACTCAGGCAGCTTACTGGTGATGGAGAGAGGGCGCATCAAGGCGACTATTCAGGCCGGATCAGTTGAAGTCAGTGGGATCGTTGAAGGTACAATCACAGCTAAGACGAGTGTGAAGATTCATTCGACCGGACGCGTTTATGGTGATATCTATACTCCGGCTCTGATCATCGAACACGGCGCTGTTTTCGATGGCAAATGTCATATGCTCAACGGCAAGGACCAGTCGAAAGGTTTTGGGAGGGGCGAACAGAAATCGATCGAACCCAAACCCCTGACCGACGCTAAGAATTTGAAGATTGCAGATGCCATCTAGCCCGATTCATTTTTAGAGTATTTGATGCCGTTAGGGGGGAGTCTTACAGAAGACGTCCGACGGCCGAACCAGCAGTTCAGACTATTCAGAGTGTATATCGTTCTCTTCCCCTAACGGCCAGGGCCTCAGAAGACAGTTCCAATCCTCTCCCTCAAGATCTTCGCTTCCTCGTGGGCCTGATCGATCACTACCCTCCTATCCAAAGTCATCAATTCACGATTGAAGAGAACCACCTGCCCGTCGATGATCACGGTCTCGACGTCGCCGGCTTGAGCCGCGTAGACGACGGTCGAGATCAGGTCCGGTTGGGGCACGCAGTGCGGATGGTCTAGATTGAGCAGTTGAAGATCGGCGCGTTTACCGACCTCGATGCTGCCGATCTTTCCGGCCAACCCGAGCGCTCGCGCGCCGTGAATCGTCGCCATTCTGAGCACCGTCAGAGCTGGCAGCGTCTGAGATCCGCACCTGAGTTTCTGGAGCAGGGCGGCGGTCCGCATCTCGGTGAACATATCGAGTCGATTGTTGCACGGCGCGCCGTCCGCCCCGAGCGAGACCGATATCCCCTGGTCGAGCATCTCCGTGACTCTCGCCAGTCCGGAAGCGAGCTTCAGGTTCGATGAAGGGCAGTGTGAAACATGCGTTTGGGTTTTCTGTAGAATCGCCATCTCATGCTCATCGAGCCAGATGCAATGGGCCAGGACCACCCGCGGATTTGCCAGACCCAGGTCGGATAGATATTCGAGATTCCGCTTTCCGGTCTGGGCCTCGACCATCGCGATCTCATCGCAATTTTCAGAGGCATGGGTGTGAACCAGGATCTCGCGTTCGGCGGAGAGCCGCGCTACTCGTTCCAGCAGTTCCCTCGAGCAACTGACGGCGAATCGCGGCGCGAGACAGCAGCGGATCCGGCCGTCGGCGCGCCCATGCCATCGTTCATACAACTCGATCGACTCGGCGATCGAATCGTCGGTCTGCTCGTTCAACGCCGGCGGGACGCCCTCGCCCTGATCCATCATGCACTTGCCGACGGTGGCGCGAAATCCGCTCTCTTCGACGGCGCGAAAAACGGCTTCGGTGTGATTGACCGACTCCATGGTCAGGGCGCAGGTCGTGCCCCCGAGAATCATCTCGGCGATTCCCAGCCGGGCCGAGGCATAGAGAGATTCGGGACGATGCGCAGCTTCCATCGGCCAGATCCGTTGTTTCAGCCAATCGATCAGGGCCAGATCGTCCGCCGCTCCGCGAAACAGAGTTTGACAGAGATGAACGTGCGTTTGAATGAAACCCGGTAACAGGATGCGATCATGCGCCTCGATGACCTGATCGAAACGAAGATCCGGAAGGCCCTGGCCCGCCGGTTCGATCGATTCGATCTTTCCGTGATCGATCACGACGTGGCCTCTGAAGATTCGATTCCGGTCGTCGAGGGTGATGATGGTGGCGTCCTTGATAAGCAGTCTTCTGTTCATAAGAGATTTGATGACGAAAAAGATAGGGCGAGACCCATGGTCTGAATTCCACAAGTCTCGCCCTATTCTAGCCTGTTTCGGGCGCGCTGATCAGAAGAGATATTTCAACGCGAATTGGATCTGCCGTTGCGCGCCGGTGCCGGTGTTGGCGGCGCGAGAGATGATGCCGAAAGATTCGCTGGCCAGATTCGCCGTGGGGAAGAAGAAGTTGGGATGATTGGCCAGGTTGAAGACTTCGGCGCGGAATTGAAGCTGATGCCTCTCGTTGATCTTGAAGAATCGTGAGATGCCGAGATCGAAGTTGTTCAATCCGTCGCCGCGAATGAGGTTGCGCCCCGCATTGCCGAAGGTGTCCAGACTGTTCAGTTGCCAGGCCGGTTTCTCGCCCGGGAGACAACCCTGAGTTCTCTGGTTGTCGAGCAGAGTGCAGGTGTTGAACCATCGATCGGGCGTCGGATTGCCGACTCGCCAATCCCCAATCAGATTCGGTCGATCGGTCGTGTTTCCTCCCGTCCGGCTGCGGTCGGTGCCGGTCGTCACCGTGAACGGGCGGCCGCTCTGCAAAGTGTAGATTCCGGTCAACTGCCATCCATCGACCAGAAATTTGAGAGCCGGTTTCGAATTGATCAAGCCGGAGCTTTTGGCGAACGGCAGATCGTAAACAAAACTCAACACCCAGCGGTGAGTGACATCGAAGTCGGATGCCGCCCGTTCCGCTCGCAGGTTTCGCGAGTCCTGGGCGATGACGCTGCTGGAATCGCTGACGGTCGAGATCCCGGCTCCATCATCGATCGATTTCGACCAGGCATATGATGAGAGGAAACTTAGGCCATGGCTGAACCTACGTTCGACCCTGAGGGTTATTCCATGATAGTTCGAATTTCCGGCCGACTCGATAAACCCTCCGGTGATGTTGCCAAAACCTTGAAATGGACGGCGGCTGGCGATGGAGCCCGGACCGATCACGGGCTGATTGAGATTGACGCCGAGCGGAAGTTTGTGGCCCTGTGAACCGAGGTAGGAGAGATCGAGCACCAGGTTCCTGGCCAGTTCGCGTTGAATGCCGAAGCTCCATTGGTTGACGTAGGCGGTTCTGAAATTTTCATCGATGCCCGGCGGAACCACCGACGGATTGCCCGAGAAGAGATCCGCCAGATTGGGCACCGGCCGGAGTGCGGCGGCGAACGGTCCCGCGGTTTGACGTTGGCGAAACGGCGAGTTGCGTGAGAGCGGCGTGATGCCGTTGCCGACGATCTGATAGTTGTAGAAGGTTCCGAATCCGGCGCGAATCACGGTGCGGGTTCCGCCCCATGGACGCCAGGCCAGACCGAGCCGCGGCGCGAAATTGTTCCGATCGGTCTCCCACAATCGCCGGCCCACATCCGCTCGCGGGCGAATCTCGAGCAATCTGGTGACCGGGTTGATGAAGGCCTCGCGGCCGCCCGCGACCTTGATCGTATTGGTCTCCGGATCGAATGACGCCATCTTATCGACCTTCTCGATCGGTGGAAGGTTCAGTTCGTAACGCAGCCCGAGATTCAGCGTGAGCTTCGAGCTCACTTTCCAGTCGTCCTGAAAATAGTAGCCGGAGCTGAAGGTCAGGGAGTTGTGGAACGGTTCGCCCAGGTTGCGATCGCCCTGATAGGCGGCGCCCAGCAAGAGATCGGCAATCGGATGGCCGAGCGTGATGCCGGCCGGGTTGACTCCGTTGGGGCTGCCGGTGAACCTTCCATCGAAGTTGAAGCTTCCGCGCCCGAACGAAGTGAAGAACGAATTGTAGAGGAACCGGCGGAGATCCATTCCCCACTTCATGGTGTGTGATCCGTTGATCCAGGTCATGTTCTCTACATAATGATAGGTATTGTCGTGACGGCCTTGAGGCAGGTTGTTCGCGCCGCCGATGGTCGGATATCCGGCGACGATCACTTGCGGCGCCCCGTTGTTGAAAGCCGTGACTCCCGCGTCCGTCAATCCGTTGATGCCGAGCCGGCCGATGACGTCGACCTCGCGGTCTTCCTGGAGCCTGAAGAATCCGAAACGGGAATAGCCGATGCGCGCCTCATTGATGAGCTGCGGGCTGATCGTCCAGGTCCAGTTGAGCGAGAAGTGCTGTGTGCGTTGAGTCTCATCACAGCCCCATCCCGGAACATCGCGCGCGGAACACAACGGATTGGTGATCGGGTAGAATTCGCTGCTGTCGGCAAACTGATAGGCCCCGAACAGGTCATGGTTGCTCCACTTTCGGTCGAGCCGAATCGAGAATTGATCGACGCCGAAGCGGCCGGTTCCGACCGCACTGTAGTTGCGGGTCAATCCCGGGCCGGTCGGCAGCGGGTAGAGATCTAAGAGACCTCTGCCTTGCCTGCTCCATCGTTCCATCGGGATGATGTTTCCCGGAAAACAGCCGGCCTGGTTGGTCGCATCGCAAGGTTCGGTCTTGAGCGGATCGCGGATGAACCCGTTGGGAAGCAACTCGCTGAAATCGCCGTTTCTCATCTTCAGGGTCGGCACCATCGTGGATCCTGCTTCCTGCTGGCCGCGCCGCTGTCCTTCATAGCCCGCGAAGAAGAACATCTTATCGCGCAGAATCGGACCGCCCAGCACGCCTCCATATTGGTTCCGGCGAAAACTCGGCTTGTCGCCCCTGACGAAGAAGTTCTTGGCATCGAGCACGGAGTTGCGATGAAATTCGAAGGCGGAGCCGTGAAATTGGTTGGAGCCGGATTTGGAGGTGACGATGACCTGTCCACCGGCTTGCCGTCCGTACTCGGCGGCGTAGGTTCCGGTCAGGACCTTGAACTCGCGCACGCCATCCAGAATCGGCTGATGCGACGGCTGATTGGTCGTCTCATCGTTGTTGTCGATTCCATCCAGGATGAAATTGTTGGCGATCTCGCTGTTGCCCGCGACATTGAACCCTCCGCGAAATCCCAGGTTCGAGTTTTGCGCGGGAGCGAAGACGTTCGGTTGCAGCAGGGCCAGTTGCAGGTAGCTTCGTCCGTTGAGCGGCAACTCGACAATCTTCTTCTGATCGACGACATTGCCCAGCGCCGCGTCATCGGCCGAGATGATCGGGGCGACCGCCGAGATCTCAACCTGTTCGCTCAGGGCGCCGGCCGTCAGCGTGAAGTCGATTCGCGCCCCCTGGCCGGTCTCTAACGTGAAACGTTGAAGAGTCTTCTTGAATCCATCTCGTTCGACCGTGATCTGATACTCACCGGGTAAGAGCTGCGGGAGCGTGTATTCACCTTCCGGGCTGGTCTCGACGGCCCGTGTTTCATTAGTGCTGAGATTGGTGGTGGTCACCCTGGCCTTCGGGACGACTGCTCCGGATTGGTCGACGACGCGCCCGGTAACAGTCGCTCGAATACCTTGAGCCGACGCGGAAGCGGTCGGCAGCATTAGAATTGTGATCGCGAAGAACAGAAAGAGAGATCGCATTAAATAGCTCATGAGGCATCCTCCAGGGTAGGAAGAGTTATTGGACTGCACAGGCGGGGGGGAGAATGAAAAGCAGGTCTCTCCCGCGCACCGCTTTCTCATCTGTCTAAAGATTAAGTCTCGGTGATCTGGTGCTCGATGGTATTCGATGTTGCCCGGTTAATTAACTCGAGCCGCAGCACACAATGTAATGGATGGCGCGATTATAGCAGTCGATCAGTTGCCGGCAAAATGCCATTTCATCGCGATGATCTTATAGACCCAGCCCAGGCTGTAGAGTCCGATCAAGACGTAGACCATCGTGTCGAGTTTTCGCGCATGGATGAGCTCCGACCATGGGATGCGGTGGCGGATGAGATAGAGCGAGAGCGGAATGATGGAGACCGTCAGGAAGAAGGCGATCAGGCCGAACGGTTGAGTAGTGAGGGCGGCGGAAAAATTGAATCTCGCCGCATAAGCGAAGCTGGTCGTCAGTCCGCAGCTTGGACAGGGGATTCCGGTGAAGTGCAGAAATGGGCAGGGCGGGAGGCCCAATTGTTCGTGCGTTCCGACCCCGCGTGATGAAGGCTGTAACATGCGGGCCACCGCGAGCAGCAGGCCCGCCATCACGCTCAGCGACAGATAGACGACTTGATCGAAAAGCGAATAGACGGCCGAATCAGCGGAGCGCGGAAGGCCTCGCCGATCAGGCTGTTTCATATTCCCGCTGCTGGTCGAGTGGAAGTCGATCATTGGGGGGAGAATCCGCTCAGGGCATTGAGAAAGAATATTCCGAAGAGCCCCAGACCGCCCAGGCAGGAGAGGATGGTCACGACGAGCCCCGTATAGAAACCGATCTTGGCCAGCGTCTCGCCTTCTCTGGGGGCCTTGCCATCGCGGATCGCATTCATCTCCATTTTTCCGAGGATCATCCCCGGAATGCTCAGGAGGAACCCGCAGGTGAAAGCAGACGCGATACTCATAATCAGCGAAGCGATCGCCCGCCCGCTGGCCTTGCCCTGTTGCATGGGCAGTTGGTTGGCATAGCTGCTTTGATAAGGCTCATAGCCCGGGGAACCGGCGTATGCGCTTTGAGACCCGGGATAGGGTTGATAGGGTTGAGACGGTTGCGTCTGAGGGGGCGGTTGTTGCATCTGAGTCGCTCCGGGTGAACCGGAGGCGCGAGGAGTATCTTTGGGTTTGACAAGCTGGGCTGAGCAATTGCCGCAAAATGCCGCCTCATCAGAGTTGGCGGTACCGCATCGAGTGCAGAACATTCTCGTATTTCCTCCGAAAATTTGGGGGCTGGGTGAAGTTGATCATCATTCAAAAAAATTGGTCGTCGCTGTCGCCATCGGACAGTCGATCATTACTCGCCGGGTTTCGGGACCGGTGCGGGCTCGCGCAACTTGGTGGTCGTGTTTTCAGTGACGCTGAAATTACCGACCGGAGTGTGCGGCGCCTGCGACAATTGCGGAGCCGGGGCCGTCTCCGGCGTCTCAGAGAATAGCATTGGTCGATTGACCTCTTCCTGTTCTTGCCGCCGTTTGATCTCGACCAGGCGCTTGCTGACGAAGAGACCGTTGAAGAGAATTCCGAGGCCGACCATGAATGGAATGAGCCCGACGAAGCGCAGGGCGCGCAGGATCTCGGCATCGGGTCCACCCTCGGTCTCCGCCAGAGCGCCGAAGAAGATCCCGAGGAAGATCAGAAGCCCGAACCCGACGCTGGTCGTGATGACTCCGCCCTTGATCTCATCGAGCCGGTTCTCTTCCGGAGTCTTCTTCTTCCTTCGTTCAATCCTGGCTTTCCTTCGATTGAAGCGGCGGCCCTGGGCCTGGTACTCCGGGTGCCAGGACTCCAGGCCTCCATCTTCGGCCACCATGGCATCTTTGATCTGACGAAGATTCAGCCCACACTTCGTGCAAAATTTCGTCTGGTCGTTCGCTTCCGTTGCGCAAGATGGACAGAACATACTCTTCCTCATCGATCTGACTGGTATTTACGGGGTGCCCTGGATGACGGAAGATGCAGAGTCTCGTCTTCGGTCACGCTCGGTCGGGGATGTTGCGGAATCTCGAACTCGTTGGTCACGAATGGCGACTGATCCTTGACCGGAACTGGCACCGGGGCTGGTGAGAGGATCGGTTGAGGCGGTGCGGCCGTCACCATCTCACCGGCTCGCGTGGCCCGGGAAACGCGGTTGCCGAGGATTTTTGAGATCCCGATGATCAAAAAGATCACCGCCAGCAGAGTCGGGGCGCTGACGGCTGACTCCTCGAACGAAGCCCCGGAACGGATGAATTTGATCAGGCCAAAAAAAACGAAGCCGAGACCGATCAAAGCAAACCTATAACCTCTGGTCAATTCGTGGCGTCTGCCGAGTTCCAACGACTGGGTCTGCGACGGAGCGTTCGGCGTTGGAGAGTGCTGCTGTCCGGTCAGCGCCTGCGAGACGAGAGCCAGATTCGTTCCACAATGGGTACAGAATTTTCCGGACTCACTTTGTTTGGATCCGCATCTCGGACAAAACATCTCGCCTCCTTCCGGGCCTTGCTTCTACTCCGCCACTGGATTGGTGTGGACCACTTATCACTTACTAAGGAAAGAACGTTCCAACAACTTAGTATATCACGCGGCCGAAACGCTCCAAAAAGATGATCCCCCGGCGACCCTGGCCGGGGGGATAAATCTCTGCGGGAGACTAAACGTTTGATGAATTGTGGAACGGTCGGCCGCTATCCGCGCCTCAAAGTGTTGAGCAGCTTACGTACCCCGCCCTGGAAGAGTGACATCACGGCCATGTAGCCGTAGCCGACCAGAAAGATCATTAGAAACGGCACGGTGGCGTAGATGTGGCTGCGAATCGCATAGTAGACGGCGAAGACGAAGTAGAGGGCGAAGAGCAATTCGACCAGCGGCAGCAGCCCTTTACGCCGCCGATATTTGACCGCGGCTTGCAGCCAGTTGTCCTGGTTGTTCTCGACCTTGTATTTCGGGGTCCTGACGAAGCTGGACCGAATGCCGAAGAGCGCTTCCAGCACGGCGCGCGAATTCGAGAAGACGAGACCGATCCCCACCGCCATGGCCAGGGGAATCAGCCACATTCGGCGTTTCTGGTTCGGGTAGCGATAGTAGATCGCCGTCCCGTAAAAACTGACTACCGAAAAGGTCGCGAACATCATGAGGGGCAGATCCAGCAGGAGCATGTGGAACAAGCCCTGGTTGAACCGCACGATCAGCACCGGGATGTGAAGCAGACTGAGAACGATCATCAGGATCGCGGCGCAATTGCCGAAGAGTCTGAAGAAGAGTTCGATTTTCTGCTGCAGGGTCAGCTTCGGGTGTTTCCAGATGCGCGGCATCAGCTTCATCCCCACCTGCACCAGTCCCTTGGCCCACCGGCGTTGTTGGGCTTTGAAGCTGTTCATCTCGACCGGCAATTCCGCCGGGACCTCTTCGTCGAGCAGGTAGACGAATTTCCAGCCCATCAACTGGGCGCGGAAACTGAGATCGGTGTCTTCAGTCAAAGTGTCGTGCTGCCAGCCGCCGCTCCATTCGATCGCTTCGCGCCGCCACATTCCGGCGGTGCCGTTGAAATTGAAGAAGGCTCCGGTTCGGTTGCGCGAGGTCTGTTCAATCACAAAATGGCCGTCGAGCAGCACTTCTTGAAGACGAGTCAGCAGCGAGTATTCGGAATTGATGTGGCCCCATCTCATCTGCACCATGCCCACCCGTTCATCGGTGAAGAAGTCGACCATCTTCCGCAGGCAGTCCGGTTGCGGTGTGAAATCGGCGTCGAAGACCGCCACCAGCCGACCCTTGGCCACCTTCATCCCGTTCTCGAGGGCGCCGGCTTTGAAACCGGTGCGGTCGGTGCGATGGATATACTCGATGTCGAAGCCTTGCCGCCGATACATCTCGACCGCTGAGGAGGCGATCTTGACCGTCTCGTCCGTCGAATCGTCGAGGACCTGAATCTGGAGCAGATGACGAGGATAGTTGAGTTTCGTCACCGACTCGAGCAGCCTCTCGATCACATAGAGTTCGTTGAAGAGCGGGAGCTGCACGGTGATGGGCGGAAGGTCGGTCTCGCCATAGCGCGCCTTCGGTTGGGGCTTGATGTGCCGGTATCTCCAGAATTGATAGACCATCCGGATCCGATAGACGCCCAGGATGGCGAGCAGGACCAGAATCGTGAAATAGAGGATAATGATGGTCCAGTCGAAGGCATCGAGCGAATAGAGATAACTGATGTTATCCCGGCCGTGCCGCAAAATGGGATCCAAGGCGATCTTAACCTGTTCCGGATTCGGCGCGTATTGTAAAGGAACCAAGGCAATCTTCATATTTTAATATCTGTTCTTGGTTTTCAATCGGCTGCTAAGTTCGTCGATTAGAGAAGTGTACTCAATAGACAGGCGACATGGTAGCTTTTTGCGGCGGTCTGTCAATAAGGAGAGCGCGCTAATCGAGAGGGCTTGATTGCCTGAGAGTGTTGACAAATCTTCCTAGAAGCGGGTCGAGATCCTGACTGGCTCCCAGGCGATCAAGTCTGTTTCGGTCTCAGCTCATTCCAGGAACGACCGGGAGATCCATCCCTCACGGTTTCCGGCTCGGACTTTGATCCAATCCATATTGTTCTGAAAATAGTTCTCGCCCAGCTCTTCGACCGGGGTTCCCATGGGAAGGGCTGCAATCTCCCGGCAATTGAGTCCGGGACAATTGCGCAGCGAGACGCTGTTGGTTCTGACCAGCAGGGTTCCTTTGCTGGGGCGGTTCGTGTTGTTGTCATCGAACCTGATGTTGTCCGAGCCGCCGGAGGATGGTCCCGGATTATTCGGTTGAGGGAATCTCATGTTCCCCTTGTTATAGAGATAAACGCCAACCAATGCCACCAAGATCCCGATCGCAATTCCACCCAGAATGGGGTATGCCTGCTCTTTTTTGACAAAGATATTGCCGAGCGTGAGATTGTCCTGGCGATCGTTAAGACCCCTCGCGGGGCTGCTCAGACTTAGCAATCCGTTGTGTTGTAAGATTGAACTCATAGCTTATCGTTCCTTTCCAAATAGAGATGGGATTCTCTGGGGGTGAGAATTTTAACTTCGTTTTCTCCGGTTGTTCAGTTATTTCCGATTTGAATCCGGTCAGCAAGATGCGATTTATCACTTTGATAAAAATGCCTGATCACTATCATGCAACTCGAGCCACTGATATCTGAAATGTTAACACAAGTCACTAGCTCCAACTAAATATTCTGGAAAGTATGTTCTTGGGAATTTAGATTCAGACCGTGGAACAGGCGAAATGCGCGAAAGCTGGATGATTTCGCGCATTTCGCCTGTTCCACGGTTTCGAGTCGAGATTCAAGAAACTTACTCTATTGAAGGCGCTGAAATAGGAGTTCGGCGCTCATTTCGATCGCGTCATTGTTGGTCGTCATCCGCGCTTTCGAGAGTTTGACGCCGATCTTCTCCATGGTGGCGACCGATGGCCGGTCGCCGGCGCCGACCTCCAACTTCCTGGGCAGGGAGAACTCGCTGCCAAAGAAAGAGGGCAGCTCGATCCGATTCAGCCAGCGATCCGTCTGCAGGGCCACGTTGCGATTGATGCCGACCTCGCGCCCGGCAAGCTTGACGCTGAACCGGAGATCGATCGGGAGCCTGGTTCCGGGCGTCGCGCGCAATACCGGGCGATCTCCATCGCTGGTCAATTCCAACGGCACGATCTGGTCTTTGATCGAGAAGGTCGTTCGCGGCGAGAGGCGATAGGGCACTCCATATTCGCGGCCCTTCAAATTGGCATCGACATTGCCCTGCCCGCTCAGTTTGAGATTGAGTTTGCCGTCAACGATGTTTTCGATACTCAACTGGCTGACGTCGGCGATTCCGTTGCCGCCCTCGACGTCCGTGTAGTTGGTGGTTTTGACGATGGCCTCGACCTGCTCTTCGCGCAGGCGGCCGGGTTTGAGTTGAATGATAAAATCGTTCTGATGGGCGGCGGCAATCTGGGTTAGGATTCCGCTGATGACCCGCCGGTTGAGGCGCACCAGCAGATCGCTCCGGCACACCAGGCTCTCGCCCAATCGCGCCAGTTCATTCTCGAGGGCCGCCGACTCCGCCGGATTCGCGTCGTTGGATCCGATGAATGAGGCCGGAACGAAGGTTTCGTTCAGCCGGGAGTTGGGCGTCATCTGCAGGCCGATTACCAGGCGTCGATCCAGGACGAAGAGAGAGGTCAGGACGAATCTGAGTTGCAACTCGTAGCCCGGCGTCGAGATCTCCATCGCCGGCGAGCCTTCGACATTGAAGCGGCCGGCCGGGAACTGGAGGCTCTTGCCGATCTCCATCGGGATTTTGAGCGGCGGCAGTTCTTCATTCCATCTCTTGGGCGACAACCAATCGCCGAGCAGGCTCTTGATGAGGAATGAACTGACGGGGCTGTCGGTCAACGCGATA
>DATEFT010000169.1:0-6132 GCA_035280505.1 Blastocatellia bacterium | reverse complement strand
CACGCCGGAGGCGTTCAGCAAGCCGTTGGCATTCCCGATGGTCTTCCACCAGATGTAGGCGCTCATGTTGCCCGTCGTCAGGCAGTCGTTGATCTGCGCCGCCGTGTTGACGGCCTCCGCGATGGTCTGGTCGTTGACGAGGTACTCCGTCATCCAGATGTGTTTGCCGAGCGAGCGCGCGAGCGGATAGTCGCGAATCGTGGCGCCGTAGAGGTGAACGCCGATGTAGTCGGTATTGGCGGCGGCGACCGGATCGTTGAGCGTTGGATCCGACACCGCCTGATCGTAATGGAACGATTCCGGCATCATCACCGGGACGTTGATGGCGCCGGCGTTATCGCGGCAGAAGGTCAGGAACTGGGCCGCGGTCCACAATGCCGACTCGTAGGGCACGTCGATGTCCGGTTCATTCTGCAGCGAGATCACGGCCAGGGGCGATCCGTTGGCGGCCATGGTCTCGGCAAAGCCGTTCAGGTATGCCGCGAAGTTGCCGTACTCGGACGGCAGCAGCGAGCCGCCGATGGTGTTGTTATTGCTCTTCATGGCCGCCGGCGGCGTCCACGGCGTGGCCAGAATCTTGGCGCCGCGCGCATAGGCCTTCCGCCCGTTGATCAACGCGTCGTTATAGTTTCCGGTCGGAGAGATGCGGACGCGGATCAGGCTGAGGCCGAACTGACCGGGACCGGTCCCGTAGAGCGTGTCCATCTGCCCGTCGGTCAGCGGATCGAGGCCGGCATCCAGAAAGACCACCCCGGCGCCGAAACCATCGATCTGCTGGTGCGAAATGCCCGCGTTGACCGTGCATTCGCTCGGAGTCGGCGGTTCATTGGTGGCCACGCCATAGACGGCCAGGGCGAAATCGCGGGCGTTATTGCCGTTGATCCAACTGCGGCTGCGATAGGCCGCGCCTCCCGGATAGGTATCGCTGATCGAGCGGAACCAGTTGACCGGCGAGGTTCCGCTGAGCCCGGAGATGCCGAAAACATACATCCGTCCGCCGCGCAGCACCACCTGGTCGCGGTCCGTGAAATCGAGCCGCAGCAATCCGTTGGCCTGCGTCGTGTAGGTGACGGGCAGGCCGGACCCCGCACCGAACAGGTCGGCTCCGAGGCCATAGGTATTCGGATTCGGCGCGACTCGACCACCCAGATAGTAGAGGTTGAGCGTAAGGGTGGCGGTACCGGTCGTCCCGGTCCCGTCGCCCACATAGAGGTAGATCGTCTGCAGCCGGTAGTCACTGCCCGCCGGGACGGTAAACGTCTGGCCCAGGCTCGTCGTCCCGCCGCCGCCGGTGAAGTTCTCGCCCACCGTCACCTGCGCGATCGGATTGCTCACCGTGCTGACCAGCGGGGCGCCCGGCCAACTCGTGGCGCCGGGGCCGGCATTCTGGGTGACGGTGACACCGGCCAGGGCGCACGTGCCCGCCAGGGTCAGAACCAGGGCCGTAAGTAGAGCGAAGCGTAGCGTCGTGCTGTAGTTGATGAACGAAAGCATGGCCTTCTCCTCAAGGTTGAACCGCGAAACACGCGAAAGATGGCTGATTTAGCGTGTCTCGCGTATTTCGCGGTCTCCAATCAAAATTTCAGTACTCAATTTGGGCTTTAATTCGCGGCGCGAACTATATGCAGCCTCGGAACGACTGTCAAGCGTCATGGGTCCTGCTGCCGGAGATTGGACGCCGGCAGCAGGAGTAGATGGTAGAACCGCGTGGTTCGCGTTCTCCGGTTCTTAACCGTTAAAAGGAGACCTTCACTCCCAGTTGAATGATGCGCGGGTCACGCGCGCCATTGTATTCGCCGAAGTAGGTCCCGAGCGGCAGCGTGCTGCCGGACGGTCGCTGGTTATTGGTAATGACCGCCTGGCGGTAATTGGTGAAGATGTCGTTACCGTTCAGGAATCCGCCGCTCCCGTTGGGAACCGAGAGGTTGACTCCGGCATTGATGCTGGAGAACTGAGTATGGTTGAAAACATTGAAGGCTTCCAGCCGGAGCTGAAGCTTTCGCCCCTTGTCGGGATCGCCGAGGGAAATGTTCTTAAAGAGTGAAAGGTCCGTGTTGTTGATCCCGGGATTTCGGAGATAGGTGCGTTCGCCCAGCCCGAGACTGCCGAGTTCGGGGACGATGAACGCATCCGGATTGATCAAGAGGCCGTTCGGTCCTTTGGCCGGATCGCCTTTGAGTCTGAATCGTGACGGTTCGGTCCAGGAACCGGTGATTCGCTGGTTGGCGTTGACGCCGGCGATTCCCACCCCGAGTTCGAACGGATTGCCGCTGATAAACGACGTGATGCCGGAGACCTGCCACCCGTCGAGGAAGCCTCGCGTCAGCCGGTTATTGCCGAAACGGGTGCCCAACTTCGGCAACTCATACACATAGGTGGTGACGAAAGCGTGCGTCCGGTCGAAGTCCAGGAGCCGATAATCATAGAGCCGGGTGTTGTACGGATTGACGAAGTCGAAGTCTCCGGTGTTGGTGCCCAGCACTTTGGACCAGGTATAGGCCATGCTGAAGGTGAAACCGCGCGAGAAGCGCCGGTTGACCGAGACCTGGAGCGAGTTGAAATTGGACGATCCGACGTTCTCGCGGAAGCTGATCGTCGCCAATCCCGGATAGGGCTTGATCAGATTGTCGGGGAGCGCCTTCGTTCCGTCGAACCTGAGCCCCGCGTCTCTATAGGCCTGAGGGATGCTCGGATCCGACTCAGGGACGATCCCGCCCGCGAACCGGGTCGGATCCTGGGCCGCCCTGGTGAAGAGGTATCCGAATGGAATCGCGTTGAGGTTGCGTTGCTGGAAGAGATGCCGCGAGAGCGTGCCGACATAGGCGACATCCACCACCGTGTGGCGACCGATGTCGCGCTGAACGCTCAGGCTCATGCTGTAGATCGTCGGGAGTTTCCCATCTTTCGCGTAACCGAAGACGCTGGAGGGGCCGATCAATCCCTGCTGGCCCGGAGTAATGTCCTGAAGCCGCCCGTAGAGCAATTGCGGCTGGAGGACGACCGGCGGATTGGCGATCTGGTCGAAAGCCACGTTCCCCTGGACCCGATCGTAAGAGATCCCCGCGCCGCCGCGAATGATGGTCTTGCCGTTGCCCGACAGATCGTACGCGAAGCCGAATCGCGGCCCCCACTGGATCCCACGGCTGTCGTAACCGCCGCGCGGGTAACCCTGGCCGGACTGGCCGATGCCGTTGGCGACATCGCCGCTCCCGGGGACGAACAGTCCGATAAAGTTCGCCGCTTGGGTGTTCAGCGGGGTCGGAACGAAGCCCGGGACCAGCATCGCCGGATCGATCGCCCGCCGGTTGGCGCCGCCGGCGCAGGTCGAAGCGCCGTTGACGCAGACCGGAACGTAGAGGCGCGGCGCTTGGGCCGGGTTGTATTGAGCGGGGTTGAAGGCGCCGATCTGATTCAGCACGTCATATTGCGGCTGATACCAGGAGAGGCGCAGACCGTAATCGATGGTCAACTTGCGCGAGGCCTTCCAGTTGTCCTGAGCATAACCTTCGATATTCCAGTACCGGTAGAGCCCTTTGACGAAGTTGTTGGCCTGGGTATAGCTGTTGTAGACGCCCAACAGCGCGTTGGCATAGGGATGCCCGGAGTTGAGCGGGTTGTTCGGATCGTTGTTGAAATTGATGTCGCCGTCGGTGCGCGCAAAGACCGTCTGGTCCTTGCGGCTGCGCTGCGCATAGAATCCGACCTTGATCGTATGGGTCGCGACGACCTTCGAGAGGTTGTCGATAAAGTTGAAAGTATGGTTCTGGTTGATGAACGGCAACCCGTTGTAGTTGGTGAACGGGAACCCCTGGTTGGCGATGCCGCCAAAGCGGAAGTTCGGGACGTAACCGGCCCCGATCTGCGGAAACGGCTTCGCCACGTTGATGTTGTTGGTGCTCGCCAGCGCCCGATCATCTCCCGGGCGCAGATCGATGAAGTTGCTGCTCGGCCCGAAGATGAATTCGTTGGTCAGGGTCGGACTGAAGGTGTGGCTCAGCGTCAGGACCCCGTTCCGGCCGGGCCGCGGGAAAGAGGTGGGCGAGAGCGGGAAATTGAGATCGCTCGCGAAACTGCCGTAGGCCAGCAACCGCCGTTCAACGTTGCGGGTGAAGCGGCCCGTCAACCGGGTGCGGTCCGAGATATTCCAGTCGACCCGCAGAATGTCCTCGCGCCGCGGATACTGGGTCGAGACCGAGGAGGTATAGTTGTAATCGTTGCGCCCCGTGACGTTCGGCATCGGATAGAGATTGAGAATCGCCTGGCCGCTGGAATACCACCGGTCGGCGGGAATCATGTTATTGGCGAAGCAGGCGCCCTGATAATTGATTCCGGCGACCGGACTGGCCGGCGTCGCCTCGCAGCGGGCGATGTCGGTCAGTTGAATATTCGGATCCCGGACGAAGATCCGATTGCCGTTCCCGTCCACGGTCTGCGAGAAATTCCCGTTGCGTTCGGCCGCCGTCGGCACCCGGATGTTGCGGGCCCCTTCCGGCGCCAACTGCTCATACCATTCCTGGTTCCAGTAGAAGAAGAGCTTGTCCTTGTTCCGATTGAAATTCAAGAAGGGAATCTGGACCGGCCCTCCGATCTCGTAACCGATGTTGTTGTAGCGATACAGGTTGCGCTGTTGAATCTCGGTCCCGTCGGCTCGCCGGCCCTGGGCGTTGCGGAAATAGTTGTTCGCATTCATCCCCTCGTTACGGTGGAAGTAGCGGGCGCCGCCGTGAAATTGGCTCGTCCCCGATTTGGAGACGACCGAGATGAACGCGCCCCCGGCTCGGCCGTATTCCGCCTGAAAGTTGGAGGTCAGCACTTTGACCTCGGCGATCGCATCGGGATTGAGCGAGGCATGCGTATCGACGTTATTGCCGGTGTCGATGTTCGATGAGCCGTCGACGGTCAGTTCCTTCTGGTTGGCGCGGGTCCCGTTGACATTAAAACTGCCCAACGCTCCAGTCGATGAAGAGACCTGGCTGGCGTTGACGTTGCCGGTGATCACGCCGGGCAGCGTCTTGAAGAAATCGTGATAGCTGCGGCCATTGAGCGCCAGCTCCTTGACCTGGGTGCCGGTGACGGTTCCGGAGCGCTCCCCCGACTCGGATTGGATCTCGAGTCTCGCGCTCTCAGCGACCACCGTCACCGTGTCGCTGACCGCTCCGACCTCCAGCACGAAATCGCCGGCATTGACCAGGTCGATCGCGTTCAGAGTGATCTCGGTCTTTTCGAGTCGCTTGAAACCGGTCTTTTCGACTTTGATGTGATATTCGCCGGGCGGGAGTTGCGCCGCGGTGAAGACCCCGGTGTGGTTGGTGATCACCGATCGCGTCAGGCGGAGTGCCGGATTGGTGATGGTGACGCTGGCATTGGGAATCGGCGCACCCGCGCCATCCTTGACTGTTCCCGTGATGGAACCGGTGGTGCTTTGTCCGATGCCTGCAGTAGTGAACAGTAAGGAAAGTGTCAGGATCAGAATTGACCTACTCACGACAAATCTTGCTGCCATCTCTGCCTCCTTGCAGTTAGGTTCAGAGGTTCCGATTTAAATTGCCGCCGCCTGATCTCGCGATCGAATTTCGGCGGCCTCCCATAACCACCCCAGCAATGTTCTGTCTGTTATTGCCTTCTGTTAATTATTCGAGGAAACGAGTAACCGTGACGTTTATTTATAGCCTAAACGATCACCTGTCAAGCTAATAATATTTATTTATGTATAAGATCAAATCAGATGTAAGAGATTAAACTGTAAGATTTCGAGGAAGAGAGCGGGGGAAATAAAGGGAATTTGAATTCAGGCGTGAAGCATGCGACTGTTTGCAGACACTCGAGCAATTGAAGATCATTTCACTGCGGCCCGGATCATGTCTCTCGGTAGGCGGCGACTCCGATGAGACCTGCCACGGCTCCGCGATGGTCTGAGGTTGGAAAGGAGAATGGAAAGGAGAATTGAAGTGATTTTAGAGATCGAACATCGAAGGCATCTTCTAGCCGCGGCTGTCATCTGCGCCTCGGCGGTCTGGGCGGCTGCCGGCGGTCCGTTCGCCGATCTCGCGAGCGCCGCGGCGGTGCAAGAGAAGAGACCTGACGGAGCCGTCCCGGTGCAGTATGAGAACAATCCCCAGCTTCCGGCGGCTA
>DATEFT010000168.1:0-2231 GCA_035280505.1 Blastocatellia bacterium | reverse complement strand
GCCGGGGATTACGCGCTGCATCTGCGCGATCAACGGGGAGTCGGCGAGGTCAAGAAGATCCGGCTCGAACCCTCTTACTACTACAGCCCGAACTGGTCGCCGGACAGTAAAAAGATCGCCTTCCTCGACAAGCGTTTCAACTTCTGGTACGTCGACCTCGAGAAGGGGACGCCGGTCAAGCTCGATCAGCAACGGAGGTACGGGGCGGTGGGCGTCTCCTGGTCGCCGGACAGCCGCTGGCTGGCCTACACCAAACCGCTCAAGTCCTGGTACAGCGCGGTCTTCGTCTATTCGATCGAGGCGGGCAAGAGCTATCAGATCACCGACGGTTTGAGCGACGCGGGCTTCCCCGTCTTCGACAAGGGCGGCAAATATCTCTACTTTACCGCCAGCACCGACATCGGACCGAGCGTCTCCGGATTCGACATGTCCGGCTATGCGAACCATCCGACCCGGAGCGTCTATCTCTGCGTGTTGAAACGCGATCTCCCCTCGCCGCTCGCGCCGGAGAGCGACGAAGAGAAGGTGGCCGAAGAGAAGAAGGACGCGGCCAAGAGCGAGGAGAAGACCGAGGCCGCCGATGAGAAGAAAGACGTGGCGGCCGCCAAGCCCGCCGACAAGCCCGCGGAGAAGAAGGAGCCGCCGAAGGTCACGATCGATTTCGAGAATATCGGCCAGCGCATCCTGGCGCTGCCCGTCCCCAACCGCAACTACATGATGCTGGTGGCCGGCAAGGCCAACACCCTCTTCATCGGAGAAGAGCCGGATCCGGGGCCGACCGTGACCGGCTTCACCGTCCACAAATTCGATCTCGAAAAACGCAAGGTCGAGAAGCTGATCGAGAATCTCGCGACCTTCGAGCTCTCGGCCAACGGCGAGAAGATGCTCTACCGCCAGGCGCAGAACTGGTTCATCGCGGCCGTCGCCCAACCGATCAAACCCGGCGAGGGCCGGATCAAGACCGAGGAGATGGAGGTCTACGTCGATCCCAAGGCCGAATGGAATCAGATGTACCGCGAGACGTGGCGGATCGAGCGCGACTTCTTCTACGATCCGCACCATCACGGCCTGGATCTGCAGGCCACGGCGAAGAGATATGAACCCTATCTCGATTCGCTCGCTCATCGGGCGGACCTCAACTATCTCTTCCAGGAGATGCTCGGCGAGCTCTCGGTCGGCCATCTCTACGTCAACGGCGGCGACGTTCCGGATCCGAAACGGGTGCCCGGAGGATTGCTGGGCGCCGACTACCAGATCGAGAACGGTCGCTACCGGTTCACCCGCGTCTATAACGGTGAGAACTGGAACCCGCAATTGCGGGCGCCGCTCACGCAGCCGGGGGTCAACGTCGTGGCCGGCGAGTACCTGCTGGCGGTCAACGGCCGCAACCTGACGGGAGCCGACAATCTCTTTAGCTTCTTCGAGAGCACGGCCAACAAGCAGGTCGTGCTCCGGGTCGGCCCGAATCCCGACGGCTCGAACTCGCGCGAGGTGACGGTGGTGCCGGTGCCGGGCGAGATCGGTCTGCGGAACCTGGCCTGGATCGAAGAGAACCGCCGCAAGACCGACCAGTTGAGCGGAGGCCAACTGGCCTACATCTACCTGCCGGACACGGCGCAGCAGGGCTACCGGTTCTTCAACCGGTACTTCTTCTCGCAACTCGACAAACAGGGCGCGGTGGTCGACGAACGATTCAACAGCGGCGGCCATGCCGCCGACTATGTCGTCGATTACCTGAAGAAACCGCTTAACAGTTACTGGGCGGTGCGCGACGGCGACGACTATCGCCAACCTTTCGGCACCCTGCCCGGCCCGAAGGTCATGCTGGTCAACGAATACTCGGGCTCCGGCGGCGACCTGCTGCCTTACATGTTCCGCCGGGCCGGAGTAGGTCCGCTGATCGGCAAACGGACGTGGGGCGGCCTGGTGGGAATCGGCGGCACGCCGCAACTGATCGACGGAGGTTCGGTCACCGCTCCGAACTTCGCCTTCTACACGCCGGAAGGCAAATGGGAGATCGAGAACTACGGCGTCGACCCCGACCTCGACCTCGACCTGGATCCGAAGGCCTGGAGGGCAGGCCACGATCTTCAACTGGAGAAGGCCGTTGAAGTATTGATGGATTCCCTGAAGAAGAACCCGACCAGACCACCGCAACGCCCGTCGTACCCCAATTATCACAACGGGCGAGCGACTGCGGGTTCGGGCAACTGACAATCGCAGCAGTCTAT
>DATEFT010000167.1:0-11706 GCA_035280505.1 Blastocatellia bacterium | reverse complement strand
TGATCCGGCTGCACTGCCATTTCAACAATCCGGACTTCTATGAGATCTGCGACGAGTCGGGAATTCTGATCTGGCAGGACTACCTGGAAGCCTGGTACCCCGAAGACCGGGCCTTCTCGCTCAAGGCGGCGAGACTTTACGATCCTCATATCAGGTACGTCCGCAATCATCCGTCAGTCGCCGTCTGGGCCACCAGCGACGAAGAGTCGCTGGAGAACTATCGCGACCTGACCAAACACCTCGAACCCCGCCTCTATGCCCTGGACCCCCAGCGCCGCCCGGTGTTGAGATCGACCGGCCGATACGGAGATGCGCACGTCTACGAAGGATGGTATGGCGGAACGATCTGGGAGTACACGCGAGTAACGGAGAAGTTCATCTCCGAACTCGGCGCCACCGCCCTCCCGAACTACGAGAGCCTGATCAAATTCCTGCCGAATCATTGGCCGATCAAGGATCATGAAGAAGAGTGGGTCTTTCGCAAATTGCAGATCTTCGAGGCCATGCGCGCCTGGGGGGAGCCCGGCGAGATGTCGCTGCAAGAGTACATCCCGCAGACCCAGGACTACGTCGCCCGTCTGTTTCAATTGGCTATCGAACGAATGCGGAGACTGAAGTACAACCCGGCGGGCGGAATCCTGCATTTTCACGCCATCGACGTCTGGCCCTCCGTGACCATGGCGGCCCTGGACTACTATCGCCAA
Organism: Blastocatellia bacterium; assembly: GCA_035280505.1. Taxonomy (GTDB): domain Bacteria; phylum Acidobacteriota; class Blastocatellia; order RBC074; family RBC074; genus JAKEHZ01. Next base: position 11,002 of record DATEFT010000167.1, on the reverse strand, counting down.
CCGACCAAAGCCTACTTCACCGTGCAGAGGTCGTTTCAGATGGTCCTGCCCTCGTTCGCCTACGATCGCGACACCTGGGCGTCCGGTGAGACCATCAAGACGGAGCTCTGGGTGATCAACGATCACTGGTTCGCCATCCCCAGGACGACGATCACCTGGCGCCTGGAGGACAGCCAGGCCCAAGTAGTGGCCACCGGTGCGGCGCCCAGGAGAATCGAGCTCGCCCCCGACTCGTCGATGAAATTGATGGAGTTGGCGCTGCCCGCGGGGCGCCCCGGCAAATACACCCTCTGGGCCAAGATCGCCGATGAACGCGGACAGACGATCTCCGAGAACAATTACGAATTCAGGGTGAGATGAGGTCAATCTTCCCCTGAATTCTTATCTTTATTTGCACTTTCTGCTCTTTTCCTGGCAGACCACAAGCTGAGACAGATGATGAAGAAAATATCCGGAAATACCCGCGCTTTCAGATGCTCCCAAGTCTGATAAAAACCTAACAAGTACTTTACAAATAGGGTCAAGAGAGCGATAAAGACGAAATTTTTACCAGCGCGCAGCCAATAAGGCCCGCGGTCAAGATCTAGCCACATAATTAGTATCCAGCAAGTTACATAAAATCGTAGTTCTGTACCTTGATGAAAAACGCTAATTTGTTCCGATGATCTCCAAAATCGAATATTGAAAACGGTGGTTGCAGATGAATCAGCGTTACCCTGAAAATTATTCAACTTTGCCATTTCCGTTTGTTGCTGGCTGCCAATTCTGACTATTGGCGATGGATACCGTCGTTTCAATCTAAAAAATCGCCTGCGGAATCGGCAGAGGTCTTGGCATATTTGGGCAACTTACAATGCAGACATTGGCTCACCGGGGCATTGTGAAGCCACCAGGTTGAATGGAATCGCTTCCGGCAGCGTGGACAACGCCAGTTATACCTCAAGATCAACATAATGATCCAGGCTCCCGCCCAAAGCGTCGATCCTACTTCCGCCCACATCTCGCCCAGAAGATAGTTGATGATCGCAGTTGTCGGAATCAAGGTAATCAAGAGACCCCAAAATCCAAACTGGATCAGACGCCACTTGTCCCATTCCCTCTGAAAATCTTCTGGCATTCTCGATTACTTCTCACCATCCTTACGATATGATGACTTTGATGGAAGACAGCCAGGCCAAGGTGGTGGCGAGCGGCGCGGCCCCCAATAAAATCGACCTCGCCCACGACTCGTCGCTGAGACTGATGGAGGTGGCGCTGCCCGCGGGTCGCCTCGGCAAATTTTATCGCACCAGTTGAAGATCCGCCACACTACGGCCCGGTTCTCTTCAAATCTCTAATAGCTCGCTCAATAACAGTAACCGTTTCAGCCTTCCAGTTCTCTTCAGCTTTAAGCTTTATGGTGTTAAAAAGCGCTAGAATGGCTTTTCTAGTCGGCTCGTCGCACAAGTTCTGATCCGGTCCATCGTTGGCAGGCTTGAAATCGTCTCTCAAGCGAGAGACCAGGCGATCAAAAGTATTGCTCCATTGGCCGGCTCGCAAAATCAATTCGGCTATAAAAGGCAGCGCGCTATATCTAGCTCTTTTTGGCGCCACGTGCAAATAACTCATCAAAAAAGCCGCATCAGCTAGATCAAATTGCTCCCAGGTACGTTTTGATAAATAGAGACGATATTGTTGTTCATCATGAATCAAATCATCAGCATAATCTTTGCAATCTTCAGGAGAAATAAGTTGGCCTTTATTTAGAGGCTCCGCAATCGGCCCCTCCAGTTTGAGATGGCCAAATAGTTCGTATAGATCTTTCATTAGCGACTCAGATACAGACTGAGACAACTCAATATTTTCAAACTCACCTGTAATGACATTTCTGATTTTCACTGATTGTGACATATGGGGTTACCAGTTAAGCGTGTTCGAAGACCTGTGTGGAAATGCTCAAACGGCTGAATCCACACAGGTGCTCCAAACAATCCATTATCTTTTCGCTCCAATATAATCAAGGGATAGCCAAATTGACCGGCAATGTCGGCCAGAAAGGAGGAAATAGAGACGGCAATAATCTTACCCCCCTATAGAAAAGATATCCAGCGCCGACTCCGGCAGCTACCTTGAGCCCTGTCTGCATGGCCGTGGAAGTTGCAGGCTCTCGGCGATTACCAATCCATTCCGATGGACTCGGGGTAGGTCTCGTTGCCCATTTCCAGGAGTTTGATGGTGGTGGCCCACATCCATTTTTGTCCCACTCGTTCAACAAGTCTCTCAGCCCTTTTTGTTGATCTTTCATGGCGGTGTCGTGATTAGTCCAGCTCTCTGTACCAGGGCCATTAGCGCCATTTATCTGCTCCCTGAATCTATGTACTAATCCATGCGTCCCGCTCCCCCCTTGTTGGCGTTTGTCACGATTCACGAACTCGTCAATCTTCTTCTCCAGTGCATCACAGATCGGATTAATGTTTGTCTCTGATTCATTATTTTCGTCATTACTGTTTTCTCCGCCAATGACGCGACCACCACTGCCACCTCCACCTCCTATCGACCCACCCTCCGGTTCCGGTCTCTGAATACGGGACGCAGAACCGCCGCCACCGCCGATAAAGTAATAGGTCATTTCACAATCAGTGCCTATCACTTCGCCGCCTAGCCTGAGCGTGACGCAAGTTTGAATCCCGATGAAATCCATCCCGTTCGGATCCACGGAATTCACCGGGTCATTCCCCACGTAGGCATAAAGATTCAGGCTCTGCGGATTCGTCAAATCGGCCGCTCCCAATCCCAACGGATCGGGCTGCATGAACCGTCCCCGGTTGTGATGATACATCCGCGCCTTCGCGTGATCCAGGTTGGCCGCCCAGTCCCGCTCGTAGCCCGTGAATTTATGACTGTTCAAGAGTGTGGATCCAGCGCTCGACCATTCATAGAGCGCTTGCCCATGCGGATCGAACTCACCGCGATAGACCACCGTCCCGCTAATATTCGTCAGCTTTCTTCCACTGCCTAGGTGGTCGCCGTGCGACCAGTAAAATCCCCCTTCGTAGCTCTGCAGCGCGATCAACTGCCCGCCCGGTGAATAGACATAGGCTCGATAGGCGTAGGGCCCATTGTTCGGATCGATCTCCACTACCGGCTGTCCCAGCACACTTGACCGGAGATAGTAGATGGTCCCCTGCGAGTTGGCATGCCGGACCCGGTTCCCGTCCCCGTCATATTCCTGGCTGCTGGTTCCTCCGGTCACCGTCTTCAACCGGCTCGCTGCGTCGTAGGTATAGGTTTGGCCTCCGTCGCCGGTCATATTTCCGGCGGCATCATAGCTGTAACCGGCATTGTTGATCCGGTTGTTGAGCGGCGCGCCGCCGGAGTTGGTCGCGTAGCTCAACGTATAGTTCGGGGCTTCTCCGCCTCCCGCCGCGCTGCTCACGCCGGTCAGATTGCCCCAGGCGTCGTAGCTGTAGTTCCGGCCATAAGTAGACGCGTAGCTCGTCAGCCGATTGTGGTCGTCGTACCCGAACTCCGCCGTGAATGCTCCATCCAGATTGTCGGTGATCTTCCGGAGGCGTCCGTTGTTCCCGGCGCTGCCCCCGCCCCCGGTTGAATAATCATAGCTCAGGTTCATGATCGGGTCGGTTCCGTCGGTCTTCTTCAATTGCAGGCTGGTCATCTGCAACCTATTCTGATCGTAGCCGATCGTCAATTTGCGCTCGTTGCCATAGGTCACGTTCTTGAGCCCCATGAACCCGCGATAGTTGAAGTCCTTGGCGATGTTTTCGGTCACCGTTCCGCTGGTCAGGTCCGAACCGACTTTGATCAGGGCTCCGCCATATGAATAGTCGTAGTAGACGTTCTTCTCCCAGGTGTTGAGCTTGTAGGTCACCTGCTTCAGCGCATCGGCCTGATTGTAGACATAGCTGACCCGGAAGGTCCCGCTCAGCCCGTTGAAGACGCGCGTCTCGCTCTGCAATCGTTTGTAAGAATCGTATGCATACTGGGTGGAGCCGAGAGTCGTGCCCGCGTCGTTCTTCTCCCGCATCCACGTCCGCTCGCCGTATTGGCCGTACTCGTAATAGGCGTCCGGCGTTGCGTCGTTGTCGTTGTATTTGACCTCGGTGATCTGCCCCTTACCGTTGTAATTAAAAGAAGCGCGATATTTGGTCGAGCCGCTGACGATCCGGTCGTTCTCGAAATAATCGAGCCAGTCGTTCGCCTTGTAACCATAGGTAACGGTTCCGGCTTCCGGAGTCGTCTGGCTCGTCATTCGCGCGTAGCCGTCGTAAGTGAAGGTGCGGTCTTGATGGGCGGTGCCGCTGTTGTAATGCTCGATCTTGGCCATCAGATCGCGCGCATCATAGGTGTAGACCGCTTTGCTGTAGGTCGATCCGGCGGAGGTCAGATTGTGCGCCTCTTTCAATCGGCCCAGAAAGTCATGGATCGTCCGACGCTTCCGTCCGCGCTCGTCGGTGACGGTCACGGTCGAGCTTCCAGCGCACCCGCAACCGGTATAGTCATACTGGATCATATTGCCGTCCGGCCGCGTGGCGGTCACCGGCCGGTCGAGCGCATCATAGACGGTCGTCGTAGAGAGCCAGCCCGGCGTCGCGTCGTCGTCGATTGGCACATAGCTACCGTTGACGGCCGTCGCGTTCGATCCGGCAATCATTCGCCCGACTGCGTCATAAGTGTTTCGCACCATCGAGAATTTGCCGCTCGATCCGTCCGGATGATCCGCTCCCTGCCAGCGCATCCGCCCCGCTCCGTCAAAGGCCGCGAAGCTGTAATTGATCTTGGCGGCATCGATCCTGGTGTAGACCCCCGTCGCCAGCCAATTGTCCCAATAGGTATAGGTTGTTTGCCCGTCGTGCCCTGCCGGTTGATTGATCGCCGTCGGCCGATCAAAGTCATCATAGCTATACGTCACCACATTCTCGTGCGCGCCGGTCCCGCTGGTCCCGACCAGATGATAGGTCTCGACCGGCTGCCCCGTATACCAATTGTATTTAACTCCACTCCAGTAGCCGTCGGGGTCTTTGATGCGGGTTGGCAACCCGTAGGTCGTGCCGGGAGGCGCCGGGCTGAAATTGTCTTCGTAGAAGACCTGTGAAGTAGATCCGGCCGCGTCGGTCACGGCTGCCACCATTCCCGTCTTGTTGTATTTGGTCCGCGAGATGGGGCGCCAGGTGCCGGCCAGCGCGTCGTACTGGCTGACTGTCGTCGTATTCCGGCGGCCGACAATGAATCCCGTCCCATAATTGGCCGAATCGTGCTGGCCGGCAGTGAAACTGGAGGTATCGAAGTAAGACGACTCGTCATAGGCATAAGAGATTCCGCTGACTTTATTGGCCTCGCCGTCGCCCTGGCAGATGAACTCCTGATCGATCGTCCCGAAGATGCGGCGATCGGTATAGCTCGAACTGGTGCTGTAGAAGATGCGACGATGACGATAGATCGTCGACCCGCCGTTTTCGTACTCGAAGATATCATCCGGCAGCGCGACCCAGCCCTGCGTCCAATAGTGGATTCCGGTCTTCCTGGTGTAGCTGCCGTCGGTAATGACGATCTGGGTCGGCCGCAAGCCGTCGGCGGCGCTCTCGTAGGTCGTGGTCGCCGTTCTGAGCGCGGTGCCGGTGCTGTCGTCGGTGCCGTAAGCCGCGTTATTGGCCCAGACGCGGTCGATGTGGGTCAGGCCGTCGGTGCTGACGTCGGTGCGGTAGATGCGCCCAATTGGATCGGTGATCCTGGTGTGCGCCCCTCCACTGTCGGTGAAAAAGTAGTAGCTGTACCGGGCCCACTGATAGCTTCCGACCGTCACCCATCCCGTCTCGTCCCGACTCCAGTTCTCCGCCCACTCCTCGCGAGTCGCGAACTCCGGGCAATCGGTCTGCGCCGTGTTAACGTTGGCGGGGCCGCGCGGCGGGCCTCCCGGCATGGACTGCCCGTTGATCGATGGCAGATCGTACCAGGTCTCGGCCACCGGCCGTTCCGGTCCCTGTCCATCGATGGCCGGCACCCACTTCTCGATCTGGTAGGCTTGACAGTAACTGGTGTAGAAGACGCGGTAGTTCATCCGATTGGGAAACTCGATGAACCACGGCATCCAGACCGTCTGCCCGTTGATGTTGGCCGGGTTCAGGTTGACCCCGGTGAAGTTAGTACTGATCGTGACCGGCGCATAGTCGATCCTGACAAAGACGTGCCAGGTCCCGCCGCGATCCTGGCGGATCTGAGTCAAGACGTTGTTCTCATAATAGAAATCGATCGTCCGGCCCAGAGTATCGGTGATGTAATCGATCACCCAGCGACCGTTGGAGAGCGCCGTATTGGCGATCGTGATCAGGTTGCCGTTGCGGTCCTTGATCTCGCGAGCCAGCAGTTCCTTGCCGACGGCGGCCCCTCCGGAGCCGGTCGGAGTCGTGAACTTGATCTGGGTTCCATCACTCAGCCACAAGATCCCGGTTGAATTGTTGTACTCGATGTGTGACGAGTCGATGCTCTTATAGACATGGTCGGCCGTGGCATTGGTGCCGGCCAGGATGCGGCGAGTCCCGTCCGGCTCAACCCAGAGGTAGGCGTACTTGCTCAGATCGGAGTGCCAGAAGGGCGGAATCGAGGTCTCGCCCGAGGCCGGCACGTCACCCAGTAATTTGCCCAGACCTAATGACCAGCCCGGACCCAGCAGACCATTGTCGGGATTGAATCCGAGTTGGCTGAAATATGGGTTTTTGACCCAGACCGCCTGGCTGTTGTAACTGAGAGTGAGATTAACCCCCGGGCCACGACCGCCGAGCGAGACGATCGGGAGCCCGAAGTTGATGTTCTGTGAGCCGAGATCGATCGATCGGATTGGCGCGGTCCCAGCGCCGCGGAGAGTCGGGTCGTCTTCGCGAGCCATGGTGTTCCGGGCATTGCCGGTCTCATTCTCGGACCGGCTGGCCACCGTGTTGTAAGTATCGTAATTTTCGGTCACGACCGGAGGCTGCCAGGTCTCCGGCGGTAGATTCACGGAGACTCGCGGCTCGGCTTGATGAGGGCGATTATTGCGTATGTAGTTGAGATTGATCCCGTTGGCCTGGGTGTTGTTGCCGCCGCCACCGTCCTCTCCACCACCGCCGCCACTCCCGCCGTTATCCCCTCCTCCTCCTCCTCCACTGCCTCCGCTGCCATCACCTCCGCCGTGGTCTCCGCCACTCATCAAAGCCGTGATCGCGGCTCCGGCCGAGACGATGCCGCCGCTGGAGACCTGACCGTAGAGATAGTTCGATCTCCGCGCCCCGTCGATCAGGCTCTGTTTGACGGTCTGAGCCGAGACCCAGCCGCGCATGGTCTTGAGCAGCCCGGCAACTCCAGCCACCAACGGCGCGGACGCCGAGGTCCCGGTCACGCTAAGATAGCCCCCGCCCGGAGCCGTGGTCAGGATCTCGACACCGGGCGCGGCGAGCTGCACGCTGCCCGCGCCGTAATTGGAGAAGCTCGCCAGTTGATCGTCGTTGGTGCTCGCCGCCACAGTGATCAGATTACCGGCCTGATAGCTGGCCGGGTAGTAAGGCATCTGTGACAGATCCCGGCCACCGTTGCCCGCCGAGGCCACCACCAGCGCGCCCGAAGCCGCGGCCTGGTTGATGGAGTCGAGCAGAGCCTGGGAATAGCCGTCGGTCCCGAAACTGCAATTGATAACGCTGGCTCCATGGGCTGCCGCGTAATCGATCGCCTCGACCACGTCTGAAATCGCCCCGCTGCCGGCGGCGTCGAGCGCCTTGAGCGGCATGAGGCTCGCCTGCCACATGACCCCGCTGATGCCCTGTCCATTGTTGGCTTCCGCCGCGATAATCCCGGCCATGGCCGTGCCATGTCCATGGTCGTCGCGGATCTCCGGCGAATCGTCGACGAAGTTCCAGCCCCCGACATCGTCGACGTAACCGTCATGGTCGTCGTCGCTGCGCGGTTGGCCTGTCGCCTCCGATTTGTTGACCCAGAGGTTGTGGATCAGGTCTGGATGCCCGGGATCGATTCCGGTATCGATCACCGCGATGATCGTCTCGCGCGAGCCGGTGGTCTGTTGCCAACCAGACAGGATACCGATGTCGGATCCCAACCCGCCGTTGTGCTGCCCCGTGTTGGAGAGCGCCCATTGCTCGGCAAATTTCGGGTCGTTGGGGATCGCCGAAGATTGGTGAAGCTCGCCGGTGCGGGTCACGATGTAGTTCGGCTCGGCGTACTCGATGAGCGAGCCCAACTGCTTCAGATCGGCTATCGTATAGCTGAGATCCCTTCCATCCTTGACCGTCAATCTGCTCATCCGGCTCCGGCCGCGAACCGGCTTCTCGCTTCTGCCGAAGGTCTGGACGATCAGTTCCCGCTGCCACTGAGGCACATCCTCTCTGAACTTGACGATCAGTTCGCCCGGCCGATGTTTCTGGGTGATCGGTTGGCTGCGGCGTTTGGCTGCGGTTGGAACTCGCGAGTCCGCCCTTCCGTGTGCGGTCGGAAGCACCGAGCCACAGGTCAAGCTGAAGGCGAGCGCGAGAGACACCAATAGACGAACAACGGGGAGACGAAACGGGGAGAACATGATGTGGTTAGCTCCTTGGTGAAGAACCTGATTGGTAATCAGAATTCAGAAGAGGGGTGGCCGGAGCGCATCCGTGGCGACTACGCACAACAGGGGTGACTGCATGAAAGACCGGCGTCGATCACTTCTGACGACGGCGTTACCGCGTGCGACGCATCTGCGATGAGTGAAGGCAACCTACAGCCTGGGAATAGATTAGAGCCGAAAGAAATTAAGATTGCCTTCTTAACCTGCCAAGCCCAATCCCTGAACCGAGATAAAACTCACTGCCAGAAAAATAATCAATGTGTTGATATGAAGTAATGGCCTCGAATACTGCTGAGACAGTCTTATTCGCTATAGACTCATTAAGACTAACCAATTCCCGCCGTGCCGTCAACACCTCAAACCTATTTGGCTGCGTGCCGATTGATCGCCTTGATCTGAATCAAGTCGCCGGCCAATTTCATGGTAGAAGACAACGCTACACAGAAGTTCGAGACTTGAGATAAATTGTCGGGATGAACGACTTCTTCTGAGGTGTGAGCCGACAGCGCGGCGCCGGTTTCCGCATTGCGCATCCCTTGAGTATTGCTTAGAATCTACTCTATGTTTACTGATTCCACTCCCATTAATTCCATATGACAAGAATCAATTCCAGAAATTCCATTGCCGTCGACATTGGCGGAGTGCGTCTGGGCGGAGGCCATGCGGTGGTGGTGCAATCGATGACCAACACCGACACGGCCGATGCCGTCGCGACCGCCCGGCAGATCGTTGAGTTGGCGAAAGCCGGCTCCGAACTCGTCCGGATCACCGTCAACAATAAAGAGGCCGCCGCCGCCGTCCCCGAGATCGCCTCGCGCGTGCGCGACGCCGGCCACCATACTCCGTTGATCGGCGACTTTCATTACAACGGGCACATTCTGCTCACCGAATTCAAAGCCTGCGCCCGGGAGCTGGCCAAATACCGCATCAATCCGGGAAACGTCGGCGCCGGAAGACATCACGACGAGAACTTCAAGCGGATGATCGAGGTGGCGATCGAGAACGACAAACCGGTCCGCATCGGCGTCAACTGGGGATCGCTCGATCAGGCGCTGCTGGCGCGGCTGATGGACGAGAATGCCAGGCTCCACGAACCGCTCGACGCGCAAGAGGTCATGAAAGAGGCGATCGTCCGCAGCGCCATCGAATCGGCCCAACTGGCCGAAGAGTACGGCTTGCCGAGCGATCACATCGTCCTCAGCGCCAAGTCCTCCAAAGTCCAGGATCTGATCGAGGTCTACCGCGAACTGGCCCGGCGTTGCAACTATGCGCTCCACCTGGGTCTGACCGAGGCCGGGATGGGCGCCAAGGGGATCATCGCCAGCACCGCCGCCCTCTCGATCCTGTTGCAGGAAGGGATCGGCGACACCATCCGCGTCTCGCTGACGCCGGCTCCGGGCGGCGACCGCACGGAAGAGGTCCTGGTGGCGCAGCAGATTCTGCAATCGATGGGGATCCGCAGCTTCGTCCCGCAGGTGACGGCCTGCCCCGGTTGCGGCCGGACCACCAGCACGCTCTTCCAGGAGATGGCCGATGAGATCGGCAAATACCTCCGCGCCCAGATGCCGGTCTGGCGCGAGCGCCATCTCGGAGTCGAAGAGATGAAGGTCGCGGTCATGGGCTGCATCGTCAACGGCCCCGGCGAATCGAAGCACGCCGACATCGGAATCAGCCTGCCCGGCACCGGCGAAGATCCTCGCGCCCCGGTCTTTATCGACGGCAAACTCAAGACCACTCTCAAGGGCGCGAACATCGTGCCGGAGTTCCTGGAGCTGCTGAATCATTACGTGGCCTCCAGGTACGGCCGGACCGCTCAGGAATAACCAGGTTGATCAACCGCGAAACACGCGGAAGACGCGAAATTCAATGGACTTCGCGTACTCCGCGTGTTTCGCGGTTTAATGGATGGCCTACTTCTTCTTTCCGAACTCGCGCACGTAGGCCACCATGGCCTTGATCTCGACGGGCGTCAGCCGGCCCTTCCAGGCCGGCATAAAATCGCCCTCGCCGTTATTGATCGAGGCGCTCAGTTGAGCGTCCGTGTGCTTCTTCTGAAAACCGGAGTCGGTGAAATCCTCCTGCCCGACCTTCTTGTACTTCTCCAACCCTTTCCCGTCCTCACCATGGCACTTGGCGCATTTCGTTTTAAAGATTGCCGCAGCATCGGGAGGAGGGCCAGGTATTGAGTAATGAGAGGCGGCCGAAGAGGAATTGATCCATGCCATCGCGGAGCACAGGGCGATTATCGAAAGAGACCATGACATCGATCTGACTCTGTTACTCATACATCTTCTCCTTTATTTCAACTGGCTTAACCATTCAGCGATCTGTTGTTTGTCTTCATCCTTCAGATCCGGAAACGAGGCCGGCATCGGCTTCTTCAATCCATAACTTCTGGCATCGCTGATCAGCTTGACG
>DATEFT010000166.1:0-53614 GCA_035280505.1 Blastocatellia bacterium | reverse complement strand
GAAGGGCAGATTTCGATATTCGGGCGGGAACTGGTTGCCCGTATAGAAGGTCATGCCGAGCGAGGCGCTATGCGCCTGGATCAAGACGTCGGGGACGATCACCTGGTCTCTCAGCTCCGGGTGTTTGCCCTGATGACGCGGATCCTGGTTCCCGCCGATGTAGTACCAGGGCCAGCCGTAAAAGCCGCCATCCTGGACGTGCGTGATGTAGTCCGGCACGAGATCGTCGCCGAGCTCGTCGCGTTCGTTGACGGAGGTCCACAACTCGCCAGTCAGGGGGTGAATGGCCAGGCCGACCGGACTTCGGATGCCGTAAGCATAGACCCGCTCGTTCTGGCCGTCGGGCGTGTATTCGAAGATGCGGGCGCGGCGCGCCTCCGATTCGTCGTCCGAGACATTGGAGCGTGAACCGACCGAGACGTACATCTTCGAGCCGTCGAGCGAGAAGACGAGATCGCGCGTCCAATGGCCGCCGCCCGGCAACTGGCCGCCGCCGGAGATGTTGGAGACCACCGTTTCGGCCGGGCCGCGCGGTCGCGTGTCGCCGCTCTGGTACGGGAAGCGAACGACCGAGCCCGTGTTGGCCACGTAGACGTATAGCGGGCTCGGGCCCGGCGGATAGAACGCGACTCCGAACGGTTGATTCAGGCCCTCGGTGAAGACTTCGTTGATCTCGGGCTGACCGTCGCCGTTCGCATCCCGCAGCAAGCGCACGCGATTCGCCGCCGACTCCACCACGAAGAGGTCTCCGTTCGGAGCGGTGCGGATCATCCGCGGGTTGGTCAGATTGTCGACGAACCTCACGACCCGGTAACCGACCGGAACTTTCGGCATCGCGCCCGGCGGGGGCGCCACCAGGCGCGGTTGATTACTGGACGATTGGGTGGCGTAGGGCGGGGGAAGATCGGCCGGCGTCAATTTGTGGCGAACGCCGGGCGCGTCGGTCGTCCAGTCGCCGTTGGCGAGCCGGGGCGCATTAGGATCCGTTCGATCGCTTCCGGCCTGCCAATTCGGCAGGTCGCTCCGGCAGGCGCCGAAGACGGCCGCCGCCACGATTAGACAAAATGCGAGCAGCGAGAATCCGATCCCGCCGCGGCTGGTACGAAGTTGATTCATGGTGATCTTCCTTTCTGTTCTCTGTAGTCATCAGACGTAATCATCCACGACAGTCGGGTGTCCTCAATTGTGCCCAACCGTCCGGTCAAATCTACAGTTCAGGGGGGAAGTGGTCGGTAACGTGGAGGCTGCAAGGAGGGTGCCATAAGCGCGCGCGGCTGGCGTCCGGAGAATTAGCGAAAGCGTCTCCTGAGGGAGAGCAAAAACGAATAAATGTAGTATGATGGGCCCACCGTGTTCTTTCGCCTCGCGAAGATTTGATCGATTTTAGAGAACTGGGGTGATCCTGATGTTCAGTCCGTTGCGCCTTCATCGGATGAGTGTGCTCTATCTTTTGTTTGCCCTGGGGTTGATTGCTCTCTCCGCGCGCCCGGCCCGATCCGCTCGGCCGCAAGATCCGGAGCGAGGGGGAGTCCAGCCCGATGGTCAGACGAAGACTTCTCCCGTCCCGTCCCAGAGCCAGCCCTCGATCCTGTCCAAGAAGTCCGCGGATCCGATCAAGGACGGCTCGACCGTCAAGCTGACGACCGATGTGGTGACCCTGACGGTGACCGTGACCGATCGCAAGAATCGATTGGTGACGGGGCTGGATCGTCAGAATTTCGAGGTCTTCGAGGACAAGGTCAAACAGAACATCGAATTTTTCAGCGACGAGGATGCGCCGCTCAGCGTCGGCATCCTCTTCGACCTCTCGGGCAGCATGGAGCGCAAGATGAAGTACGCCCGTGAAGCCCTCAGGGCCTTCATCGAAACCTGCCATCACGATGACGATTTTTTTCTGATCACCTTCAACCAGCGGGCCCAGTTGGTCGCGGAGTTCACCGACGGCAATACCATTCTCAGTAAGATGGCCACGGTCGTTCCGAGCGGGCCGACCGCGCTCTATGATGCCGCTTATCTGGGGTTGGAGAAGGTCCAGCAGGGGCGTCATAGCAAGCGCGCGATCCTGGTCATCTCCGACGGCCAGGACAATGCCTCGCGATATAATTACAACGAGTTACGAAACCTGCTCAAAGAGACCGACGTCCAGATCTACAGCATCGGAATCGTCTCGAGAGGGTTCGGCGCGGACGTGCTCGAGGTCACCGGACAGTCGTTTCTCGAAGCGCTCTCCGACATGACCGGAGGCAAGGCCTTCTTTCCTCGTTCGGGCCCGGAATTGGAAGACGCCACGACCCGGATCGCTCTGGAATTACGCCACCAGTACAGCCTCGGTTATATTCCGAACAACGATCAGCGCAATGGCCAGTGGCGGAAGATCAAGATCAAGCTCCATCGGCCGGGGAACCGGCCTGATCTCTATATTCGGGCGAAAGAGGGATATTTCGCGCTCCCGAAATAGATCCGAGAGGGGCCGGGATCACCTGGGCAGCGCGTAGTAGCCGAGACGATGGCGCACGCGGACTCCGCGGCGCTTGGGGATGCGGACCTCGATCTTGCGGAAACTGCCGTCGGCCGTATCGTCGGTCGGCTCGTAAGCCAGCAGATATTGTTGGCGCATCTCCCGTTCCAGTTCGGCGAAGGCTTCATCCAGCTCTTCGGCATCCCTGGGAATGAAGGCCCGGCCGCCGGTGGGCTCGCAGATTCGATTCAACTCGCCTTTGTTGACCCCTTCTCCCGCCGCATCGCCGACTCCGATCGCATAGATGACCGTTTCGGCCCGCAGGGCGTCCTCGACCGCCTCGAACCGCCTCAATTTGCTGGTCGTATCGAACCCGTCGGTGAAGAGGATGACGGTTTTGCGCCCGGTTTTTCCGGCCAGCAGATCGGAACAGGCGACGCTGATCGAATCGAAGATCGACGTGCCCCCGACTCGCGATCCGAAGATGACCGGCGGCGGCAACCCGCCGTAGATTCTCCTCGGCGGGGGCGGCGCATTCTCCGCAATCTCCCGCAGTCCGTTGCGCAGCCGCAGCGGATCGGAGGTGAGATCCCGGATCAGGACCGCCTCGTTGTCGAATTGGATGAGGGCCGTCTGGTCCTGGCCCGGACGCATGACGGAGTTGATGAACCGGGAGCTGGCGACCGTCAACCGCGGGAGGATGGGGATCACGCTGTTGCTGACATCGACGAGGATCGCGATCGTGAGCGGAAGGTCCTGTTCGCGCTTGAAAGTGAAGATCTCCTGCGGCTTGCCGTTCTCCAGGACCGTGACCTCACTCTTCGTCAGATCGTTGAGATATCGATTCTCTTTGTCGGTGGCGGAGAAGAGCACGTTGACCAACTGGGTTCCGACCCGGATCGTCTGTTCTCCCCCCGCCTGGGGTTCCGGGAGATTGGATCCGACTCGCCGTTGCCTCGTCGCCTGGGCGCCGACGCCGTCGCGAGGTCCCGGTGAGAAGGCCGCGAGACCCAAGGCCAGAATGATCAGCCAGCGGGCTTGAACGCGAGCGTATCTTTTCAAACTGCAAATCTTCATGTGGGACGAACCGAATAGGCATCCTACTAGCCACAACAACCCTCCCTTGAACCGGGAGCGAATGGAAGCGATGCCGGGGGTAGAATGAGAGGAATTATAGAGTATTGGCCAAACCGCAGTAAAGAGAGTATTTTGAATGCGCGCGTCCGGCTCGGCGGAGAGCGGCGCGCGATCGAGAGGAGACTGTCATGAGTGAACCACGGCGCATCCTGGTGGTCGACGACGAGCCGCAGATTACCCGCGTTCTGCGCCGCAGCCTGTCGAGCCACGGCTATGACGTGCAGGTGGCGGCCGAGGGGGAAGAGGCCCTCGCCGCTTTCCAGCTCTGGAGGCCCGAGGTGGTGGTCACCGATCTGGCCATGCCCAATATGGGCGGACTGGAGCTCTGCCGGCGCCTGAGAGCGATCTCATCCGTGCCGATCATCGTCCTCTCGGCCAAGGGCGAGGAGCGCACCAAGGTCGAGGCTCTGGATGCGGGCGCCGACGATTACGTGACCAAGCCCTTCGGGATGGATGAACTGTTGGCGCGGGTGCGGGTGGTGCTGCGCCGCCCGCAGTTGGCGACCGGGCCGGAGCAGAAGCTGATCGAGATCGGGGACTTCCGGATCGATCTCGAAAACCGCGCCGTCGCCGTCCTGGGCCGCGAACTCCACCTGACCCCCAAAGAGTACGAACTGTTGCTCCATTTCGTCCGCCACCCCAATAAGGTCCTGACCCATCGCCTGCTGCTGGGGGCGATCTGGGGCGGCGATTACGTCGAACAGACCGAATACCTCCGCGTCTTCGTCGGCCATCTGCGTAAGAAGATCGAACCCGACCCGGCCAAACCCCGCTACCTCCTGACCGAGCCCTGGACCGGCTATCGTTTCAATCCCGGTGAGTAAAAATCGGGAATTCTGTGGATTATTTCGGTGAGTGCTGCTATTTTTGATAGCGCAAAAGCCAGGCCATGCCATCGAAGAAGTACGTCCATGATCTTTGCGCTTGCCAATAGTTCTATCACCCACAATGGCGGGAATTGAGGCTTTTGTCTCTGATGTTGTGTGTCTCAAGTTGGTGCAAGGGCACAATAAATCAATGTACTGATTTCTTGCATTGATCGGGAGTCGTCACCACTTTCAATCCATGGAAGGATCAGGGCGCAGCACTTGACGCGTCGAGCGTTCCCGCTTGGCGTGTATAACTCAATGGTAGTATTGATGTAAGCGGCACCCTCACGGTGTTGAAGTCGGATCTCGCCGGCCCCGGCGCGATCGATTTCAGCAAATCTGCCGCCTTCAGAATGGGGCATAATTGCACAGATCAGGGATCGGTAACTCTCTTTAAGATCTGCCTGTGGTTCTGCTGACCGAACGATTCTGAAACAGTAGCGATACTACGCCGAATCAACTCGAAAGACGGCCGAGTGGGCCTGATCGAGGTTGATATTTTCATCCCCTCTTCAATGCTGGAGATTTTTCATCAGAGACGGCACATCGCTGACAAAGCTGTCACTACATCCAGGGTGGCACAGGAATCGCTCAATAAATTAAAGGTCAGGAATCACCGGGTATCTTAATCGCGCAGGAGAGCGCCGTTATTGATCTTTGATTGCAAGGGCGGCCAACGCCGAATGCTCCGGTTCTGAGAGACCAGGCGACCTGTTTATGATGCGTCACCGCATCAAAATATTCACCCCCAAAGAGGAAGCCCATGGACGTCACAAATATTGCGCCACTAGTCATGCCGTACCTCATTCGGTACCTGCCCGCGATGATCGAAACCGGAAAGTTCACCGACGGTGAGAGCCTGGATAATCTCCTGGAGGACGCGACTGCGGAGGACTGGGAGACCGCGTGGATCGATAAGTTGATGCGGAAGATTGAGGAGAAGCCCATGGCCCTCAATGCCGCACATCGGGTGGTGGCCTCGCCGGGGAACGCCAAGTACCAGACGGTTTTGGAGGTGGAACTGGAAGATATCCTCTCGACCGATCGAGCGTTGGCTGAAGAGATCAAGAAAATATTCAATCAGAGAAGAACGAATGGTGACGCGCACCTGATCACCGGCCGTCATGGCGCGGTGTTCGGGGAAGATCGTCTCGATCATACTCCGGGCGTCGGCGGAATGCCCAACGGGAACGGGAACGGCAACGGATACCATCACTACTTGATGGCCGCGGAGTCGGAACCTGTGTTGCCGCCGCCGATCTCACGATCCGTGCCGGGGCCGGCCCTCAATGGGGCGCCCCCCTGGGAACGCTGGATGTCCAATCTCCCGAATTTCAATCATGAATACTTCACCGGGCGTGAAGCCATCCTGCGGGTGCTGGAGAATGGATTCGACAGCGGGCAATCGGTGCAGGCGCTGAACGGGCGGGGCGGCATCGGCAAGACCCGGATCGCGCTGGAGTACGCGTCCCGGCATCGCGACCGCTACCGCGTGATGTTGTGGGGGCGGGCCCGAACCAAAGAGATGCTGATGGCCGATTTCGTCGCCATGGCCGGGCTGCTCGACATTCCCGAACGTGCCTCCGAGGACTGGGGCGAGGCCGTCAAAGTGGTTCGGGGGTGGCTGGAAGAGAATGACGGCTGGCTGTTGATCCTCGACAGCGCCGACGATCCGACGATGGCGAGAGAGTTTATTCCGAGGGGCGCGACCGGCCATGTCCTCTTGACGACGCGGGCCCAGACCGGCGGCCGGGTCGCCACCTGCCATCTCGTCGAGGGCTGGTCGCCGCAGGAGGGCGCGCTCTTCCTGTGGCGGAAGATCCGCCAATCCCCGCGGGAGGCCACCCTGGATGCGGCGCCGCCCGCGATCCGTTCACAGGCGGAGGAGTTGTCAAGAGAACTGGGCGGGCTCCCGCTCGCGCTCGAGCAGGCGGCGGCCTATCTCGGCGAGACTTCGTCGACCCTGGCGGAGTATCTGGAATCGTACCGGTCCGAAAGCGCCAAACTGCGGGACCGCCGCCGGGATCTTCCGGACGACCATTCGGTCGCGGTCTCGGCCAGCTTCGGGATGACCTTCAAGCAGGTGTCGGACCGCAACCCCGCCACCGCCGACCTGTTACGCCTCTGTGCTTTCATGGAGCCCGACGCGATTCCCGAAGAGCTCTTTGACCGGGGAGCGGCCGAACTGGGCGAGGCCCTGGGTTGCGCCGTCGAGACTCCGGACGGACCGGGCGGGTTGATCGAGGCGATCGGCGAAGCCGAGCGTTTTTCGATGCTGCGGCGCGATCCGCAGGCCAGAACGCTCAGTCTTCATCGCCTGCTGCAGGATCTGCTGAAAGGCGGAATGTTCGATCCGGCCAAACGATTATGGGCGGAACGGCTGGTCCGCGCCGTCAATGCGGCCTTTCCGGAGGTGGAATCCACCAACCGGCCGGAGTGTGAGCGTCTGATTCAGCATGCGCAGGCGCTGGCCGGACTGATCGACCGCTACGACTTCGAGTTTCCCGCCGCCTCCCGGCTCCTGATCAAGGTGGGTTCCTACCTGGCCGGACAGGCGCGGTACAGCGAGGCCGAACCGCTCTACCACCGCGCGCTGACCATCCGGGAACGCGTCCTGGGCGCCGATCATCAGGATACGGCCACCACTCTGCATCATCTGGCGGGGCTCTACCGGGCCCAAGGCAAGTTCGGGATGGCCGAACAGCTCTATAAGCGGGTCGTCGCCGTCTACGAGAAGGCCATGGGGGCGCTCCATCCCTGGACGGCCTGGAGTCTCAGCAACCTGGCCTCGTTCCACGATTCATTGGGCAAATACGGAGAGGCCGAACCGCTCTATGAGCGGGCGCTGACGATCCGGGAGCAGGCCCTGGGAGCCGAACACCCGGACACGGCCCAGAGTCTCAGCAGCCTGGCGGACCTCTACCGGGTGCAGGGCAAGTACGGGGTCGCGGAGCGACTCTATAAACGGATCATCACCGTCTACGAGCAACCCCTGGGGGATCAACATCCGGTGATCGTCAACGCCATCGACCAGTTGGCGGTGATCTACTCCGGGCAGGGTAAGGTCGGAGAGGCCGAACCGCTCTACGAGCGGGCGCTGGCGATCCGCGAGCGGTCATTGGGCGCCGTCCATCCGGAGACGGCCAACAGTCTGAACCATCTGGCGGCGATCTACACCGCGCAGGGCAAGTATGGTGAGGCCGAACCTCTCTACCAGCGCGCCCTCGCCGTTCGCGAGCAGGCGCTGGGGAGCGATCATCCGGATACGGCCCAGAGCCTCAACAATCTGGCCGCGTTCTACTATTCGCAATGGAGGTATCAGGCGGCCGAACCGCTCTACGAGCGGGCGCTGGCGATCCGCGAACGAACCCTGGGGGCCGACCATCCGGATACGGCCCAGAGCCTCAACAATCTGGCCCTGCTCTACTCCTCGCAGCGGAAGTACGAAGAGGCGGAGCCCCTCTATCAGCGCGCGATTGCCATCCGGGAGAAGGTGCTGGGTCCCGACCACCTCAACGTCGCCACCATCCTGGAGAACTATGGCGCTCTCTTGCGCCTCATGAACCGCAGCAACGAAGCGGCCGGATTGTTTGCCCGCGTCCGCGAGATTCGGGAGAAGGCCAAGACAAAGAGACGGACCTAAACGTAACTTGATCTACAGACCGCGAAATGCGCAAGATCTGCGAAAGCCGCTCGATTGAGCGTATTTTGCGCATTTCGCGGTTAAACTTTCAGCCCATCTGCGCAGATCCTATCGATCTTCTCACACCTCGCTCCGGAAGATTTTGAAATCCCCCCGCGTTTTGTTTCAGGTCGCCCATCTGCGGTATTATTTTCACCTGGCAAAAAAGATCGAGGTGACTGCGATTGGACTTGGAGTATTAAAAATGCTTGAGCTTTTGTTGTGGGGGCGTGATTAGTCTTATAATGAGACGAAGTATAATATATGCGTAAAATCAACCCAGATAATTTCCGGATCGCTACCCGTAGCACCTCGCGAGAGATCAATCGCCAGATCGCCCTCAATCTGGTTCGAGCCCATCAGCCGATATCACGCGCCGATCTGGCGCGGATCATGGGCTTGCACCGCGGCGCGGTCAGTTTGATCGTGAACGATCTGCTGGACGAGGGCTTGATCTTCGAGGGGGCCACCGGCGAGAGTCAGAGGGGGCGGAAACCGACCTTTCTCTATATCGATACGCGTCAGCGATGTGTGGTGGCCGTGGATATCCGGGTGACCCGGACCTATCTGCAGGTGAGCGATCTGATCGGGCGGCAACTGGTGACCACCAGTAATTTCCCGACCGAGCGCGAGCCCCAGGAACTGGTCTCGGCCTTGAACCGGAGGGTCCGGCAGGTCCTGGCCGATCACGAGGAGTTCGGCGAGTGTGAGGGGATCGGGGTGGTGGTGCCGGGGATGGTCGATCGCCATACGCGCCGGATTATCAATGCCCCGACGCTGGGTTGGCATGATGTGGAGATCCGGGAATCGCTGGCGGCCGCCACGGGGTTGCCGGTCTATGTCGAGAATTCGGGCAAAGCCTGCGCGCTGGCCCAGATGTGGGCCACCCGCGGAGACGGGGCGGCGATCGGCGACCTGGTCTTCGTCAGTATTTCGGACGGCGTCGGCGTGGGGGTGATCGTCAACGGAGAGGTCCTGCGCGGCCGGTACAATATCGCCGGCGAGTTCGGCCATGTCCCGTTGAGCATCGACGGGCCGCGATGCTCGTGCGGCGCGACCGGTTGTTGGGAGGCATACATCTCCAACCTGGCGACCCTCTCACGTTACTTTGGCCGGGACCTGCGGGAGCCCCGCACCATCTCGGAGGAGATTGCGAGCTTCACGATCGAAGATCTGATCGTCCGGGCGCGGACGGGGGATGCCGTCGCGGTCTCCGCCCTCCAGTCCACGGCCAGGTACCTCGGGTTGGGATTGTCCTCGGTGATCAATGCGGTCGACCCGACACGCATCTATATCGGCGGCGAGATCGTCGCCGCCTGGGACTTGATCGAGTCCTCCGTGCGGGCGGCGCTGGCTGAACGCGCCCTCTCGCCGGATGCCGCGGCGACCGAGATCCGGACTGTCCCGCTCGATGATTATCCCAGACTCCGCGGCGCCGCCGTGCTGGTCGCGGCTCCCGCTTTCGCCGCGCCGGCCGTCGCGTAAGCCGCGCCTGAGGACTCTTCAACTCTTCGTCAAAATTCTCTTTAGTTTCGGGCCGTGGTTCTAATCGATCCACGGAAAGGACGACAAATTTGACGGAGCGGAGGTGCGGCGAGTCGACTCCGGGTAAAAATGTGACTCGAGGTGCGGCCAATCTGTCGACCTCACAAACATCGCTTGATTTGTTGCACTCCGATGAATATTATGTGGATAGTATAGGCGCGGAATACGCATCGCACGTGGAAGTTCTGCATTCTCATTTGAGCCTCATCATCGATGAGATGACTTATCGGATCAGATAGAGCATGAAACAAGCTGAGTTAGAAGCCCTCCCCAGCATACGACTCTTCGAGTTATGTGCATCCTGTTTTGAAGATGGCCAATACTGGGAGGAGTTTGTCCGACGTTATAACCGAAGCCTGACGCGTTGTGTCTATTATACCTATCGCCGTTTCAGCGGCGAGGCGCAACCGCCACAATGGATCGTCGCGGAACTTCTGCAGGACACCTACGTTAAGATTCTCAAGAACAAATGTTCCTCGCTCCGTACCTTCCGTGGAGAAGCCGAGATCGAAGCCGAAGTCTACCTGATGCATATTGCGATCAGCGTGACTCTCGACTACCTTCGCCGCCAACATTCCCTTAAACGTCACGTCCGCGTCGAGTCGATCGAGGACTCACGTTCATCGGAGGAGGCGCGTGAGTGGCGAATCGATATGCCCAACCCTTACACGGAAGAGCTGGCCGAACGCGAACTGATCAAACTTCTGCGTCGGACCTTCACCGGGAAGAACAGCGAACGCGACATCCTGCTTTTTATGCTCCATTTTCGTGAAGGGCTCACTCCGCGAGAGATCGCCCGAGCCAATATCTGCGATCTCAAACCGACCAGCATTGCCCATGCCCTGGAGCGGATGCGTAATAAGCTCCGGGAATTCGTCTCGATCAGAAACTGAGACCGCTCCCGGGCTGCCGGGCTGTTGAACCGACAGTCCGCCGTGGTTCTTACCTCCAGCTCCTCTTCTCATCGATTAGCAATACCGAAAAAGAGTAATAATTAACTAAGACTCGAAGTCGAGTGGAATTTCAGCGGCCGAGACTCCATCCCTTACGTCTTCCCTGATCAGTAGATAGGGAGATTAGGCGCCTGCTGTCAATTATTCCGACGTTGAACTCCACCGATCCATAACTACTTGATTAAGAATAAAAATATTCCCGGAGTAGGCAAATTCAACTTCGTTTTGCGTCCTTATAGAGTGAATAAAGGCAAACTCTATTTAGGAGTTTGCTAGAGGATTGGAGCCAGGTTCTGTATAGAAGCAGGGCGGATTGGTATTAGAAATGGGCAAGGTGGTAATGGAGCAAGACGATCGGAATATTCATCAAGATGGGCAGACGCTGATCAATTACACGGCAGGAGCCTGTTCACCGGCTGAGAAGAAGGCGATTGAAGTGCATTGCCTGGAATGCGTCACGTGTCGAGCCCAGCTCACGGTTTTGATCAATCTGAAAGTCGCCCTCGAGATTGAAGATGAGTCACGCGATTGGGAGGCCTTCCTCCCGCTGGGTCGGGAAGCTGCGGCGCGCGCTCGCCAGTTGGCGGAGCGAGAAGAACAACCCGGTCGAATGCCGGAGCGAGTCTCCAGCCAGGGCCAGGAGGGGAACTGGGTTCCGCTGCCCTCCGCCGTGATCCTGGGGATCTTCATGCTGGGCGGACTGCTCAGTTGCTCGGCCTGGTGGCACGGGCCTTCGCCGGACTCGCCCGAACGCCTCCTGGTCCACCTGGGTTATTTTCCTGGTAGCTCGCCCGGGCTTCAGTTGTGGATGACCGGCGAAACGGCCCGCTCGGCCCACTCGGATCTATGGCCGAACGAAGGGCCGAAGGGGTGGGGCCATCCCGCCGGCCGGGTCCGGAGTTATCGACAAGAAGGGTTGATGTACCGATACCAAAGATCGCCGAGGCGCGCCGCCGGAGTTGGGGGCGTCGGGCCAGGGGCGACGATTATCAACGGCCAGATCTCGCATCGGATGCTCTGATGTAGGCATGATTTCAACCAGATCAAAGGTATGCGTAAAGAAGAATTTGCAGCAGGTTCGCCTAGGTTTTGCCCCCACGATCCATCTCTGTTTTGTCCCGTCTTTGACCGAACCGCCGTATCGGTGGCCGCCCGAGCCGCGAGCCAGAGGCTTGCGGAGGGTCGAGCGTTGTTTGGGGATCTCTAGAGGATCCGATCTATTCCCCTGAACTCTTCCTGAGAGCGTACTCTTCCGACGTGCTAGTCTGTGGCCAAACGCCCAGCGAGTGACAGACGTTTTCTGCACAGCCCTAACACGTCGGTAGAGTGCGCTCCCGGGATCGAAGGGGTGCCGGCCACCTCGATCCGGCACGGTTTCAGCATGGGCAGAAGAGATACCACATCATCAGGTTATGACTTGAGCACCCTCCGCTCCGTGGATCCTTGGCGTGAGTTGGCCCGAAGAATCTTCAATCGAGCGGACTGGGCGGTAGTCGAGCAGGAGACCACCTCGGTTCAACAGTTATTTATTCGGGAACGCCGGTCGCTGGCGTTTCAATGGTTGTTTCATGTTCGCCAGCACGCGACCTGGGTGGCCTACCGGCACCTGATCGAATCCCCACGCGATCATCATCCCCGCATGACGGCCGGTTTCAAGGTTGTTACCTATTACCCCCTCTTCTTGAGTCTGTGTGCCATCTTGTTTGTGATGATTCGATGGGGTAACCCGGTCTACGCCGACCATCTGGCCTCCTGGGTGGTGACCATTCTGAAACGTTGCTCTCAAGAACTGCCCGCGCCGGTCGTTCGACTCCATCGATGATCGACGCCGCGCAGGGCACGGCGCGGGGGCGCGCTGTGGGAAGCTATGGATCGAAGACGCCGGTAATTT
Organism: Blastocatellia bacterium; assembly: GCA_035280505.1. GTDB lineage: Bacteria > Acidobacteriota > Blastocatellia > RBC074 > RBC074 > JAKEHZ01. The sequence goes on along the minus strand of DATEFT010000166.1, from coordinate 41,079 downwards.
CATGCGAGGCCTGCGGCAGCGAAGGAGCTAGGAACATGGAATTAGCAATGGTGATTCAAGAGATCGAACAGGTGTTCCTGCAAGTTATTCGCGAGGATATCGCCCGGCTGGTCTACCTGGCCTCGACCCGGGACTATCGTGCCAGCCGGTACCACCATGACTTCCTGGCCTATCACTACTCGGACGAGATGGTAGACCAGGCGCTGGCCGCCTGCCACCGCGAAGTCTTTGAACGATTGGCGCTCAGCCCTCTGACGGAGGTCGTCGAGCAACTGGAGAGCTATCTCTGCTCCGCCATGTCGCCCTGGACCGAAGCCTCACGCCTCTGGGATCAACTCGCTCCCTACCGCGTGCTGCCGCCGGGCGACTGCGAGCCGCTGACCGCCGAGCTCTTCTTCTCAAATATCAAGGTCGCCCTGGCCGTCCTGCATGCCCGCCAGGCGGCGGCCGTGATCTGTGAAGGAGGCTGAAGATTATCGAATGGATTTTGATCGCCTCAGCCATCAGCGAACTACCGCGGTTCGCAAAAAACCGCGTCAGGGGTACAGCCTCTAGTAAGGCCAGTTGACTCCTGACGCGGTTCCTCTTTCCGCTCTCCACCGTCCTCGAACCCGCCTGCAACCCGCGCGCTCGCTTCCGGTCTGCTACCTACCTTGATGGGTCGGCACGCTCGGCAACTGCTCCGGAAGATCCAACTCGTCGTCCGCCAGCAGGTCCAAACAGATCCCCGCCGCCCGCGCATAGGCCAGCAGCACCTGTAACGATGGTTCACGTTTCTCGTTTTCGTAGTCGGAGATGTAGCCGGGATAGATCACCTCGTTTAACTGCAGATGATCGATCAGGCGCCCTTGTGAGAGACCCAAGGCCTGGCGAATCTTCAGTAGTTTCTCCGCCAGTCTTTTAGGTCTTAAGCGAGAGGTTCTTCCCATCAGGTTATTCCTCCTGATAGGTGACATAAAACGGCACCATACCTAAAGCTGCTCTTATTTAAGAGCCTTATCATTCTGACAGATGCTAGCGCCGTGAGTCCGATTATTTTGATCATCACGGCGACGTTCATCGTTCGACTGGTGAGACCTCGCCAACCATATGTAGGTGATACCGATGTCAATTTGTAACGTCTTGCTTTATTGAATTGCCTTTTTGATAAGATAACAAATGTCGGCTTAGGTTGTCACCTTGATTGTCATATATTTGTATTGTTATTTATAGTTGAATCATGAGCTAAATGTTATAAGTTGTGGCTCCGGCCTTGAATCGGGGCCTCAGTCGTGGAGCCTGTCAACCCGGCCTAGAATCGATTCCCAATTTCGGATAACCGAAACCTCCGATACCTCTCCTTCCGAGACCACGTACAAAGCTCGGTGCAGAAGAGGTTCTAAATAAGAGAGGTATTCGGATGCATCGGAGCCATACACAATCTGCTATTCGAGTTATCGCGGTTGAAGGGGAATACCTTTTTTACTAACAAATCCGCCTCGATTGGTGTAAGATGAGGCCCAACCGAGTGAGCAGATCCCTCATTTTTTCTCTCAGACCATCTGCTCAAAGATGATGAAAATCAGTTGTTTACGTGATGCGGTATGGGCGTGGGGCGAGGTTCCGGGGCGTTCATCCATGCCGGGTCATGGAATTGCAGGGCGAGAGCGACTAGAGGTCAACCGAATAAAATGTGGGTAGAGGTGTGGCTTGCCCAGGGGTCAGGTGGGATCGCTGTGCGAGTTACTGAACATATCTGATACCAACGGGTAGTGGGGGGCAGGAATGGTCGTAGAGATCCTCCTAGTCATGCTGGCTTGCGCTCCTATTTGGTTGTTGGGTTCGTTTCTAGTTGCGGTGAGGAAGGTGAGCGGTGATCAACCGAGATCCTCCGGATCACTGGAAGCGCCGGTCCAGATTGAATTGAAGGTATTGCCCAGGGAGCTGGTAACCAGAATCTTCCTGAGGATGGACTGGGACTTTCTCGGCCGGCAGTCGTCGAGGCCGCTCCGGCAGCTCTTCAAGCGCGAACGCCAGGCCCTGATCCGTTCCTGGCTGCGGCAGTCGCGGCGGCAGATCGATCGATTGACCGATCTGCAGCGCGTGATTCTCCGGCCGTACTTCGGTTTCAAGCCCGGTTCCGAACTGAAGCTGGCGGGATGCCTGGCGCTCTTTCGACTCTCGTCCGCCCTGTTACAGTCGCTGGTTCCGGTCTGCGGTCCGTACTACCTCTCCCGCCTCGGACTGTGGCTGGCGCGGATCGGATGGCGGATGGAGGGCGAGTTCAGCGACCGGCTGCGAGGGCTCGATGCGGCCCGGTTACACCGGGCGCTGATCGAGGAGACCTACTCCAGCGAGGTTCTGCAGGCGGGGCCTCCCGGCGAGGGCTGGCGCCGGCCGGTCCGGAAGGTAGAGGTTGAGCTGGCCCTCGAGGAGTTCAAGCGCCGCGAGCTGTCGGGGGCGCGCAGTGAGTTCCTGGGATTGACCTACATCTCGTCGACGCGTGACTACAACAGCGGGCGGTACTATCACGAAGAGCTGGCCCGGCGCTTCGGCCCCGAGACCATGGAGCAGGTGTTGACGATCTGTCACGCGGAGATCTTCGAGAGCTTGCTCTATCTTCCGCTCGAGGAGTTCGTGCGCCAACTGGAGCTCTACGTTAACATCACGCCGGAACTGCCCACCCAGATTCTACACGCCTGGAGTAAGCTGGAACCTTACCGGGTACTGATGCCGATGCACAGCGACCAGCTCTCGGCGGAGCTCTTTATCTCCCATGTCCGAATCGCGCTGGCGATCCTGCAGGATCGTTTCCGGGCCTCTTGATCCTCCATGGTGGCGACGAATCCGGGCCGGGCCCGGGTTCCGACCTTCCCGGGCCCGGCCGGCCAACTCCCGGCGGCCTCACTATTTTGAACCATGATCGCGCCCGCCGAGTGGAAATAGTCTACCAATAAGTGGATAATGGGCGGCTGCGAAACTCGAAGGATGGCTCCACCGGGGGCTGTTTTCGATAACAACTCCAGTGACGCTCACACAAATTAATGATCCTCCATGGCGAGCCATTCGGTGGGATGGCGGATCGGCAGGATTCTGCCAGATTCTGGGCAGGTCTCCAGGGAAACCATGGTTGCGGATATTTTTTTCCCTGACGCATAAACTTGACTAGAGTTCTTCTGGCTCTATTTTGCTACTTTATCTGTAGGGGATTTTGGTATCTTTCAAGGGGTTAACCGTGGCGTGGGTCCCTTTGAGGAGGTTTCCGTGAAAGATCATCACCCGGAACGTGATGGGCACATCTCAAATAGGTTGATGGCTGCTTATGTTGCCGGGGAATGTAACCCGGGAGAAGAGTACGAAGTTGAGATGCACTGTCTCTCCTGTAAGGAGTGCTGTACGCGAATCGCGGTCCTGCTCCATCTTTACAGTGAGACGGATGGAGTGGAGGAGCCGCCCAACGCGGGAAAGAATCTCTCGACGGGGAAGGAAGCGATCAGACAGGCCCTCCAGCGTGTGAGCCGGCTCGCTTCCGAGGCCGTTCGAAAGAATCGTCAAGCCGATACCAGAAGATTCCGGTTCTGGCCCTTATCGAAATTTCAGGTGGGCCGCAAGCAGTTCTACATCCTGTTATTCGTGACGACCGTCTTGATTATTTCGGGACTACTCTATTATCGGGGATGGTGGCGGGGACCGCGAGGTCAGGACAGTCTCGCGATCCTCTACCGCAGTTACGGACATAGCCGGCCTTTGCAGGCGCGGATTACGGGCGGATTCGCCTATCGGCCCTACGAGCGTAAACGGGGTTCGTCGGCGACGGCCAGCCCGGAGGCCGAGAAGTTCAGCGAGGACCTCGTCGAGTTGACGCGAGCCGTGGCCACCAAACCGACGGTCGAGGCTCGGCATGTGCTGGGGCTCTTCTACCTGCTGGGGCGTGATTTCGACAAGGCCGAGGTGCAACTGACGCTGGCGTTGGAGAAGACGCCCGGAGATGCCCGGTTGTATACCGATCTGGGCGCTCTCTTCTACGAGCGGAGCTACAAGGGCGATCCGCTGCTCTGGCTCTCCAAGGCGGTCGATCATTACGACCGGGCCCTCGAGCTGGATCCGCAACTGGCCGAAGCCTGGTTCAACCGGGCGCTCTGCCATCATCAGATGGCGCTCTTCAGCAAGGCCCGGGCCGACTGGGAGCGGTACCTGCAGATCGATTCCGATTCGCCCTGGGCGGCCGAGGCGCGCGAGGGGCTGAAGCGGCTGCAGAACTGGCAGCAGCAGTCCACGGATCAGAACAAGCGAGTCCAGCATCAGCTTCGCGAGGCGGCGGCGTCCAATGACGAACAGGTGCTGCACCGGCTGGTGACGGAAAATTTCGCCACCGTCAGTCAATTGGCGACGCAGGATCTCTTCGATGAATATTTGAGAGCGGCGGTCAACGGTGAGAGCGTCTTCGCCTCCGCCCGCCTCCGAACGTTGACTCTGGTGGGCCAACTGGTGGCCGAGATCAAGGGGGACCGGTACATCGCCGATCTGGTCGATTTCGTCGGCAAGGCCAACTCGACGGAGCGCCGGGAACTGCAGAAGATCCGGTTCCTGCTGCAACAGGGCGGCCGGGAGAATACCGGCGGGGCCTTTGACGACGCCTTCCAGCATTTCTCCGAGGCGCATGAGATGGCGCAGCGAATCGGCGACCAGTGTCACGCGGAGCTCGCCGCCATCAACCTGGCCCGTTTTTACAACCTCCGCCCCAACTTTCATGGCCTGGAGGCGGCCAGCAAAAAACTGATCGCGAGCACCGAGAGCCATCGCCACCGGCAGTTGCAGGCCCGGGCGCTGACCGCCCTCGCCAATGCCTATATCAACTCGCTGCGGTTTTCGCGAGCCCTGGATCTGAGCCTCGAAGCGGCCAAGATCGCCAAGGAGATCGACGACGCCGACACGGCCATCATCGGCCTGGTGTCGGCCGGAAACGTCTACCTGCGGATGGGGGATTATGAGCGGGCCGAGCAGAAGAACTTCGAGGCGATCGGCCTCCTGCGCGACTCTCCGCTCTCTCCGTTCCACACGGCCAGAATCCACGCCAACATGGGCGAGACGCTGCTTCTGACCGGCAACTACCCGCGGGCGCTCGACTACCACCAGGAGGGCTGGCAGGTGGCGGAGCAGTTGAACAATCCGGGTTTGTTGGCGGCCCTCGCCGGTCGCCTGGGGCTGAACTACTGGAAGCTGGGCCGGCAGGAGGAGGCCGTCACTCAGCTCAACGATGCGATTCTGCGGACCGAGGCGATCACGGATCGAACGGCGCGCCTGTTGCTGCAGGTGGAACTCTATACTCCGCTCGGGGATTTCTACCTGCGCCAGAACGAAGCGGCCAAGGCGATCACCGCGTACCAGCAGGCGCTGACGATCCTGGGCAAGACCAATCATCGGATCTTTCTCTCGGCGATTCATCAGGGCTTGGCGGCGGCCTACCGCGCGCAGGGACGGATCGCCGAGGCTGAGGCCGAACTGCAGACCAGCATCCGGCTGGCCGAACGCGACCGCCAGCAGATCAAGGACGCCCGCGGCCGCAGCGTCTACCTCTTCAGTCGGCAGGATGTCTATCGCGCCATGATGGAGTTCCAATCCGTCACCAAGCACGATTCGGCGCAGGCTTTCAACTATGCCGAGATCTCCAAGAGCCGGGACCTGTTGGACATCCTGACCGGGCGCATCGAACCGGGCGAGAGCGACGGAAGCAAAACGCTGCGGGTCTCCGGCAGCGCTCGTCCGCTGACCATGAAGCAGGTCCAATCGACCTTGCCGCCCAACGCCCAGTTGCTGGAGTATAGCTCCGGGGAAGATCGTCTCCTGATCTGGCTGGTGACCCGGGACGAGATCTTTTCGGAGAGCATCGAGATCAAGTCGGACCGGCTGCGCCGGCTGGTCAAGGACTATCTGGACAGTCTGCGGGCGCGGGCCGATACGGTCCTGCTCAGACGCCAGGCGGTGGACCTGTACCAGATCCTGATCTCGCCGATCGCGGCGCGACTCGATCGCAATCGCGTCCTGTGCATCGTGCCCGACGGCATCTTGTCGCAGTTGCCCTTCGGCGCGCTGGTCTCGCCGGAGCCGTCTCGCTACCTGGTCGAAGACTATGCCCTGGCCGTCAACCCCAGCGCGAGCGTCATGGCGCGGGCGATGGCCATCGGCAGCAAGGCGCGGAAGAGCGCCGGAACCGAATCGTTTCTGGGGCTCGGCAATCCGCGGTTCAATCGCCAGCGATTTCCGGAACTGCCCCCGCTGCCGTCGGCCGAAGAAGAGGTCACGCGGGTCAAACCCGATTATCCGAAGGCTCAGATCCTCAGTCGCGAGCAGGCGACCGAGAGCGCTCTGACCCGCCAGATCGGCGACTACGACATCGTCCATCTGGCCACCCATGTCTTGATCAACGAACAATCGCCGCTGCTCTCGTCAATTGTGCTGGCCGAAGAGAATCATCAACTATCGGCGGACCGGCTGCCCCGGAAAGGGGTCTTTGACGGCAGTTGGCAGGCTTACGAGATCTATCAGCTCAAGCTGGCGCGGACGCGCCTGGTCCTGCTCTCCGGTTGCCGTTCGGCGCTGGGGGTTTATACTCGGGGCGAGGCCCTGAGCGGACTGGTCCAGGCCTTTCTCGCCGCCGGCGTCCCGACGGTGATTGCCAGCCTCTGGGACGTCGACGACGACAGCACATCCGATCTGATGCGGACCTTTCACTATCAATACCGCGTCAAACACCAGAATTTCAGCGAAAGCCTACGCCAGGCGCAATGCTCGCTGATTCACGGCGCCGATTCCAGACGCCAACATCCATATTACTGGGCGGCATTCCTGCTCGCCGGTAATGGATGCGATAGCCCACAGAAAAACTGATCGCTCTCTCCTCGCCAGATTGCGATGTAACACGACCCGGCGGCCATCCTGACGCCAGGTGATAGGTCGCCGCTGGACGTTTGTTGCCCTACGATCGCCGGTCAGGTCGGCCCGCGATCCAAACTCGGAGGATAACCATGAGCACTATCAATTTTACTTTCGAAGACCTATGCGCGTTTTTTACGAAGTACCCGTCCAGATTGATGGTAGGCATGATCTCGACCGAGGACGAGGCTCCCGAAAATGTTCATCGTCCCCACATCGTGATCAAGGAGAACGGCGTGGTCAAACGCGAGTATCGTGACTTCACCGAGATCCATGGCGACATTACTCTGGATGTCTATCCGAAAGGCGAGCCTTTCAAAAATTACGTTCCCAAGTCGCGGCGTGACGCGCGCCAATCGCCCGACTATATCGTCGACATCGAGAAACAACTCTACCCGCGTGAGAAGATGAAGGCCGACGCCAAAGCCTGTCGCGCCCGATTCTATTTCAACAACGGGGAGTTCTATACGATCACCTATCATCCCGACACCGTCTTCGCCGACGAAAAGACGCAGAAGCCGAGCGGCCATAAATTGACCGCGGCCAGCAAAGTCGGCCTGGACATCGAAATTCCGGCCCACGGATACGCGGTCCTGCATTTCGAGGGGGATACCGAGGACTTCGTCTTCAAGGGCGGACGGAACTACGAGGTCGAGATCGTCAACCGCGCGGAGGCCATGGACTTCCGCCATTTCGGTTATTTCTATAAAATCGTGAAGCCCAAGCCCAAACAACGGCTGGTTCCGATCTCGGCCGGAGGTTGGCAGGGCGCGGCTCCGACCCTGGGTTGGGGCAACTATTACTGTATGGGATCGCGTCTCAGCAAGTCCGAGTATCCCATGCCGAAGTCTCGAACCAAGAAGTAGTCGTCAAGTCGGAGTTGAGTGAGAAAATTCCGTAGCTTCCGGCCACCTGCGAGAGTATCGATCCGGCTGCAAGTGGCTGGCGTTACGGAAGAGCATCATCTAGGAGAATCGCGGCAGACAATAAAAGATATTGCCGAATCTACTGCCTGATTCAGGCAGTAGATTCCGGCGTGGCGGGATTGATCTTCAGCGGGCCGGCTCGGGTGATTGGGCCGAGCTGGGTCCGTAGCCTTGCGACGCCGTAATTTGGTGGTAAGCCGGAGTCTATTCCGAATCGCGTAATCATTTGTGACGATCACCCGCCGGTACACAGCCTCCAGCCCGTGGGTTATTCCTATTTTGGATCACGCAGTAACTTGCCAGGGAATCCTCTGATAGGAGAGACTGGCTCAGATATTCCTGAGAATTGATCCATTAAAACATTTATATCCAGATTTATATCGAAAATCAGCGACTAGATTTCTAGTTAACGGATGGTCATGGTGAGAAAGGCCACAAAAACCGTTGCCCGGAAGAGCGCGGCCTTGGAACCACGCGTCGGTCTGTGCCGGACCGCCCAGTGGGTCGATCAGCAGTTGACCCAGGCGCGCGGGAGCGATCAGGGGAGCGTGGTGCGTCGAATTGTCGACGCGCTCTCGGTCGAAGAGTTGCGAAGTCTGCCGCCGGAGATGCGGCGGCGGCTGACCGAGTTGTTGAAATCCGGGCGGATCTCGAATGCCGCCCGTCTGGCGGTCGATAAGCTCATGTCGGCGGACCAGGTCGAGATCGAATACCAGCATCGGCTGCTGATCCAGGGGCCGGCGGGGTTCGTGGAGAAGACGACCGCCCATTTGACGACCCTGGCGCGGATGCCGCTGGGCCGCCGCTTGTTGAGCAGCCTGTTGCGCAGCGGGCAGCAGGTTCGGATCGTTCCGGCGTGCAGGATGTGTGAAGCGCCGCCCGACGATTTCCGGGCCGCTCTGGCCAAAGGGACGATCCTCAAGTGGCGGGATCAATTCGGCAAGATGAAGACCATCAAGGGCATCGGCGCGGGGTCCAGCACGACCATCAAATACAATCCCGAGATGAAACTCTTCCGCACCGGTGAGGATTGGCGCCAGCACCCGCCCGAGATCGGGCTGGCGCACGAGTTGATTCATGCCGACGACGCCGCTTACGGACGTCTCGATCCGGAGATGACCGATGGCGTTCGTCATTACGAATGCCAGGCCGTCGGTCTTCCACCCTACGAACAGAAGGAGTTTACGGAGAACCGGTTCCGCGCCCAGTGGCCCTCCAGGTTGCCCGCCCGCACGAGCTATTGAAGAAGTCTAGAACAGTCCAGACTTCTCCAGACTTCTATTCATATCTGAGTGCGATCAGTGGGTCCAGGTTCGCGGCCCGGCGAGCGGGAATGTAACAGGCGATCATCGCGATGGCGATCAGGAGGATCGAGACCAGGACCAGGGTGAGCGGATCGGCGGCGCTCACTTGATATAACAGATAGGCGCTGACTCGGGTCAGGGCCAGGGCGCCGGCCAGCCCGATCCCGATTCCGATCAGGACCAGGGAGAGCCCGCGCCACATCACCAGACGCAGCACGTCACGCGAGGTGGCGCCGAGCGCCGTGCGAATCCCGAACTCGCGAGTCTGCTGGCTGACGGCATGCGTCATGACTCCGTAGATCCCGATCGAGGCCATCGCGAGGGCCAGAATCGCGTAGATTCCGAGCATCAGCGTGGAGATCCGTTTGCCGGCGGTCGATTCCGCCGCCAGTTGTTCCATCGTCATCACGTAAGAGACCGGTTGATCCTTGTCGACGGCCCAGATCTGCCGGCGGGCGGCATCGGCCAGGCTCATCGGGTCCGATTTGGTCCGCAGGACCAGGCTCAGCACCGGGGACGGCGCCTGGACGAAGGGAAAATAGATCTCGGGTTGAATTTCGTTCTCGGCTCCGTCGTGCCTGACGTCTCCGATGATCCCGACGATCTCTCGGGGGATCAGGGGCGCGTCATATCGGGAAGGCACCGACAGGCGTTTGCCGATGGGGTCGCCGTTGCCGAAGAAACGGCGAGCCAGGGTCTCATTGATGATGATCACCGGCGGCGAGGGTTCGTTATCGTATTCGGTGAAGGCCCGCCCCTTCAGCATGGGAATGCCCATGGTCCGAAAATAGTTGGGGCTGACGGCCCGGCCGTAGGCGCTGAATTTCTCGCCGGAAGGCAGCGACGGCCCGTCCTCGACGGTGAAGTAAGAGTAGGCGGCCCACCCGCTGAGCGGCAGAAAGTTGATGATCCCGGCGCTCTCGATTCCGGGCAGCGATTCCAGGCGCGGCAGCAGATTCTGGTAGAAGAGGCGCCGTTTTTCCGGCTGCGGGATCAGCAGGTCGAGAGGCAGAATCGCCCGCATGGTCAGGACGTTTTTCGGATTGAACCCCAGTTTGACCTCGCTCAGGCGCAGCAGGTTCTTGAGCATCAAGCCCGCCCCCGCGAGCAAGACCAGCGCGAGGGCGATCTCGGCAATCACCGTCCATTCGTTGACGCGATAGCGGAAGTAGGTGCGGGGGACGTCCGGCAACCCTGCTCCCCGATTCCCGTCCTTGAGCGCCTCGTTGAGGTTGATCCTGGAGTACTGCCGGGCCGGGATCAGCCCCAGGATGATCCCGGAGACGATCGAGACCAGCAAGGTGAACCCGAGGACGCGGCCGTCGATCGGAATCCGCTCGACATGCGGCAGCCGCACGTTGGCGATGTGGTTGGAGAAGAGTCCGAGGAAGAGCCGGAGCGAGAGCTTGGCCAGCGGCAGCGCCAGCAGCCCGCCCAGGAGGGCCAGGATCGCGCCCTCCGTCAGGAGTTGTCTGATCAGGCGGAACCGGCTGGCTCCCAGCGCGGCGCGGATCGCCGACTCTCTTCGCCGCGCCGCCACTTTCGAGAGCAGTAGATTCGAGATATTCGCGCAGGCGATCAGCAGGACGAAGCCGACCGCTCCGGAGAGCAACTTCAAAGCCGGGCTGATATCGCCGAAGTAGTGATCGCGCAGGGGGATGAGCTCGACTCTCCATCCCTCGTGCGGCTTCGGATCCTCTCGCTCCTGCCGGGCGGTCAGGGCATTCATCTCGTCCTGCGCCTGCCGGATCGTGACCCCGGGCTTCAGCCGCGCGACCAGGCGCAAGATCCGCAACTCCTGGTTGTTGTAATCGCCGGTGGTCAGCGCCAGTGGCGTCCATACTTCAGAACCGATCAGGTCTTCATATCCGGGCGGCATGACTCCGATCACCAGGTGGCTCTCGCCGTTGAGAATCAGCGACTGCCCGAGAATCTTCGGATCCCCCGCGAAACGGCGCTGCCAGAGGCGATGGTTGAGAATCACCACGCGCGGGCCCCCCGCCCGATCCTCCTCCGGACGAAAATTTCGACCGAGCATCGGCTGCACCCCCATGACCTCCAGGTAGTCGGCCGAGATCCGGTAACCCAGTAGCTGTTCCGGGTCGCCGCGGCCGGTCAGCGTCACCAGGTTGTCACGCGAACCGGCAATCTGCTCGAAGACATGGTTCTGCGCTCTCCACTCGACGAAGTCCGGGGGCGAACTCGGGTTGTACCTGCGCCCGCTGCGCTGGTGCGACCCCCAGATCATGACCAACCGCTCGACCTCTCGCTGCGGCAGCGGTTTGAGCAGGACGGCATTGATGACACTGAAGATCGCGCTGTTGGCCCCGATTCCAAGCCCCAGCGAGATGACCGCGATCGCCGTCATCCCGGGTTGTTTGAGGAGTCCACGAAGACTGTATCGCAGGTCTGACCACCATATAATCATACGTTTTAGCCTTTGGCGTCCGAACTCGATCTTGTCACAAAGGGGTTGGGCCCAGTAAATGCGGCTCCACGCTAATCCGGAGATTGACTGCAGTAACGACGCTACTTTTCCCAGACCGGCACAACTCGGATCACCACCATGCCGCCCAATCTACCTCGATGGTCGATCAACTATTGCTGCCAGCTTCGCCAATTCTGCTCAATCCCATCTGCTCGACGCCTGCCTGGTCGAACCATACTGATCCTGTCAGCTCCATCTGGGTGGGGTTTGAATAATGACTCTCTTCTTGAAAGTAGTCTTTGCTTTTAATTGCAATGCAGATCTAGGGTATTTACCTGTTAATTTAAGGTATTCCCCTATAACTCAAGTAGATCATAATGATATCACCCTTAAATAAGAGAGATTTATCTGGCAGGCCGGGTAGTATAATGCTATGATATTGATGATTAACTGAAGCTCTGTGGAATAGGAATAAGGCGTGGTTCATAGATTGTCTCCAGTCCGAGTGAGTGGCCAGTCTTAATGAATCTACTATCTGGGAGTGATCTCTGTAGTCTGTTGGAGTCGACAGACTACGGAGCGGACGCTCATTAATTCGACCATGCATTAAACACTTAATTATTTTCTTTCGCGCGGCCCTATTTTTTGATATTATTTCTCCTGGAATCAATAACTTAGCAAAAATTTACAGGATTCGGCGAATTCGATAACTATATTATTTGCAAGGGGATATAAGGACCGACACCCTCAATGAATGGTCCCGGCCCGATTAAATTGCAAGCCTTTGAGCAAAATATTCGATCTTGCGCTCGTCAGATACCGCCCGAGAGCGTCAGTTGAGTAAATTTATACCTCTTTCAATCGGCGTGTGAAACTGTTTTTGGACATGCATGAATGATTCTGGAAAAGTCCGGAAATCTTGAGGATGAAGCCCAGTTAATTTCATAAGTGTCTGCGATTGAATCTATTTCGGGAGCATGAATTTCGCGCCCGGAGAGATGGGAGCCGATCGAGAGAGCCGCTCAAGAAAGTAGTTCCGAGGATGGAGGAGAGCACTGAGAGCATCCCGGGAGAGTTGTTAGGATCGCTGATTCTGAGTGAGGATACCGATTAACCGCAGAGGAGAGCGGGCGGCGGCGGCCGGCCGAGCGGGATTCGGATTCCAGCGGCAACTCACTGCGCAACCAGGGTTTGCGACTGTGGTGTGCTCACGGTTCGGCGAGCCTCTTGGTTGAGAGTGAGGATCGAGAGTGAGGATCGAGAGTGAGGATCGATCGGAGTAGAGAGATCAGGGAGAGATCAGGGATGGATCGAAGGTCGATCAGAATCCGGAATCAATCCATTCTTCGCCAATCTTCTGTAGCTAAACTCAACTATTAGTCAAGGTAGGTAGTGTAGAAATGTCGATGTCGGCTGAGTAGAAATTCGAGGATGGCAAGTTCATTGATCGCTTGAGCCGGAACTTTCGGTTTGTGGCAAAAGCAGCTTTAATGCGACAAGTTCTCGATGTTGTTCAAGTGAAATTAAATCGGAGACTGACTTAATTCAGAAGGCAATCAGAGCGTGATTTCGTTTCAAACTGGCTAGGGGGGCCGCGGAATCACAATACAGGTACTGGGTGATTGTCGGGAGATCGAAGCAAAATGACCTCTGTTCGCGCAGAGATATTTTTAGGTAGTCCCTGGAATGGCACACATTTTCCAGCATTTTGCTACCTTTCCCATGAAGGTAGAGGTCAGTAATTCACAGACTAAAATCAATACACAACTCAAAGAGGTCTCGATGAAGAACGGACTATTATGGCAGATCGACCACACCCCTGAGGAGGTTATGGCTTCCTATGTAGCTGGGACTTGCACCGCAGCGGAACGGGCGGAGGTAGAGGAACACTGCCTCAACTGTGAAGACTGTCGTGCAAAACTGGCAGTGATGTTACGCGTCTGTTATGGAGAGAGGCGGGAAGAGGAGGAGAGACACCTCGCGCCGTTATTCTCGCTGGGGCTGGAAGCCGCGGCGTTGGCGCGATGGCAGTTTAGTGAGGCTGATGCTGATTCTTCGGCAGAAGGAGAGCCCTCGACTAACAAACCTCGACCATCGAACCCGTCTTGGAATCCACGACCTGACCTTCACCATGCCAGCCGGAGTCTTAAATCCTACCTGAAACACGGCGTGGCCGTCGGACTCCTGCTGACTGTCGGAATTGCCGGTTACATGATCTATAACCCGGGTTCGAGATCCGAGGATCGATTGATGGCGATGGAGTTGGTCCACCGTCATAATCGGGTCTTGGAGACTCGGGTGACCGGCGGTTTTGCTTACCAACCTTATGAACGTCAACGCGGCGATGCGGATAACTCGGGAGTGGATCGCGACCAATTCAACTATGTTTTGGCTGACCTGACTCACGCGGTGGCTTCGCACCCGACGACCGAATCCCGGCACGCGCTGGGTCGGCTCTACCTGTTACTCGGTAACCTGGACCGGGCTGAAGAACAACTGTTGCTGGCGATTCAGAATGCGCCGTACGAAGCTAAGCTTCACGTCGATCTCGCTTCGCTCTACTACGAACGCAGCAAGTATTCCGACTCGATGCCGCTGCTGACCAAGGCCATCGAGCATTACGATACGGCGGTCGATCTCGACCCGCACTTGCAGGAAGCCTGGTTCAATCGCGCGCTCTGTTACGAGCAGATGGCTCGATTCAAGGAAGCGCGACACGACTGGGAAGAGTACCTGAAACTCGATGCCACCTCTCCCTGGGGAGCTGAGGCTCAAGAGAGGCTCAAGAACCTCCAGGAGAAAGACAAACTAAGGGATTAACGGGAGATCATCGGTGAGCGCGAGAACCCAGATAGACAACGATCCGATTGCGATCCCCCGATCGAAAGAGTCCATCGAAGAGCGAAAACGCTGAGAGCGCACTAAACGGCTCCTGGTTCTCAGCGTTTGCTCTGCGATTAAACCCCTAGGCCCGTCCGCCTTATCCTCCGCCCGCGTTGTAATTAGCCTGCTCTCTTCAAATCCGGTAGCCCGTGGCCATTAGCCCACGCCAGCCTCAGACTGTTCCTTTCATTTCACCAGCAAACCGAATCGATCAAGTCGATTGAGACTGAGTACTTTGCTCACAAAGTTGGGATAGAACCGCGAAACGCGCGAAAGGTGTTTGATCCGTGTCTTTCGTCTATTTGGCGTGTTTCGCGGTTTGGGTCTAGGAGGATGGGGTCAAGCCGTCTCTCAGGAGACGGGTGCCGAAGACGAAGACCACGATGGTCAGGGCGGGAGCCAGGAGCAGGAGCGCCTGATCCGCGGGCAGCAGGGTGATGTCTTTGGCCGCGGCCAGGAGGTTGCCCCAACTGGGATCGGGTTCTTGCAGCCCCACGCCGAGAAACGAGAGGGCGGTCTCGAAGAGCAGAAAGTTGGGCAGCATGAGGAGCGCCTGGGCCAGGATCAGCGGCGCCGCGTTCGGCAGAATATGGCGGTAGAGCACGCGCCAGGGGGGGAGGCCGACGCTGACGGCCGCCAGGACGAATTCGCGCTCGCTCAGCTCCGCGACCAGACTCCGCGTGAGCCTCGCCATCTCGGCCCATCCCAGGGTGACGAAGATCGCGATCAGCAGGAGCGCGGCGCGAGATGGCGGGAGCTCCAGGGGAAAGGTCGCGCGGGCCGCCAGGATCATGACCAGCGGCGGCAACGCCATGACCAGATCGACGATCCGCATCAGAAAGGCGTCGAGCCATCTTCCCGTATAACCGGCGATGCAGCCGAGGACCACCCCGATCAAGCTGGCGAGGATCGTTCCCGCCGGACCGACCATGAGTGAGAATCTGGTGGCGATCAGCAGCCGGGAGAGACGATCGCGCCCCACGGCGTCGGTGCCGAGGAGGTGCGCGCGAGGCGCATCCTCTCGGCCCAGCCCGTCCACGCCGAAGAGATGGAGGTCGGATTCGAAGTAGAAGAGGAACCGATAGCGATAACCGCGGATCCAGAATCGGATCGGGTGACATCGCGATCGATCCTCCTCATAGCGCAGTTGCAGCGGATCGGTTAAGAGCCGCGCGCAGACCCGCGGCCGCAAGTGCCAATCGCCGTCGGCGTCGCGAAACCGGACGGCGCTGGGCTGCGCCATCGGTTCTCGCCGCGCTTGATCGCGGTAGTCGTAGGGCGCCAGGAAATCGGCCAGGATCGCGGTCAGATAGAAACAGCAGATAATGCCGCCTCCGAGAATCCTCAGTAGTCGCCGGTCGATTCGGGAAGGGGCCGTTCGGAAAAGTCTCGTCATGGAGGTCCGTCGCCTCTATTGGCGGAGCCGGGGATCGTTCAGCCGGATCAGGATGTCGGCCAGGAGGTTGCCCACCAGGACTGCGGTGGCGGTGACGAGCACCACTCCCATCAGCAGCGGCAGATCGCGGCTCTGCACCGCCGAGACGCTCAAGGCGCCCAATCCGGGCCAGCCCAGGACCTTCTCGACGATGACCGAACCGCTGATGACGCTTCCCAACTCGTAACCGAAGATGGTCAGCATGGGATTGAGCGCCGGTCGCAGGACGTGGCGGAAGAGGACGATCCGCTCCGGCAGCCCCTTGGCGCGCGCGACCGAGACGTACTCCTGGGAGAGCACCATCTTGACGCTGGTGCGGGTCAGCGGCAGGAAGAGCGAGATCAGCGGCACGCACAGAATCAGGGCCGGCGGCAGGACCTGGAGCGAGAAGGCTCCGACCTGAGTCTCGCCGGTCGGTTGGTCGGCGCCGAACCAGGCGAGATGGGTGATGAAGGTGAGCGCGGTCAGCGAGAGCACGAGGCGCGGCATCGAGGCCGACAACAGGACCACCAGGTCGCAGACGCGGTCCAGCCACGAGTTGAAACGCACGGCCGCCGCGATCCCGACCGTCAACGAGACGGTCCACGAGATCACCATCGCGACCGAGGCCAGCGCGAAACTGCGCCACAGGCGCGGCCAGATGATGTTGGCCACGGGCGCCTGGAAAGAGCGGGAGTACCCGAGGCTCCCGTTGACTATTTCGCTCAGCCAGCGCCCGTAGCGCACCCAGAGCGGTTGATCCAGACCATAGATGCCGCGCCATTTCGCCAGCGTCTCGTCCGAGATCATCGCGTGCCCATGCAGCGCGGTCAGCGCGTCGCCGCCGGCGATCGCCAGCAGCCCGAAGATCAACAGTGAGATCCCGAGTAGCACCAAAACGGCCTGCACGACTCGGAAGAAGATCAGCTTACTTATCTTGGACATGACAGAGTACCCAGATTGTCGGAGTGGTAGACATTCATTTCGCTATCGTTTGCTACTAAGTTTAGAGGGCGATTCAGCGGAAAAATCGCCGCCAGATTGACCGCCGGCAGCGCCGAGGCCAACTCCGGAAGTCGCCGGACTTCCGTCGGGTCTTGGGGTTGTGGTCCTCTCTTCTCATTCCTTTGAAGACGGTTGTCGATTCCCCAACAGCTACCAGTTAGGCGAATTACTTCGGAAGCCATAAAGATGAATCTATTACGACTCTGCACCTTGATCACCTCGATTACTGCAATTTGCTGGGCGACCTCTTGCCGATCCGGCGGGCCCAAACCCCCGTCTCTCGACTCGCTTCAGGAGACGGCGCGGAACGGGCGCTTGATCGGCAAGCCCGGAGGCGCGCTCCGATACCGGATCGGTTCGCCGCCCCAGACGTTCAATTATCTAATGGCGGTGGATGATTCCACGCTGATTGTGGCCTTCTACCTGATGGGCGGAAGGCTCGTCGAATTCGATCACGATACGCATCGATATCTGCCGGCGCTGGCCGAAAAATGGACGGCGGCCGGTGGCGGACGGACCCTGGATCTCAGCTTGCGTCAGGGGCTCAAATTCTCGGACGGCCGCCCGCTGACGGCGGAGGATGTCCGCTTCACCTTTCGGGCCCTCTACGACCAGCGCACGGCCTCGCCCCTCTTCGGCCCGGCCATGACGATCGGCGGCGCTCAGATTCAGGTCAGCGTTCAGGATCCGTCTCATCTGCGATTGGTCTTTCCTCAGCCGGTCGCCGTGCCGGAGAGCTATCTGTCGAATCTCGCCGTGCTGCCGCGGCACCTGCTCGAAAAGAGTCTGGAGCAGGGCGCCTTTCGCGAGGCCTACAGCCTGCTCAGCGATCCGTCGCAGATCGCGACGGCCGGCGCCTTCATCGCCCAGGCGGTCGTGCCCGGCGAACGAGTGGTGCTCAGGCGCAACCCGCATTACTGGAAGCGAGACGAAGCGGGCGCGCCGTTGCCCTATCTGGACGAAGTGGTGATCGAGGTCGCGGGCGAGGCCAACAATGCTTTCGCGCGACTGGTCCAGGGGAGTCTGGATCTCTATGACCGAATTCGGCCGGCCGACTATGCCGCCTTGCTGAAGCAGCCGGGCGTGGTCAATGCGGTGGATGCGGGGCCGGGACTGAGCACCGATTATCTCTGGTTCAATCTCAACGCCGGCAAGCGGGAAGGGCAGCCCCTCGTCAACCCCATGAAACGGGCCTGGTTCAACGATCTGCGCTTCAGGCGCGCGATCTCGCATTCGATCGATCGCGAGACGCTGGCCAGGGTGACTCTCCAGGGATTGGCCACTCCGCTCTACAACTTCGTTTCGCCCGGTAACCGCGAGTGGGTGGCGACGGGTCTGGCCCGCACCGATTATGATCTGGAGAAGGCGCGCGCTCTGCTGCGCGAGGCCGGTTTTACGCAGAGCGGAGAGCCGGATCGTCCGGAACTGCGCGACGCCGCGGGAAACCGCGTGGAGTTGACGATGATCGTGCCGGTGGAGAGCCAGCCGCGAATGCAGATGGCGGCGGTGGTTCAGGAAGACTGGGCGCGGCTCGGCATCAAGGTCAACGTGGCTCCGATCGAGTTCGGCGATCTGCAGCGCCGCATCTCCCAGACCTACGATTACGAGGCGGCTCTGCTGGGCGCCATCGTCAGCGAGCCGGATCCCTCTTCTTATGTCAACCTGCTGGGCAGCAGCAGCCCCTCTCAACATTGGTACCCTAGACAAACGCGGCCGGGGACGGCCTGGGAATCGCGGATCGACGAACTCTTGGAGGCGCAGGCGCGAGAGACCATGCTGGATCGGCGGCGCGCTATTTTTCGTGAGATTCAAACTATCCTCGCTGATCAACTGCCGGTCATTCCCTTGACCGCCCGCCATGTGATCTGTGCGGCGAATCGGCGAATCGGGAATTTTCGCCCGAGTGCGTTCCAGCCCTTTGCGATCTGGAATGCGGAAGAGTTGTTTGTGCGTTAGCCCATTCCCCATTTCACAGTGTTCTTAAGAGCCTGGAAAAATGGGGAATGGGGAAGTAGGTGGCCAATCTTATCCGATTGGGTTTAGTGTGGGGGGATTGGTCGGGGAGAGAAGTTCCGATACCTTAGTTTGGATCTTCATCCGATTGCCAATTTCGTCACCGACACCATGGCGTGGGAAAGTTCAGCGCGGGTCAGCGCGCTGGAGGGGCGGAACAGCGAGCCTTCCGCCGTCAGCAACCCGCGTGAGAGCGCGACGGCGACGTAGCCTCTCCATGGCGCGGGAATCGAACTGCCGTCAGCGACCGGCAGCGTGGTGCCCGCGAGCGACTCGGCCTCGGCCCGAAGCCCGGCGGCGCGGACCAGGGCGATCGCGGCGGTCAGACGATCGGCCTGCTGATCGGGCCGGAACAGGCTGCCCGGAGTGACCTCGGGAAAGATCGCTCCCGCCGGCGCGGCCTGTACGCTCTCGACCATCAATCTCGTCAACGAATCGACCGCGTCGGGGTACGTCGGTTGGCCCGCCCGGTATTGCGGCACGCGCCCGCCGAGCACCAGCGCCGACGCCAGGTCGTAGCGGGAGACGCTGAATTGCGGACGGAACCGGTTGCCGATCGGGAACATGACGAGTGATCGCAGGTTCTGGTAGACCTCCTGTTGGGCGTTCGCGTTCAGCCCGCCGAGATCGATCAACGGCGCGTACTCGGCACGGGTCAATTCCAGGGCGCCGAGGAACGGTTGCGCCGTCCCCAGCAGACCGCGGGTATTTCTGAGCCGCACGGACCAGTTGCCGGGGGCGGGCTGCCAGAGGACGTCGGCCTCGCGCCTGCCCGTCAATCCGGGCAGGTTGAGGGTGTTGACCTCCGCGCGAGCTGTCCCGTTGGGTTCGACCAGTTTCAGGGCCAGGTCGTTGAGCGAGAGCAGCGGCCCCCATGAGACCTGAACCGAAGCCTGCAGGGTATTGGCCGGAATGGCCAGGCTGGTTGAACTGGTGAGGCCCGGGAGCACGGTCCCCGAGAACTGTTGCCATGGATCGCTGATGAAGCGGACCTGGCCCCGGCCGAGCGCGGCCCGGAACATCCCCATCCGGCGTTCAGAGAAAGCGGCCTCCAGCACGGCCGCATGCGCGTTGAGCATGCCGGCGCCGGCCTCGTGTTGATAATAGGGCGGCAGCGGCGTGGCCGTCCGCTGCAGGATGTTCCGCACCTGCGCCGGGGTCAGTTGCGGATTGGCCTCGAGCATGAGCGCGATCGTGCCGGCCACCTGTGGAGCCGAGAAACTGGTCCCGCTCCCGGTGGTGTAGTAGGGCTGTTGCAGCAGCGAGAGGCCCAGGCTGCCCAGCAGGCCGCCGAGCGCCGTCGTGTTGACTCCGACCGCCCGCAGGCTGGTGACGTTGACCCCGGGGGCCACGAGCGTGGGGCGCGCCAGCGTGTTTCTGAAGCTGCCCCGGGAGGAGAACCCCGCCAATCGCCCGCGCTCATCGGTCGCCCCGACTCCAATGACCCAGGGGGCCATCGCGTATGGGTTGAGCGTGTTGTTGGAAGGGCCGTCGTTGCCGGCCGAAAAGACCACGTTGACCCCGCGGTCGGTCAACATCCTGGTCGCCACGTTGACCGGATCGTTGGGATCGAAGAGGAGATTGGCCGAAAAGCTGCAGTTGACGACCCGCACCCCCAGCTCTTCCGCGTGCACGAGCAGGTAGTCGAAGCCCTCGAGCGCGAAGAACAGACTGAGCGTGCCCGCGCTCAATCCCACCAGCCTGGCATCGGGCGCCACGCCTTTGTATTGACCGCCGGAACGCGTTCCGTTGCCCGCGATCACGCCCCCGACGAAGGTGCCATGACCCGAGACCAGATCGGTATTGGGCAGCAGGTTGAGCTCGATCGGGTAGTTGAAGCCGAGGCCCACGCCCAGCGTGCTGGCGAGCACCGCGTTGCGCGTGACTCTGCCGGCCAGATCGGCGTGGGTGGCGTCAAGGCCGGTATCGAGCACCGCGACGGTCACCCCGCGGCCGGTGTACGGCAGCCCGTTGTTCCGATAGGCGAGATCGGGATCCGCCTTGACCCGTTCGGTCCCCGTCAATCCGTTGCCGGGTTCGCCGACCAGTTTCAGAGTGCGGTTGCCGTAGACCGCCCGGACGGCCGGGAGATGGGAGATCTCCATAATCTGCCGCTTGGTGCCGGTCAACAGGATCACCGGCAGCGCGCGATACCGGGTGCCGCCGAGGATGCCGATCTGCCGCAGGGCGTCCAGGTCGGCCTCGGTCGGGGTCTGGTGATAGACGATCGCGGCGTTGACGTTGCTGTCATCGGTCAACTGGTTGAGCAGCAGGGCCAGTTCGGGGTCCACGCTCTGGAGACCGGTCAGGACCGGTTCCGTGACTCCGGTGCCGGTGATGGTGTCGGCGCCGGTGATGGTGATCTGATCGACGTCCGTGAAGATGGCCTGCTCGGCCCCGACGATCGAGATCGGTCCGGGCGGAATGGAGACGACCTGCCCGTCGGTTCGGGTCAGGGTGATGCCGTCAGCCATCGAGATGTCGATGCTGTCCATGCCGGTGCCCGAGATTCCGTCGGCGTGGGCGATCGTTCCGGAATCGGGGCTGGAGATGACGATGCCTTCGGCGCTGTAGGTCATGATGTCATCCATGCCGGTCGCACTGATGCCATCGGCCTGCCGGACGAGCAGCGAGTCTCCGGTGTAGGTCGATCCGTCACCGACCGTGATCGTGAGTCCGTCCATGCCGGTGGCGGAGATGCCGCTGGAACGAGTCATGGTCGTCCCGTCCATGCCGGTGGCGGAGATGCCGCTGGAACCGAGGTACGTGACGCCGTCGGGCCCAACTGAGGAGATGCCGTTCGGGACGGGGGCGTTGATGCCGTTGGCCCCGAAGGCCAACAACCCATCCATCCCGGTGGCGGAGATACCTACCGGATCGGCATAGTTGACACCATCCATCCCGGTGGCCGAGATCCCACTCGAAGTGGTGATCAGAATTCCTGCGTTTGCTACGCCGAGGCCGACCAGAATAATCAGCATCAGCGCAAATGTTTGACGAATCATATTCAGCAATTTATAGCGGAGCAACGCCATATAATCCCCCTAGGTGAAAATTGGTGTGTGTATGAGATTATGAGGAAGCCGTTGACAGCCGTGATCTCGGGATAACACGGAAGGTCACTTGGGCGGCGTGGGTTAGTATTTGGAATGACGATCGCCCGTCTACCGTCAGGCTGAAGCAGCTCGATGAGCCCAGTGTAACTCGAGGAGGTTAAACTACGACCTATTTGACGGCAACTGCGGCGACGATCTTACTAGCCGCCTCATTGCTTCACCAGCTTAATAATGGCGACGAGCCCTACGACTCGCATGACTCGTTACCATGTCGATTGCAACACGGATGAAACCTGGTTGTTTTTGTCTCTCTAATTGACAGCTATTTCGGAAACTGCACCGCGCCCGCGAAGAGGTCCGGCCTTCATTGGGCACGGTCAGTCCTCTGCCGATGTTGGGGTGGGGCAAATACCTAACAAGAAGGGGCTTTTGAACAAGGTCGCCCTTCATGATTCTATGGTAGCAAATTCTGGGAAAATGTATGCTGGTCGTGTTCCATTTTCCGTTCTCCGATAGTGGGTGATTGGTCGTCATCAGGTCCTCAAATATCTCCGGCCGTTCTGGCCATCGTCAAAAGAGAGAACGGAAAATGGAACGGGTCGTCAATAGATCTTCTTCAGCTCGGTCCGAATTCGTCGGATAATTTGCGCGATACTGGAAGGTTTGAGACTACAGATTCCGGAGTCCGCCAGCTCCGACATGGTCAACCCCTCTCTGACATGGAGCAGATAGAGGATGATATCCCGGCGCGAGTTCTCTCCGGAGAGATTACGCTGCAACAATTCGATCAACTCCCGGTCGGCCAGGGAGTCGGTGTAATCGCTCACCGGCGCGGCCGTCCGGCTGACCTCCTCTTCGAGGCGGAAGAGTTCATCCAGACGATCGTTGATGGCTTGTCGCTTTAAGGCCGCGGTGCGGCGCAGATGATTGGACGTGATGTTGGCGGCCAGACGCACGAGGTAGGCTTGCGCTTCCAGCTCGGTCTGGCCTCGGAAACGGAGCAGGCTGGCGCACTGGTTCTTGAGGACCTCGATGTAAACGTCCTGCAACAGGTCCGCGACCACCTCCTTGGAAGGCGGGGTCTGCCTGCCGAAGCGTCGATACCCGTGATAGACACCGCGCACCAGTATCTGGTTGTACCGGCTGACGAACTCCTCCCAGTACGTATTATCGCTAAAATGGGTGGCGCAGAGCCGGAAAAGCTGAGTACTGGGAAGACTATTTAATTCAGTTTCAGCCATATCTCGGTTTAATTCTTGGCGTACGGATCAATGGCCGAGCATCTCACCAAAGACGGCATCCTGTTGAGATGCCGCGGAATAATTCATTGCCGGTCAAAGATCGATTGAGTCCTTAGATATTTGCTTGGGCCGGCTCCGATCGTCGAGAAGGCCGGTTCGATAATCTTGATATTACTTGCCACATTCTGATAGATCGTCTCGCTCGATGGCCGGTCTTCGGTCTTGCGACCGGGATCCGGCCCGGTTCGTCGCTCACTGCGCGAGCAACTGTTTGAATATCTTTTGGGTTTCGGCCGCCGGTTCGACGCCCAGTTCCTTGCCTAGTAGTTGCCGCAGGTCTTCGTACTGCTCTTTGACCGCGACCCGGTTGCCCTGGGCGGCATGCGCGCGCATGATCAGGCAATGGATGTCTTCGCGGAATGGATCGTCTCTCAGGATCTGTTGCGCGAGGTGGAGCGAGCGCGGCCACTCCTTGGCGCGCTGCGCCACGACCACGAGCGCCTCCAGCATGTGCAGGTATTGCTCGCGATAGTAAGAACGCTGCTCCTCGACCCATTCGTCGTAACAACCCTGCATGAACTCTCCGCGATAGAGCTGGACCGCCGCCTCGTAGCAGGCGATGAACCGTTCGTGCTGGCTGGCGCGGCGGGCCGCCTCGCCCTCCGTCACGAACCGCTCGAACTCGACCGTATCGATCGCGTAGGAGTAGTCGGCGTTGAGCTGGTAATCTCCGTCGCGATAGAGCAGAAAGTTCTGCTTGAGCGGTTGATTACTGTTGAGCGCCTTGCGGATATGCGAGACCGTCGGGTGAAAGTTCTTGGCGACGCTCTCGAATTCGGCTTCGCCCCAGAAGACCTCGATGATGGTGTCCTTGGAGGCCCGGCGATGCCGCCGGGAAGCGATGAAACATAGAATGTCGCGGGCGCGTTTGGTCGTCCAGGCGTCGGCCGCGAACGGGCGCAGCGGATCCCGATAGATCTCGACTGGCCCCAGCATATTGATGGTCAGGTCGGCATGCGGTTTGGGCACCGACGATGCCGCGCGCGACCGGGTCAGGAGCAGCAGCGAGGCGGGGCTCGCCAGTTGTTCGCGGAGGTCCGGCGGCAGGAGCTCCGCGGCCTCCGGCAGCGCGAACAGTTGCGGGTGCGCGGTCACCTCTCTTCTCAACCAGTAGTCGTAATCGTAGCGCTTGGTCAATTCCAGCATCCGGCGCAGCCGTTCCAGGACCTGGTCTTCCCGGCCGGCCGCCGATTCGCAGGCGGCGAGCTCCAGGCAGGCCTGGGCCTCGTAATAGTAGAGCCCGTGTTGGCGGAAATAGAGCAGGGCCGGTTCCAGCCCGATCCGCGCCGTCTCGTATTGGCCCTGGGCGATCAGGATCCGGCCTCTGGCCAGAGTCGCCGTCTGGGTCCCCTTCTCATCCTGCAGCGCCTGGCGCGCGTTGATCAACTGGTTCTGCAGATTGAGGGCCGCCGCCAGATCGCCGAGGTTCAGTTTGAGCATCGCCCGCGATTCGTTGAGTTCGCGTCGGGCGAGGTCCTGGACGGCCCCTTCGTAGTCCCGTTCCGCGCGATCGTAGAACTCCGTGGCCCGCGCCACGTCGCCCTGCTCGCGGTACCAATCGCCGTAAGTCTCGAAGGTCTCGGCGCGAACCGGAATGAGATTGAAGGTCTGGCAACAGTCCAGCGCCCGATCCAGGTGGCGCTCGGACTGCTCCATCTCGCCGCGATAGAGGTAGCAACGCGCCAGGTTGAGATGCGCGATCGCCTCCTGCGGCAGATGCGCCTGCTGGTCGTCGCGCAGATACTGGCGTAACCAGCGCAGGGCCTCGCTGAAGTCTCCCCGCAAGAGCGGCGGCACCCCGAGATTGTGGATCACCATTCGGACCAGATGAACGTCGCCATGCTCTTCCGCCAACTGCAGCGCCATCCGGAACTCCTGCTCCGCATCGGTGAATTGGTCGAGCCAGGCGAAACAGAGTCCTCTGGTATTGGCACATTTGGCGCGGACGGCGGAACGCTCGTCGACCAGGTCGATGGCCCGCCCCAGATGCTCGAAGGCGGCGGTCAGGTCGCTCCGGCGCCGGGCAATGGCCGCCAGCGAATGGAGCGCGTCCCCCTCGCCTTCAGGGTCGTGTTGTTGATGGAGCAGGGCTGCCGCCCGGCGCAGCCAGGTCTGGGCCAGATCCTGTTCGCCGCGCCGCAGGGCGACCTCGGCGCGATAGATCAGGGCGCGCGGGTGTCGTTCCAGAATCTCGGGCGGGACGGCGTCGGCGGCCGAGACCAGCAGGGCCAGCGCGCCGGACGCGATCCAGGCCTCGCCCTTCTCGGCGATCACTCGCGCGGCCCGTTCGAACTCTTCCGCTTCGATCAGATGATGGATGGCCCGCTCCCAGTTTCCGCGGGTCAGATAGTAGTCGGCCATCCGCACGTGTTCGGCGGCCACGCCGGCCTTGCCGACCTCGGAGTAGAACCGGCTCTTCAAAAAATTCCGGAAGAGGGGATGCAGGCGATGGACCTCGCCATGCCCGTCGCTGGCCGAGGTGATGAAGATGTTGCGGCGGACCAGGGACGGCAGGATCGCCCGCCCGTAGGCTTCGGGAAAGAGGCTGCCGCAGAGGTCCGAATCGATCCGTTCCAGCAGCGAGAGCCGCAGCAACAGGTTGCGAACCGGATCCGATTCGTCGCCGAAGACCTCTTCAGCGAAATATTCGAAGATCTCGCGTTCCGATTGCCGCAGAATTTCAGCCAGGTCCGGGGCGGCTCTGACGGCGGCTCGCCGTTTCCCGCCGGGGACGGCGGCGGCCGATCGCTGCAGCACCCGCTGGACCAGTTGCAGTCCGGTGATCCAGCCCTGGGTCCGCTCGGTATATTCGGCGAGCTGTTCCGGGACCAGCTCCATGTCGAAGACGTTGCGGAACAGCGCCTGGGTCTCCTCCGGGGTGAACCGCAGATCGTCGCGATCGATGATCGCGAGCGAGCCCTGGGACCGCAGCCGCGCCAACTGCAACGGCGGCATGTCGCGGGAGATGATGATGGTGTGGATGACGTCCGGCAGGTAGGCCAGCAGCCGGTCGACGGCGGCATGGACCGATCCCGTGATGCCGAGCTGATGATAGTCGTCGAGCACCACGATCAGTTGCTGCTCGATGGTATCGAGCACTTCGTTCAGAAAGACATCGACCGCCCGCTCCGGGTGCTGATCGATCTCCGCCGCCGACTGTTTCAGATAGGCGAGCGTGGCGCGACCGAAGTCCGGATGAAAGCGCCGAATGCCATGCGTAATGTAGCCGAGAAAGACCGAAGGGTAGGCATCCGTCTGGTCCAACTGGTACCAGACGAAGGGCCGCGTGTGGGACCTCAGGAAATCGGCGATCAGGGTGGTCTTGCCGGATCCGGCATTGGCGGCGACCAGCGTCACCGAGCGCACCAGGTTGGCGACCAAGCGGTCGACCAGCCGCTGGCGCGGCAAGAGAGTCGGCGTCACGCGCGGCGGCATCAATTTGGCGCCCAGGAAGTGTGTTTGCTGGACCATCGGTGAATCATTTGACGATGGCAGCGGCGCGGATTGCGGTTCCTCTGGATATGATGGCCTGTTGATCATCCACTTGTGCCTCGACGGCCGCTTCGTGGTGTGGTGTGCGATTCTCTCGAACTTTCAGCGGCCTTACTTCTGCCTGAGGCTGACGGCCCGAACTTCAATCATCAATCGTGCACAACACTGCCATGCTTGGCGCTGCCGATTTATAGCCTGGCCACGAAACTGCAGATCGGTGTTGTAAATTTGGGTGTTGGTAACACCCATATTCTAATCGATCCGGTCTGGTCTGAAAATAAGGAAAAAGTTGATATCGCGCGTAAAATAAACGGAAACTCGCCTCCCCCCGTCCTTCAGTCTGGTGCGGATTGGCTGAGACCTCTCGCCGCCGCCGACTGCATGCAACGGATCCATTCCACGCTCTGGTTAATTGGTATGCATTGGCGGCGGAGCGTTCTTCTCCCGCAGTGATTCCGCTCGTTCCGATCCGCGGTCTGGTTTCGATTGCAGCCCCCGGATCTCCGCCGAACTCTGATGATCAAAACATTCGATGGCGCTTGAACGCCACAGCCAGGCCGTAAATCCCACCCGGCTGCGGTTCAACTCGCAGCACTTCACCATGCACCAACACCCGCAGCCCCGGCCTCCCACCGGTCAGGCCGTTCGATAACTGAATCATGATCGATAGCCGATGGCCAGTTTCGATTCGCTCAGGCAATCGCAAGTAAAGCCCACCCGCGCTGAGGTTGTCAAGAACCGTGCGTAGTTCGAATTGCTTGCCACCGGCGGTCAGGCCACGCACCAGGGCCGGGAACGGATTCTTGATCCGCTGCTTGCTCCGGCGTTCCAGCGCGGGGTTGGTCGCCCAAAAACCTTCGGCTAAACTAGACTCGATGTTCATCTCACAACTCCTCAGCTTAGGGGGGTCTTCCGAAAGTTACTGCGCTTCGTAGATTCCGCTTGGCCCTATGCTGATCCTTCAGCATCAACTGGTCATTACATGCCGAGTATTGTGAGCGAGGCGCAATCTGTTTCCTCCGGTGGCTTGGTGAAGGGAGCATTGACAAAATGTCAATAGTTCTTTTGATCTCGGTTCACGGCTCGGGAGTCGGTTACCGATCAATTGCGATCCACGACCACTGAGACGGTGAGAACTCTGCCTCCAATTCACTGAGCTCCACCTAAACCTTTAAAGTCAACCGCCGCCCGGTGGCGCTGTGGCTACCCGGGCCGCACTGGCGGACTGTCCTCCCGGTATGTGTCCTGCCATCAACTTTCGATCTCAGTTGTCAATCAAGTTATCGGCAAGAATCAGATGAAGTATCGAATCCGGAGACCCAGCATCGTCTTCCACGCCTTAACCTCCCAAGCCGTGAGGCTCAAGGATACTAGCGGCTATTGAGGAATTCTTGAGCCCGTCCGGCCATCTACTGGTTCAGGATCAATAGGATGGAGCGCGCGGGAATAAAAAGATTGAATAAAAAGTCCGGTCGTTTCAGGCCCTCGGGCGCGGCCGCCGACCGGCGAATTCCCGGTCGCCTTCGATCCGGCCCCCGGAGCCGGCTCGATGATCCGACCGGGTCCGCGGTTCCCACCGGCCCAGTAGCCGGCCGGTGGGCGGGGCAGGGGCTGGCCGGGCGCACGGGGCCGGATTCGGAAAGAACATGGACCGAACATGGATCGAAGATGGATCGAACATGGAAATAACATGAGAGAGAGAGGACGATAAGTCCTTAATTGGCAGCACGCGTCTCGGAATTTTCGACTTTTCTAGACTGTTTTTCGATTCTCAGACAGTTCTCAAGAATTCCTCAAGCCTCGTCCGTAAGATTGCGCCAGTGTGGTTAAGACGCCAGCGATTTGGGGAGATCGCTGGTTAGTCGAGAGGGCGCATCCGTAACTGAATCAGTTTCCCGATGCCTACTGACCAGTTACGGATGGCGTCCTTACCCCAAGGAGATCACGATGTTTGAAGAGTCGATTCAAACGGCCAAGATCGAGAGTGAGCAGGGCGAGACCCCGTTGACGGCCCAGAGCCGCTCGCCTGAGAGAGATTGCCTGCTTCAGATCGTATCGATTGAGACCGTGGCGCCAGAGAACGAAGATTCGGAGCGAGTACGCTTTCAACGCTCGAAGTCTTCGATGCAATGTTCAAACGTTAGGTCCTGGTTGCGCGCCAACGTCCTCAAGGATTCCTCAAGCGGGCCCAGTAAGATTGCAACAGTGTGGTTAAGACGCCAGTGATTTGGGGAGATCGCTGGTTAGTCGAGAGGACGCATCCGTAGCTGGTTCAGTTTACCGATGCCTACTGAATCAGTTACGGAATGCGTCCTTACTCCAAATCCTCAAGGGTTATGACGATGTCTGCCTGATCTACGAACCTGGTGTATTTCGCGTGCCCAGCAGCGGCCGGATTCGTGACTCGATTTGAAAGAGTCTCAAACTCACAGCAGCGACTTCGTTCCGGTTCGGATCGTAGAACACCTCACCATTGTGACAACGATCTGAATCGAGCGGCGTCTATCTACCGTCCCACTGCACTAATCAGAACTGACCACCATCAAGAGTCAGTAAGAGCTTACATCTACTTGACGACCGGCAAAGTCACTTTCACCCGCAGCGCTGTATTGTGCGGGCTCAGGTGAAGAGGGCTCTGATTCGGAGAGAGCAACATTATCCATCAAGAGGTCCGGATGAAACGTTTGCCAATCTCTACCCGTAGCAGTGTACCCTGACCAACAGCGAACTCAGTGTGCCCCGATCAAGACCCAATTCGACGCCGCCTCGCGTTAGAGGCTTCCCTTGTGGTAGCGCGTGCCCTCGCCTTCAACCGCCGGAGCGAGCATGGCGGGCAGCGCTCTAGATCTGTTCGATTGTTCCTGGAGATACGCGATTGAATAACAAGAAAGAGAAAGAGAAGAAGAAGAAGAAACGAACGGCGTTGATTATTTGCAGGGACGAGAAACAGTTCTGGACGACGCAGTCTCAGTTCTGGCAATGGGTCCGGGACGGCGTGATCGTCAAGACCCAGGACCACCCGCTGACCGGCTCGTTTCTTCGTGAACACGAGGAGTCGATGGTCCTCCTGAGCAACACGGTGCTCAATCTCTCGTGCCCCAATCACCTGCGGGAAGCCTTGGCGTCCAGGCGCATCGGATTGCACCGGAAATAGCTCGATTTTTGTGAAGCGCGCATCGGAAGGCCCAGCTCGGCGGTCCGCGGATCAGACCTGACCGCCACTCCGCATTGCCCATTCAGCATCCCACATTCGTTTTCAGTAACCATCTTCCGTCTCCACCAGGTTGGACTAGGCGAAGGGGCGCCGCAGGGCGTCCCTGAATCAAATGACTCGCGAGTAAGAGGCTATGTCGGACCCAGGTTCATGATCAGCGTTCCCGTTTGAGGGACGCCGAGGACCGTGGTTCCGCCTCTGCTTTCGCATCGCATTTTACCGGCGCAGTTCGGGCCTTTCTCACGATCGGCTCGAGCTGATCTTGATCGCTTTGTTGTTGCCCCCAGCACGGCGAGTGGTGCTCCGGGCGCGGATACTGCAAATATGGAAGGGGTGGTATCCGCGCCTGTCGCCGCGAAAGCCGCTGACGACGACTGCCGATCTCGAAAGGAAAACGTTGAAAACATACCTCATCCTTTTTTTGATCGCGCTCTGCGCCTCGCTCACCTTGACTCCGATGGTGCGACGGTTATGCGAACGTCATGGGTGGCTGGACCTGCCGGGCGAACGACGGCGGATCCACGGCAAAGCGACCCCCAGGCTGGGGGGCGTCGCGGTCTTTACCTCCTTGCTCATCGCGCTGGCGGTCTTGCCCCTGGCCGATAACTACATCTCACACTCGCTGCAGGCGGAATTCTCGCAGTTGTTGGTGGTCCTGACTCCGGCGGCCCTGATCTTCGGGCTCGGCGTCTGGGACGATCTCAAGGGGCTCGATGCGCGATTCAAGTTGATGGCCCAGATCGCGACGGCCATGCTCTTATACGGCCTGGGCGTGCGGGTCGAGGCGCTCTCGTTGCCGATCGTCGGCTCGATCGAGCTGCCGGGAATCGTCGGATTCGCCATTACGGTCTTCTGGGTGGTGGCCGTCACCAACGCCTTCAACCTGATCGACGGGGTCGATGGGCTGGCCGCGGGCGCGGCGCTCTTCGCGTCCCTGGTGATGGTGGTGGTCTCGATCGCGCTGGGGCACCGGTTCGTGACGGTGATCTCGATCGCGATGGCCGGGGCGCTGATCGGGTTCCTGCGATATAACTTCAATCCGGCTTCGATCTTCCTGGGGGACTCCGGCGCGCTCTTCGTCGGATTCGTGCTGGCGGCCCTCTCGGTGAAGGGGGCGCAGAAAGCCTCGACCGCCGTCGCGGTGGCGATCCCCCTGCTGGCCTTCGGGCTGCCGGTCATCGACACCGGCCTGACGATCATCCGGAGATTTTTAGCCCGGCGACCGCTCTTCAAAGGCGACCGCGAGCATATTCATCATATGCTGCTCGCGCGAGGGTGGTCGCAGCGGCGGGTCGTGCTCTCGCTCTACGGAGCCTGCGCGATCCTGGGCCTCAACGCCCTGCTCTTTGTGACGGGCGACGGGATCGGACATCTGACCGGAGTTTGGCTCTTCGTGGTCGGAATGGCGGTCCTGATCGCGGTCAACCGCCTGGACTATCACGAAATGGAAGAGCTGCGTGAAGGTCTGAAGCGTGAATTTTCTTTTGTCGATCGCCGGTTGAGAATGGCCAATAACATCGGCGTCCGCCGGGCCAGCGGCGCGCTGGCCAAGGCCCAGACTCTGGACGAGGTCTTCAGCGCGGTGCGGGAGATGCTCGACCTGAGCGGCTTCGTCTGCGCCACCGTGGAACTGAGCCGGGGCGTGAGCGCACGCCCGCAGGTGGCCGCCGCGGCGGCCGCCGCGGCCACGGCCGTCGGGATCAGACATCGGATGCCGCCCCCGCCGGCCGACGCGGTCGCGGATAACGGGGTCTTCTGGGCCTGGACGCGAGACCAGGTCGAGGTCAGCGAAATCACCGAATCTCCATCTTTCTGGTCCTTGCGGCTGTCATTGGTCGCCGGCCGGGCGCAATGGGGATACATCAACCTGTACTGGGAAATGGACAGCGGCGTGCTGCTGCCCGATACCAAGTACCTGTGCGATCTGTTTCAACACCAGATGGCGCTGGCAGCCGAAAGGGTGCTCGGCGCATTCGAGCGAGAGTCAGGTCAGCGGTCAGCATCAAAGTCCTCAGCTAAACATACCCATCCACAGCGAGCAACTTTCAGACACATCACAGATGCTGGCCGCCCTGGCTTCGCCCGCGAAGGCAGATGATCGATCTGCCGCGGCGAAGCCGGGGGCGTCCCGGGGCTTTCTCGTTAAACGGAGTAGAATCAATATTAAGCGCGTCGTTTCAGGGCGAGATCACGATGGCATCACCATGCCCGGCGGCTCCTGGCGACATTTCAGTTGGGTCCTCACCCAGGTTGCTGCCTGCCAGCTCTGGATCCCAAGAGGCAGAGCCGCAGGCAGCGCTCTTCCCATCTCAAGGTTCAGGCATGAACTTGAGACGAAGACCGACAGATCTTTTTCACCGAATGCATCAAGAAGCGCTCAACCGGGATCCGATATAAGCCTGGTCGAACGCTCTGAAGGGTACGGAGCCGCGAGCGGTAGCGTGCGGGATAAGGGGCGGAATAAAGCAGGTGACTTGCCTGTTGGCCCGCAGGCTACCGTTCGCGGCTCCGTATCCGGCGCCTTTTGAATTGCCATTCTGTCTGGCCCCCGGGCTGCGAACCGGCGACTACTCTTTGACAATTCAGTTTTAGCTCCAGATAGAAGTACCGATGACTGCCGATTACGATCTCAACTATCCGGCACCAGGCTCGGCCCGAGCCCTGGGCCTTGCCGCCAGTGCCGGGATCGCGGCCGCATCGGTGATCACCTTCCTGGTCCTCCGGCTGGTCTCTTCCTTACCGATCTTCAGATTCCGATCCTCTGACCTCCGGGGCCGCGACCGTCGACCCCTGCCGGGTCATGGTCACTCTATCCACCTTCTCCACGCCCTGGCCCGGTCACGGCATCCGGAGACAATCACCCGTTATTTGTCGAAGTTAAGTGAGGTCATAGCGAAATGATGCTGGAGCAAGTCGAGGATGGCGGCCGATCGGTGGCGGGGCTCTCCGTCTCTATGGAGCGGGTGATTGCGTGCCGGCGGCGGGTCGTGGGGGATGGAGAGGCGGACTCCGAGGTCCAGGGCTTTGCGATGTTGCCGCAGTTGGAGCCGCTGGCGAATTGGTTGTCGGAATGGCAAGTCACTGAGGTGGCCATGGAGACCCGCGAGGTCTCATGGTTGCCGGTGATCAACGAGTTACACGGGAAGTTCGAACTGTTGTTGGTCGAGCCCCGTCATTTTCACTTCAAGGAGATGTTCAGCGGTGAAGGAGAGACCGCGGAGGCCGAATGGATCGCGAGACTGTTGCAGAACGATCTGTTGAAGGGTGATTTCGTCACCCGGGCCCCGAAGGCCGGCGTCGGAATGTTATGGATTCCGGTGTGGAGGCCCTCCGATCGAAAGTCGGCCGGCAATGACCAGCCCCCGCCGCCCGCAGCCCGAGCCTGAGGAGTGCAGCGGCGATCAGATTGCCTGCCGGAGAACCTAGTCCAACCGCCCCGACTGAGAGAGAGAAAGTGGAGACCTGAATATGCTGGTCGTCGAATGTAAGACTTTGAAATGTAATCTTGATGTGGCCTCGCGCATCTACATCCTGGATCGGTTGCAGGCCCAGGGCCTGGCGCCCCTCGTGCGATCGGCCCGAATGAAGGCCTACGAGCTGGCCCTGCAGGGGTCGGAGCGCGTCAAAGGGTTCGAACAATTGATCGCCGGGATGACCGAGACCGAAGGCCGCGGCCCCTATCTGGCGGGCGATATCTTCTGTATCGGGAATCACGTCCTGTTCCTGGTCTTCGACGAAGAGGAGGCGGGAGTGGCGGGAATTCGGGCCGGAATTATCGCCCGTGAAAATACGACCGAGCCGATGATCGAACTGGACGGCTTCTGCCGAAAGGTCAGCGAGGCGCTCAACGAGTCGCCGAGCGTGAATCACTCCGGGCGCGGAACGCCGGCGCCGGACTACTTTCAATGGCAACGGCGAGTGCCGAGGATCCCGGTGGAGTTCGAACGCGCCGTCAGCCGCTGGGGGCAGGTCTCCCGGTGGGGGAAGACCGTCGCCGAGCGGCAGGGCATTCTGGAGTTGATCGGGGACCCGGACGTCCGGAAGTTCCTCAAGCGGGTCAAAGATGCCCAGGCCAACGAAGTGGTCGTCGAGGCCCTGGCCCTTGGAATGAATCGCAGCCTGGTCAATGCCCTGACCGAGAAATTGGTGGGCAAGGGGCTGCTCAGACGCGAGATTCTGATCCGTTGCAATTGGCGGGGCCAGAAATTGTTCCGGCTCTCATCGGCCGAGGCCCTGGCCTTGATCGCCGAGAGCCGCGCCAAATGCGAATTCTGCGGCGGCGCCATCAGCGACGAGAGAATCGAGGACCTGGTGACCCTGGCCGGTCCGGTCTCGGAGTTGTTGAGCGACGGCTCGTGGCTGATCCATACCCTCAACACCATCTTGAGCCGGTGCGGAATTACCGAGAAGCAGATCGCGGTGGGCTCGATCGCCTCCGAAGAGGTTCAGGTCATGGTCTGTGCCTGCGGGGAGTCGTTTCTCTTCATTCTGCGGGACGCCGACCTCTCGGTCCTGGACGCCCGCCGGATGGTCGAGAAACTGGACGAGACCGAGGCCTCGCAACTGGTGGTCATGGCGACCGGCCAGGTGGACGACGGCGCGCGTCTCTACCTGAGCGACCAGGCGCGCCATCGCAAACGAAGCCGCCGCAATCGAGAAGTGATCCTGATAGAAGGCCTCAATACGGCCATGATAGAACTGCAACGTGCCTTTAATATGGCCGCGCTCAGGCAAGAGTTGAGCAAGCTGGATATCGGGTTGGGATTGCCGATCTGGACCCTGGTGAGCGCGAGTTTCGATCTGGAGGAGCCCATGGTTCCGAAGCAGGTCGCCGCCGCCGCGGCCTGCGGATCAGATCTGGCATTTTAAGTGCTGGAGCAATAAATTTCGGTCTCTTCATTCTCCATCCCCAGCCGTCGTTAAACGACCGATCGAAATGGAGAATGAAGGCCGAAGGTCTTACCCCCTGTAGGTTACCCCCTCAACATTGCTCCCGTTCCGCACCGCGGTGTTTGGATGATCTTGTAGATGACTGACTGGAGGTGCTTGTTTGAAAATTATTACTGTTATCGGGACGCGGGCTGAGGTGATTCGCCTCAGTTCGGTCATTAGATTACTCGATTCATATTCGGATCATGTGTTAGTCAATGCCGGACAGAGCGAGGATCCCAGATTGAGCCCCCTGTTCTTCGAAGATCTGGGAGTTCGAGAGCCCGATTTCGACCTGGGGATCAAGGGTGAGGGTTTCGCCGACCAGGTCGGTCAGATTTTTGCCAAGAGCGAGCAGCTCCTGCTCGAAGAGCGCCCGGATCGCCTCTTGATTCTCGGCGACGCCAACGGCGGTTTGACGGCCTTGATCGCCCGCCGCCTGGGGATTCCGGTCTATCATATGGAGGCCGGGACTCGTTGCCACCTCAATCGGGCCCCGGAAGAGATCAACCGCCGGGTGATCGATCATGCCAGCACGATTCTGATGCCCTATACCGAGCGGAACCGGGAGAACCTGCTCCGGGAGGGATTCTCCAGCGACAAGATCTATGTGACCGGCAACCCGATCAAGGAAGTCATCGATTATTATTCCGATTACATCTCCGAAAGCAGCGTGCTGGACGACCTGGGACTGGATCCCGACAAATACTTTCTGGTCACCCTGCATCGCCCCGACTATGTCGATCATCCGGGACGTCTGCGCCAGTTGATCGACGCCCTCGGCCTGTTGCGCGTCCAGTACAAACTGCCGGTGGTCTGTTCGTTGCATCCGTATCTCCGGTCGAAGATCAAAGATTTAGGTCTCGATCTGGAATGCGTCGGACTGCAGTTCATCGAACCGTGCGGGTTCTTCGATTTCATTCGGCTCGAACAGGATGCGTTCTGCATGCTTTCGGATAGCGGGCCGGTTCAGGAAGAGGCCTGCATCCTCGGCGTTCCCAACGTCACCATTTGCGACGTGACCGAGCGCCCCGAGACGCTCGAATGCGGTTCGAACGTGATCGCCGGGTGCGACCCGGAGCGGATTTTGCAATTGGTCAATATGGTGGTTCGGGAAGAGCGCTCCTGGCGCCCGCCCACCGAATACTTAGCCAATCAGGTCGCCGAGACCGCGTGCCGGATCCTGACCAGCTTCCATCAGCCCGATGCGGGGGAAGCCGCCTGGCAGGAGCGACCCTATCTTCAGCTCAGATCTCGAGGCTATGCCGTCTAGAGAGATCTGCCTACACGTGAGACTGGAGAATGCGAGGCAACGGAAAGATCATGGCCCCGACGAAG
This sequence comes from Blastocatellia bacterium, assembly GCA_035280505.1. Classification (GTDB taxonomy): domain Bacteria; phylum Acidobacteriota; class Blastocatellia; order RBC074; family RBC074; genus JAKEHZ01. The sequence goes on along the minus strand of DATEFT010000166.1, from coordinate 4,864 downwards.
GCTGCCGGCGCTTTCCGTTGTTTCGGATTCTGCTAAAAAACCTCAAAAGTCTCTAAAGCTTTACCTCTTCAACGCCGATCATGATCATGAGCGAAATTCAGAACTGCAATGCGCAGTTGAAAGTGATTCTCTGTTTCGATGACCGGCTATTGATTTGGCCCAGGGGTTGTGCGGGGGCGCCATACGCGCCGTTACGCCGCTCTGTGGCCCCAAGACTCGGCGGCAGGCATAACGCTCGCGCGCTTCTCCGCGCGGCGGGGTAGGACGGGCGCCGCCTCGCGGAGAGACGCGCTGTGGTCAGCATCTCAGACCAGGACCGGAGATTGCTGCTCACCGACTTGCCTGCCGCCGAGTAGTATCACCTCGAATTTTTGACGAACTTTGATTGAATTACCTCACTCAGCCCGACCTCAGCTCGATAGGCACACTGACTGAACAAAGCCAACTCAGCAAACCCCTCTAAGTAGATCAAACAGTATGGGGAGCGCGAGCGACCCGATTACTGGCGGAAGCGCTTGAGAGCAATCTGATCGGGCCGCTTCCGCTCTCCATACTGTCTCGACGCCCCGTCCGCGCCCCTTTCCCGCCCCAGGCCATTCTCACCAGGACCTTGACACTGGATACCCATCGCGATAGAGTCAACGTTCGGTTGCTGGCTCAAATTTAACGCGTGGCGATTTAAGGCATCTTGCTCCACGGAAAAAACTGCTAAAAAGCCGCTCTTAGAACGGCAATACGAGAATCGACGAAAGCCTCGCGTGAACTGAACGCGAGGCTTTTGTCATTTGGGGCACGGGACGACGATGAGGTTTATTCGCCGGCCACAGACAGGCAAATTTTATGAGTCAATTTCGGGAATTTATTAAGGAAGACCGGGTCCGCGTCTTTGATGGGGCGATGGGCACCATGCTTTATCACAAAGGGGTCTACATCAATCGCTCCTACGACGAACTGAATCTCTCCGCTCCGGATCTGGTGCTCGAGATTCATCGGGAATACATCAAGGCCGGCGCCGAGATCATCGAGACCAACACCTACGGCGCCTCGCGGCTCAAACTGGCGCAGTCCGGGCTCGATCACTCGCTGGCCGAGATCAATGTCGCCGCGGCGAAGCTGGCGCGCCGGGCGGCCGAGGCCTCCAAGCATGAAGTCTTCGTCGCCGGGGCGATCTCGCCGCTCGGAGTGCGGATCGAACCGTATGGGCCGACCTCGGTCGACGAGGCCAGGGAGTTGTTCAAAGAGCAGGTTCAGGCCCTCCTGGAGGGGGGCGTCGACGGTTTCGTGCTCGAGACGTTTCACGATCTGGCGGAGATGCACCAGGCCATCCGGGCCGTGCGGGAGTTGTGCGATCACCTCATCTTCGCGCAGATGACCATCAACGATAACGGCGAGACGGCCTACGGCACTTCGCCGGTCATCTTCGTCCAGCGCCTCGATCAATGGCTGAACCAGGACGGCAGCGACGTCATCGGGCTCAACTGTTCGGTCGGACCGCAGGTCATTCTCGAGGCGGTCGAGACCATGCGCGCCCACACGACCCGCCGCCTCTCCGCGCAACCCAACGCCGGGCTGCCGCGCAGCGTGCAGGGCCGCCAGATCTATCTGGCCTCGCCGGAGTATGTGGCCAAATACGCGAAACGGTTGATCAACTCGGGGGTCAAGTTCATCGGCGGGTGTTGCGGCACCACGCCGGATCATATCAAGCTGGTGGTCGACGCCGTGCGGGCCCTCAGTCCGGGGCGTCAGGCGATCCGGACCGTGACGGTCGAAGACCAGGGGGTTAAAGTCGACCCGATTCCGCTGGCGCAACGCTCGCGATTCGGTCACCGCCTCGCCGCCGGGGAGTTCGTGACGAGCGTCGAGATCGTGCCGCCCAAGGGGTGCGATCCCTCGAAGATGATCGAGGGCGTCCGGACCCTGAAAGAGGCCGGGGTCAATGCGGTCAACGTCCCCGATGGTCCCCGCGCGCAATCGCGAATGGGCGCGCTGGCGGTCTCGCTGATCATCGAACAGCAGGTCGGAATCGAGGCCGTCACGCATTACGCCTGCCGCGATCGTAATCTGCTGGGCATGTTCTCGGATCTGCTGGGCGCGGCGGCGCTGGGTCTGCGCAACTTCCTGCTGGTGACGGGCGATCCCCCGAAGATGGGACCCTACCCGGACGCGACCGCCGTCTTCGATATCGATTCGATCGGATTGACCAACCTGGTCAATCGTTTGAACCACGGCATCGATCCGGGCGGCAACCCGATCGGCCGGCCGACGGCCTTCGTGATCGGCGTGGGCGTCAATCCCGGCGCGATCGAACTCGATAACGAGATCCGCCGCTTTGAATGGAAGGTCGAGGCGGGAGCCGAGTATGCGATTACGCAGCCGGTCTTCGATACCGAACAGTTGAAACGGTTTCTGAAGCGGATCGAACACTGCCGGATCCCGGTCATTCCGGGCATCTGGCCGCTGACCAGCTATCGCAACGCCGAATTTCTGAATAACGAGGTGCCGGGCGTCGAGGTGCCCGACGCGGTGCTCGAGCGGATGCGCCGCTCGCCCGACGGCGCCGCGGCGCTGAAAGAGGGGGTCCGGATCGCCCAGGAGATGCTGATGGAGGTCCGGCCCTACGTTCAGGGCGTGCAGGTCTCGGCCCCGTTCGGCAAGATCCCTCATGCGCTGGATGTTTTTGAAGTGCTCTCCAAGAATTGATGAAGGCAAGCAAAGAAGTGACCAATCATTTATCGACCACCGAAAAACTCGAACAGCTTTTGCGCCGGCGCCTGGTCATCATTGACGGCGCCATGGGGACCATGGCCCAGCGTTACCAACTCGACGAGGCGGCCTATCGCGGCGAGCGGTTCAAAGACTGGCCGCGCGACCTGAAGGGCAATCACGATGCGCTCTCGATCTCGCAGCCTCAGATCGTCGCCGAGATTCACCGGCTCTATCTCGAAGCCGGCGCCGATATCATCGAGACCAATACCTTCAGCGCCCAGGCGATCTCGCTGGCCGATTTCCAGATGGAACCGCTGGCCTACGAATTGAATCGCGCGTCGGCGAGTCTCGCCCGGCAGGCGGTCGATGCCTTCATGGCGGAACATCCCGAGCGGACCTGTTTTGTCGCGGGCGCCCTGGGACCGGCCAATCGCGCGGCCTCGCTCTCGCCCGACGTCAATAACCCGGCTTACCGCGCCGTGACCTTCGATCAACTGGTGGCGGCCTATTATGACCAGGTGCGGGGTCTCATGGATGGCGGAGCCGAGATTCTGATAGTCGAGACGGTCTTCGACACGCTCAATTCGAAGGCCGCGCTCTTTGCGATCCAGCAGTACTTCGACGAGCAGGGGCGAAAGGCCCCGGTCATGTGTTCGTTTACGATCACCGATGCGAGCGGGCGGACGCTCTCGGGCCAGACGGTCGAGGCCTATCTGAACTCCGTCTCGCACATGAATCTGTTGAGTATCGGGATCAATTGCGCCCTGGGGCCGAAAGAGATGCGCCCGTTCATCGAGGAACTGGCGCGCCTCGCGCCGATCTACGTCAGCGCCTACCCCAATGCCGGGTTGCCCGACCCGCTCTCTCCGACCGGGTTTCCCGAGACGCCCGGAACGATGGCGCCGCAATTGCTCGAATGGGCCCAGAACGGCTGGCTCAATCTGGTCGGCGGATGTTGCGGGACGACGCCCGATCACATCCGCGCCATCGCCGAAGCCGTCAAAGATTGTCCGCCGCGGGTGCCGGCCAGGGTGGAACCCTATCTGCGCCTGAGCGGACTGGAGGCCCTGACCCTGAGGCCCGATACGAACTTCGTCAACATCGGCGAACGCACCAACGTCACCGGCTCTCCCAAGTTCGCCAAACTGATTCTCAACGGCCAGTTCGAGGCGGCCCTCACCGTCGCCCGCCAGCAGGTCGAAAACGGCGCCCAACTGATCGATGTCAACATGGATGAAGGCATGCTCGATTCGGAGGCGTCGATGATCGAGTTTTTAAACCTGATCGCCGCCGAACCCGACATCGCCAGAGTCCCGATCGTGATCGATTCATCGAGATGGTCGGTGATCGAGGCCGGGTTGAAATGTGTCCAGGGGAAAGCCGTCGTCAATTCGCTCTCTTTGAAAGAGGGCGAAGAGAAGTTCAAGGAGCAGGCGCAGCGGGTCCGCCGTTACGGCGCGGCCGTGATCGTCATGGCCTTCGATGAGAAAGGGCAGGCGGACAATTACGAACGCCGGATCGAGATCTGCGAGCGCGCCTATCGGATCCTGGTCGACGAAGTCGGATTTCCGCCTCAAGACATCATCTTCGATCCGAACATCCTGACGGTGGCGACCGGCATGGAGGAGCACAACAACTACGCGGTCGATTTCATCCAGGCTACCCGGTGGATCAAAGAGCACCTGCCGCTGGCCAAGGTCAGCGGCGGCGTCAGCAACATCTCGTTCTCCTTCCGCGGCAACAATCCCGTCCGCGAAGCGATGCATTCGGCCTTCCTCTACCATGCGATCAAGGCCGGGATGGACATGGGGATCGTCAACGCCGGCCAACTGGCCGTCTATGACGAAATCCCTCCGGATCTGCTGAGTCTGGTCGAAGACGTCCTGCTCAATCGCCGCCCGGAGGCGACCGAAGCCTTGATCACCGCGGCCGTATCGGTCAAGCAGCAGGAGAAGGCCGAGGGCCGGGGGGAAGAGTGGCGCATGGGAGAGGTCGAAGCGCGGCTCTCGCATGCGCTGGTCAAAGGGATCACCGACTACATCGAGCAGGATGTTGAAGAGGCCCGTCAGAAGTACGGCCGCCCGCTGGCCATCATCGAGGGGCCCCTCATGGACGGGATGAATGTGGTCGGAGACCTCTTCGGGTCGGGCAAGATGTT
>DATEFT010000165.1:0-5576 GCA_035280505.1 Blastocatellia bacterium | reverse complement strand
GCAAGCAGGGCAGCGATTCTTCCCGCTTTGATTGCCAGAACAGACCGGGCCGATTCCTAACCTCACCAAATGGTGTTGCCGCACCATCCGATCAGCATCCTACTGAAGTTGAATATCATTTTCAGAGCTTAAAAGAAGAGGATATTATGGATACTTCTAAGACATGTCAAGGATTAAATCCCCTGGTTGAGGTCGGGAGCCGGTCAATCCGGCCCACCGGGAGACCCGCGAAAGACGGGAAAAGTAATCGATTCAGCGTTTTTCGCGGGTCTTGCGAACCAGTTAAGGCTTCTGCTTCTTCTTGTTGAAGATGTCCAGCAGGCCTTTCACGGCCTCCTCGGTCTTGTTGGTCTTGTTGCCGGTGGCGCCCTCGGCCGGTTTGCCGACCAGGCGCTCGGTCGCGCGTTTCTGCACCAACGTGGTATTGAGTCCGAAGCCCGGCTGCCGAATAGGGCCGGACATCTTCAGCGGCACGACGATCGAGTCCTGCTCCATAAAGAAGTTGCCTGCGATCGAGGTCACCTTTCCGAGCAGTTTGCCGAGCCCGCCGCCGGTCGCCCCGGCGGCTCCGCCCGCGCCCGCCGCTCCTGAAGCCGTTGACTCGCCCTCGCCGCCGCCCGCAAACCGTTTCGAGAGCGCCGGACTGAGCTTCGCGAGGATATCGTAGTTGGTGATGACGTTATCGCCCAGTTGCATGGTGCCGATCCCGGTCACCTGCAGATCGTCCATCACGATCTGCAGCGCGTCCGTGGTCAACTGGCCGCGGTCGAACCGGAAGTTGGTCTTCAGACTGCGGAAAGCGGTGCCCGCGCCGCCGGTCGGCAACCCGGTCAATCGCCCGAGGCTCTCGACCTGTTTCATGAGATCGAAGCTGGTGACCTTGCCGTTGCTGATGGCGAGGTTGCCCTGACCGACCAGCGACTTGAGAAATTGATCGCTGCCGCGTCCGCGCCCCCGCAGGTCCACGGTCGCTTCGGTCGTTCCATAGACGACGCTCGATTGCCCCATGGCGGCGGAGAGAAATTGATTCAGGTCGACCCCGTTGAGGCGTCCGCTCAAACCGACCTCCGGGTCCGATTGGCGCTGGTCGATCTGCGCCTTGCCCTGATAGCCGCCGCCATAGAGCTTGAGGCTCAGCGGGTCGAGATCGAGGATCTGATCCTTGAAGGCGATCTTGCTCTGGACGTCGGTGAAGGTCAGGTTGTCCACGAGCACCTTCCCGATCGCGGCCTGACCGTTGGCCGTCAGCTTGAGCCGGCCCGGAGCGGCGGCGGCGGCGGGCCTGACCGAGGCGGTCGGCTTCGGTTGCGCCATCACCACCGGGATCAGCGAAGAGCCGATCTCGGGCGCGAACCGGCCGGCGGCCGGCCGCGGCCCATTCCAGGCCAGGCTCTGCTGGATTTCGGTCACGTTCAACTGATTCATCTTCAGATCGAAGGTCGCCTGCGGTTGATCGAAATTGTTGACCTCGACCCAACCGCCGGCCTGACTCTGGCCCAACTGCGCGCTGAGATTCTCGATGCGGGCCCGGTCGCCGGTGAAGGTCAGATCGGCGTTGTTGACCTCGAGGGTCTTCTTCAACGCCGCGGTCTGCAGCTTCGCCTGGCTCAGCTTGCCCTGGCCGCTGATCATCATGGCGAGATCGGATCCGGCCAGGTTCAGATCCAGGATCGCCTTGAGAGTGGCGGCCCCGGTGCCTTTGACTCCGGGGCTGACCCCGAACGACTCGGCGATCTTGATCAGATCTTCCAGTTCGGCGTTGTTGGTGGCGATCTCCAGATGCGCGCGCGGCTGCTGGCTGTAGTTGCTCACCCGGAGCGCGCCGATCTCGACCGTGGTGCGCGAACCGAGTTGCGAGCGGAACGGCGAGGCGTTGATGGCCGACGGATCACAGGTCAATTTGAGATCCGAGACCTGAATCACCTGCGGCGAACCGGCGCTCTTGAACCTCAGATCGCGAATGTCGGCCTGGCCGTTGAGCGCGACCGCCGCGAAGGAGCCGGTGGCGCGAACGTTGATCGTCGCGAGGCCGCTGGCGGCGGTCCCCTTGGGCGGCCCGAATCCGAAGGCATAGGCCGATTCGAGCAGGCTGTCGAGAGACATGCGATCGCCTTTGACCTGCAGATCTATCGACGGCTGCGAGACCAGTTGCCGGACCTGGCCCGTGATGCCGGCCTGCGTCTTGCCGATCTTCAGGTCGCCCTGATCGATCTTGAGCGAGTAGTCGGGTTCGGGCGTTCCCGGCGTCGCCTGCCGCGTCAGCGTCAGTTTGAACTCCGTCTCCAGCGGGTTGCTCGAAGGTTCGACTCCCGCGACCAGCCGCAACTGCTCGGCCGTGAGCTTACCGGCGGCCGACAAGCCCTCGGACATCCGGCCCTTGAGATCGGCCTCGAGAGTCAAGCGCCCGCTGCGCGGCGACTGCAATCCGGCGAGCGCTTCGAGACTGACGATCTCGACTCCCATCATCTTCACGCGCGCGCTGACCGGCGTCCCGGCCACGTCCTTCCGATCGATCGGTCCGGCCGTGCCCGTCACCTCCAGCCGTCCGGCCTTCTCGCCCGGCATCGTAATCCCCGCCTGAAAACCGAAGACCGAACTCGGAGAGAAGTTGTCCAACTGGACATTGACTCCGGTGTAGGTCCGCTGCGACTGCGGCGAGACCGTGCGATCGACCAGGGTGAACCGGCCGTCGCGCACCACCAGATTGAAAGGCGGCATCTCCGTTCCGCCCGAATCGCCGGACTGCAGAGGTTTGAGCGTCCCCCAATTCCAACGGCTGCCCGGTGCCTGATGCCCCTTCTCCCTGATCAACGTCACGTCCGGCTGGACCAGTTCGATCCCTTCGACCTGCGGATTGCCGCGCAGCAGCGCCATGAGGCCGATCTGCAGGCGGATCGATTTGGCCCGGATGAAATCTCCCGACGCGAACTGGGGATCCTCGCCGATGGCCGCCTGATCGACGCCCACATCGACGGAAGGGAAGACCCGCAACGACATGACGCCCAGGTTGACCTTCCGGCCCAGCCGCTGTTCCAGTTGCCCGACGATCTGGCCGCGATATCGGTTGATGTCGATAAAGATGGGAATGATCAGCAATACGACGATCAAGAGCACGAGGACTCCACCCGTGATTAAGACCGGCTTGAACCATTTTGATGAACGAAATGAACTCAGATAACTTGAAACAGACATCAGCACTCCTTAAAAGGGGAAACTCGCACTATCGCTCTATCTCAAACTTTTCAGGAAGGGGCATGGAGAGTGGACTCACGCTGGGACTCTCAAAAGTATACCCTCAGGCTCCGAGGGTGACAATTACTATTAAATATTAATCAATCAACATAAGACTTTAAAGAGTAGACCTCACGAAGTTCTACGCGAAACCGCTTTCGCCCGCGCGTTGCGCGCTCTGATTTTACGGCAATTAAATCTCGCCGCGCCGTAATATCTCCGGCTCTTCGGCGTCTGTTATTCATGAGCGGCACGAAAAACAGCGTGATCGGGCTCAGGTCAAATGGTCTCGGGAATGGTCCGGAGTGAACGGGAAGAGGAGTCGCCATTGAACAGCTATCTGTCCACGACCTTATTAATCGCAGCGGCAGTCATTTTCAATTTACCCATGAAATATCCGGTGAATCAGGACAATTTGCTCGAGATCGCGAACGGGACCGAATCTTTGCGGATCGTCTCCGGGCGGATCGAAGAAGATCTGACCGGAGGCAACCTGATGGTGATCGAGATTCAAAACATCGGCTCGCTGCCGATCGTCGCCTACAGCCTCCAATTCGATGAGGGCCCCTGTTTCACGAAGGATCTGGCGGACAGCGATCGGTACCTGAATCCGGGCGAGACCGATTTCGTGATGCGGGCGCGCGCCACTCCCGATCCGGTCAAGGTGAAGGTCAAGCTGGTCTATTTCATCGACGATTCGACCGAAGGCGAGGCGAGGCTGGCCCGGGAGAGGCGTGAACACTATCGAGGGATCGACCTGGCGATCGAGCAGCTCGATCCGTTGATCCGCCCGATCATCGAACTCGCGCCGCCGGACCCGCGCGCCATCCGGGAGCTCTTCGAGGCGTTGGAGCCGCTCCAGCCGCCCGCGCGCCTCGGCGCGATTCAGAGGCAAGGCTATCGCGACGCGATCAACCAGGTCAGGTACCAGACCGCCGGCCTGTTGCGCCACCAACAATCCGGCAATCCGGAGCGAGCCTTCGACGAGTTCAAAACCTGCCTCGAGCGCCGGATCGAACGATCCCGCGCGCGGCGCCAGGAGAGTAGAAAGGAGACCGGCCGCCAACTCCAGCTTCCGGCGGCATCCGAAAGATGGAGTTGGTCCTTCTCCTCACGCAGCCTCTTCAACGCCGTCTCTCGATGGCTGCGCGATCCGCTGATCACTCGCTCCTGACCGGAACCTCTTCGGGGACCACCGGCAGCGTGAGCAGTTCCGTCTGCCGAATCAATTCCAGCGGAATCGACCTTCCCACCCGCTCTTCCGTCAACAGCTTGTGCAGATCGTCGATTCCGGCCACCGGTCGCCCATCGAATCCGACGATCAGATCGCCCTCGAGGACCCCGGCCCGGCCCGCCGGGCTCTCCGGCTCGCGCGAAACGACCAGCACCGCGCTCCCGACCGGCAGGTTGTAGAAACGCACGAATCGCCGCGGCAGCGGAACGTTCTGTCCGGCCAATCCGATGAAACTGCGGTTGATGCGCCCGTCGCGGATCAGCCGACCCGCCACGAACTTCGCCGTGTCGATCGAGATCGCGAAACAGATGCCCTGCGCCGGAAGAATGATCGCCGTATTGACCCCGATCACCTCGGCGCTCGAATTGACCAGCGGGCCGCCGGAGTTGCCGGGATTGAGCGCCGCATCGGTCTGGATCACGTCATCCATCAACCGCCCCGACGAGGCGCGCAGCGAACGCCCCAGGGCGCTGACCACTCCCGCCGTCACCGTACTCTGGAAACCGTAAGGATTGCCGATGGCAATCACCAGTTGCCCGACCTTGATCTTCTGCGATTCGCCCAGAACCGCCGGCACCAGATTCGGAGCGTTGATCCTGATCACCGCCAGATCCGTGTCCGGATCATCGCCGATCAACTGCGCCTCGAACTGCCGCCCGTCGGCCAGCGTCACCTCCATCCGGCTGGCCCCGTGGGCCACGTGACTGTTGGTGAGAATGAAACCGTCCGGCGTGAAGATGAATCCGGACCCGCCTCCGCGCGCCTCCTGCGGCCCGCGGCCGGGCCGGCCCCGCCCCCCTTCGACCTGCCGTTGAATCTCGATGTTGACGACCGAGGGGCTCACCCTCTCGGCCACCCCGATCACCGTCCGCGAATAAGCGTCCAGCAGCGCCTCGTCCGAATCATCGCCGACCCGGCGGCCCGGCTGCGCCTCTGTTTCAAGCTCCTCACTACCGACCGCCAACATCTCGTATCGCGTTCTCATCGATCCCTCCCTCTAATTACATCGCTCATAAAATTGGTCTACCAACCGCGAAAGACGCGAAATTAATCAATTCCGCGTCTTTCGCGTGTTTCGCGGTTTGGAATCCAAATTCAAGAGACCTGCCTT
>DATEFT010000164.1:0-8346 GCA_035280505.1 Blastocatellia bacterium | reverse complement strand
TCGCCTATTAAAGCGGTACGTGAGCTGGGTTTAAAACGTCGCGAGACAGTTTGGTCCCTATCTGGTGTGGGCGCAGGAGCATTGACGGAATCTGACTTTAGTACGAGAGGACCGGGTTGGACCAACCTCTAGTGTACCAGTTGTCGCGCCAGCGGCACCGCTGGGTAGCTAAGTTGGGTAGGGATAAACGCTGAATGCATCTAAGCGTGAAGCCCGACCGGAGATGAGTGCTCCCTATGAGACTCGTGGAAGACTACCACGTTGATAGGCTGGGTATGTAAGCACAGTAATGTGTTCAGTTGACCAGTACTAATCAGTCCATCGGCTTGACCATAAAATTTGCCCAGGGCAAGTAATGTTCAAGCTCGCGCAAGGCAAAAAGCATAGTTGACGAGCGAATTCTAGATTGCCTATTCAGTTTTAAAAGTTTTCCGGTAGCTATATCGGAGGGGTCATACCCGTTCCCATCCCGAACACGGAAGTCAAGCCCTCTTGAGCCGATGGTACTGCGCGGGCAACTGCGTGGGAGAGTAGGTAGTTGCCGGAATTAATTTTGAAAGAGGCCGTTTCAGTAATTTACTGAAACGGCCTCTTTGCATTTCTACGGCCTTTGTTGCATACATGCGGTGATCGAAATTTGGTTCGGGAGGAGAAGCCGCAATGTCACTGATATTCAGGATCAGCTTGGTCGCCGTGATCTGCTGGTGGCTGGTCCCGGGGGCGCCGGCGCAGACGCCCAGGCGCGGCCAGGCGGCTCCCAAGACCCGCGAAGCCGAGGTCGTCAGTGCTGAACAGCAGGCGGCGGATCTCTTTGAAGCCGGACAAAATGCTCACCAGGCGGGCGATCTGCCCAAAGCCATTCAACTCTATACCGACGCCCTCAAACACGATCCACAACTCTGGCAGGCGGAATTTCAACGCGGAATAGCCTATCTCTCGCTCCGCCGGTATGCGGAGGCCAGAACCTCATTTCAAAGTGTCGAGGCGCAACTGGCCGAGGCGGAGGCCTCGCCGGAGCAGCGCCAGATCTCATCCCGCGTTCAGGTCGCCCTGGGCGAGATTGCGGTCGCCGAGTCTAAGCCGGACGAGGCGGAGAAGGCTTTCCGCCACGCCCTGGAACTGAACCCGCACTCGGGACGGGCCCATTCGGAATTGGCCGGGATCCTGATGGCTCAGAACAAACCGGCCGAGGCGATCGTCGAGGGACGGGCCGCCATCGCCGACGGGGACGAGCGCGCCGTCAACTATTCGCTGATCGGCATGGCGTTGATGGCCGGCGGGAAGCCCGACGAAGCCCTTTCATTATTGAATGAAGCGATCAAGCGCGATTCGAACGCCGCCCTGGCGCTCCTCTATCGGGCCGAAATCTTTATCAGCCAGAATCGATTCAAGGAGGCGATTACGGACCTCCGCGCGGCAGTGGCCCTCGAACCGCTGGCCCGAACCAAACTCCGGCTGGCGACGGTCTATGGACAGCTTAAACAATATCCGGAGGCGCTCGCGCTCTGCCGCGAGGTTTTGAGCGCGGAACCCTCCAATCTGGAGGCGCGGACCGCCCTGGCGGCGACGATGATCGAATCGGGCCAGGGGCGTGAGGCGATCGCCGATTTGGAAGCCCTGGTCAAGGCACAGCCGACCCGCGCCGATCTGCAGGCCCAACTGGCCGAACTCTATCTCTCGACCCAACCGGAGAAGGCGTTGGAACAATATTCCGCGGCGGCGAAGCTCGAGCCCGCTCAGCCGGCGCATCTGATCGGCGTCGGCTCGGCGCTGGTCAAATTGCGCCGTTTTCCGGAGGCGATCGAGACCCTCAAAAAAGCGCTCGGCCAGGGATTGAAGGACGAGACGGCCTATTTCGCCCATACCAACCTCGCGACGGCGTTCTTCGAGTCGGAAAACTATCCGAGCGCCGCGTCGGAATTTATCTGGGTCTTCAACTATCACCGAAATCGGGGCGATCAGAAGCGGGCGGCCATCACGCTCTATTTTCTCGGCATCTGTTTCGATAAACTCGGTGATTATGAGCAGGCGCTGAAAGCCTATGAGCAGTTCCTGTCGCTGGCCTCATCGGAGAACCAGCTTGAGATCGATAAAGTGAACTTACGGATGCCTCCCCTCCAGAGACTGATCAAAGAGGGGAAAGGCAAAAAGAGACAGTGATTCAAGATTCAAGGAGAGAGCATGCGTTCACAGAATCCCCACCGGCTAGTCCGCTCCGCGGTCCTCTTATCGGCTTTAATCCTGACCGGCATCGGCGTCTCGGCCTTCGGTCTTGAACCTGCCCCGCCCGGCACTCAGAGTAAAAATAGAGACCATCTGACCGAGAAGGAGGATGAGCTCGTTCGCGAGGTTCAAGAACTCGACAAGCGAATCGAGATCTATGTCAAAGCCGGCGATCGGCGCGTGCTGGTCCTGACCAATCCCAACGCGACCCAGAAAAAGAAGGAGCAGGAGGCCTGGGGGCCGCTTCCGACCGGCAGTAAACTGGAACTGCTCCAGGATTACAAACGTATACTGGAAGAAGCCGAAGAGAAGTTGGACGATGCTTTAAATCGCACCACTAAAAATCCGGCGCTCGAGAAGGCCCTCAATAAGTTGAAGGAGGGGGCCATGCGCCAAATCCCTCAGCTTCGGGCGTTGGCCGCGCAATTGACGGAGAAGAACGAGCAGCGCGCCCTGGCCGAGGCGATCGAGGAGGCCGAGACCGTGACCAAGGCTTCGACCGATCAGTAAGAAGTCTTCATCAAACCAAAGGGTTTAAGTCTTTATTGGAAACCGCGAAAGACGCGATTCAGCGTGTTTCGCGGTTTAAGGAAAGGAGAGTCCCTATGAAGTCGAGACTGCTGCACCATTAACCGGTTGAGAGCTCACGATGTGATCGATCTGTAAGTAAGTTCTACCTTCAAGATGCGTTGTCTGGCATCTCGTCGAATCTCTCAGCCCACCATCGTCATTCAATCCCCATAGAAAATCCGAAGTTGGATCTTGCCAAAGGAGGCTTTGTGAAAGAGGCTTGGCAACGGGCCACGATTGAGAGGCCCCAGTTAAGTTCAATATCGCCCGGGATTAAGAGCCACGCGATTGAGGTTTCCCACTTGAAGAAGATCTTCCGGAAACGTCAGCGCGAAGGTTTTATGAAGTACAAATATACGGAGGAGTGCGCGGTCAACGATGTTTCATTCAACGTGGCATTCGGTGAAACATACGGGCTACTGGGCCAAAACGGCAGCGGTAAATCGACACTGATCCGGATCCTTTCGACGTTGCTGATCGCCGATCAGGGCGAAGTTCGCCTGCTCGGTCATCGGTTGCCGGAGGACGAGCGGGAGGTGCGGTGGAAGATCGGCCGAGTCAGCGTCGATGCGGCGTTCTATAAGAAGTTGTCGGCGAGAGAGAACCTGCTCTATACCGCATATCTGTATGGTCTCAACCCGGAGCAGGCTGAGAAGAAAGCGTTCGAGATTCTGGCGCGACTGGGTCTGGAGACGCGCCGCTTCACCGATCCGTTGGAGGAGATGAGCCGGGGCATGCAGCAGAAGGTCGCGATTGCGCGGGCCCTCATGATCAACCCGCCCATGCTGTTGCTGGACGAGCCGACGACGGGGTTGGATCCCAAGAGCCGCCGTGACGTCCAGCAATTCCTCGAAGAGCTGCGGGCGGAGGAAGGCACGACCATCGTGCTGACCACCCACGACATGGCCGAGGCCGAACGGCTTTGCGCGCGAATCGGTTTTCTGGCGCGCGGGAAGCTCGTGGCCGAAGGTTCGACCGAGGGGCTCAAACAATTGGCGCAAACGTCCACTTTGGAAGATGCATTCATCAAGCTGACCGGTGGATCCTTGACCGAAGAGAACACAAACTAGGGAGGAGGACTATGATGAACTATGTGATCATGAAACGGCAGGCCTGGGCCTTCGTCTTCCGTGATTTTCATCTCTCACGCCGATACTTCTCGTGGGTGATCGTCTTCACCTTCTATGCCTTTGTCAGCTCGGCCACGATTGCCTTGATCGGAGTGGCCGCCAAAGACGAACGGCTGACTTTAACGCTCCTGGTCGGCGTGCTCTTGTGGAGCTTTCTCTCGGTCCTCTTCAACGAGATCTCCTGCTCGATCGCCTTCGAGCGCTGGGAGGGGACGTTGGAATATACCTTCATGGCTCCGGTCTCGCGGCTGACCCATCTGTTCGGGGTCAGCCTGTACGCGACCTTTTACAGCATTATGCGGTTGGCGGTGATTCTCGCCGGATTGGCGCTCTTTATCAAACTAGATCTCTCCCGCGCCAATCTCTGGGGGATTCTGGTGGTCTTGATCGTCAGCAGCCTGGCGTTCATCGGGTTGGGATTGGTGGCCGCGGTCCTGCCGGTCCTCAGTCCGGAGCGGGGCGCAGAGGCGACCAACATCTTCCAGGGGTGCCTGCTGCTGGTCTCGGGCGTCTACTACCCGCTGGATGTCCTGCCCCGCTGGGTCCAGCCGCTGGCGGCGCTCTCGCCGGCCACCTACGCGCTCTCGGCCTGCCGGAAACTGATCGGGATCGATTCCGCCGGCTCGCCGCCGGGTGAATCGTCGATCGCGCCGATCAGCGCCGTCTCGTCCGAACTGCTGGTGCTCTCGTTGATGGGCGTGGTCATGATCCCGGTCGGCCTGTGGGTCTTCGGTTATGTCGAGGGTTGGGCCAAGAAGACCGGGAAATTGAAACGCACCGGATGAGCGTGGGCGAATCCCGATGCGACTACCTGGACGCCGGGTTGGGCCGCTGGCCTGAGGTTGTTTTGAAGTAGGCCAGGAGAAACAACCCGGCGAAGACCAGGTCGATAATTCCGGATCCGAGCAGGGTCGTGGAGACCCGGCCCTGGGAGAAGAGCGTCACCACCGCGATTCCGTATCCGACCTTCTCCAGGATGGACGGGATCATGATGGAGCGATACCGCGCCGGGTCTCTCGCCATGATCAAAAAGGCGATCTGCCAGGCGATCGCCACCCCGATGAACCCGTAAAAGTGTTCCGGATGGGTGATCGGCGGCGGGTAATCGAGACCGATCTTCTCTTCCAGAAAATACATGGGAGGCAAGACGATCAGGCCGTAGATGCCGGCTACCAGATAGAGGGTTTTGATAAATTTCATTTTGTAAACCAAACGATCAGAGGTGATCGATAATGACATTGGTCATGGCCGTGGTCTTTGCCGAACCTCCGAGGTCGGGAGTGATGGCCCGGCCGTCTTTGATGACCGTGCGGACGGAGTCGCGAATGCGCTGGGCGGCTTCGACTTCGCCCAGGTGATCGAGCATCATCGCGCCCGACAGGATCAGGGCTGCCGGATTGACCCGGTTCTGCCCGGCCAGATCCATCGCCGCGCCATGGGCCGCCTCGAAGATGGCGACGCCGTCGCCGAAATTGGCGCCCGGGGCCAGGCCGAAACTGCCGACCAGTCCGGCGCAGAGGTCCGAAATGATGTCGCCGTACTGGTTGGGCATCAGCAGGACATCCCAGCCCTCCGGCTGAGATGCCAGCCGGTAGACGCAGGCATCGACCATCGCGTCGTCCAACTGTAGCTCCGGATAGTCGCGGGAGACCTCGCGAACGGAACGCAGGAACAGGCCGTCGGTCAACTGCAGCACATTGGCCTTGTGAATGACGCTCACCCGGCGGCGGCGATGGCGCCGCGCATATTCGAACGCGAACCGCGCCACCCGCTCGGACGCTTTACGGGTGGTAATTTTGATCGCTTCGGCCGCGTCATCGCCGATGCGATGTTCATATCCGCTGTAGATATCCTCGGTCAGTTCGCGGATCACGACGACATCCAACTTCGGAGCATGCGCGTGGACACCCTCAAAGGCGCGCACGGGGCGGACGTTGACGTAGGCCCCCAGCTCGAGCCTGAGTGCGGAATTGACGGTTGAATAGACCCGCTGGGTGAGGTCGTCGCGAGTGATGACGACCTTGCTCCCCATCTTTTCGACGATGACCGGGCTTTTGAGCGCCACGCCGGTGCCGCGGATCAGGGCCAGAGTTTCGGCCGGCAGCGGATGGCCTGTTTCCGCCTCAGCTTCCCGGCCGATGCGCGCATATTCCCACTGGCATTTGACCCCGGTCGCCTCGATCACGCGAATCGTGGCCTCGCTGATCTCGGGTCCCACGCCATCGCCGCGGATGACTGTAATCTTGTGCATGGCTTTCCCTGGGTGACCGGGGGAATGGTCGATCAGGCGAGAAGGCTCGGATCGGCCGTCGGACCGGCCCGCGCGCGCATCGGCTATCTCTTCTTGAGCGCCTGCTGAATGGCCGCTTCGGCCAGCGGGGCCATGATCTTGTAGCCTTCCGCATTCGGATGCAGTCCGTCGTTGGCCAGTTCCGCCCGCAGCATCCCCTTCTCGTCCACGACTTTGCTGAAATAGTCCAGATAGAGATGGCCGTTGGCCGAGCAGTAACTCTTCAGCCATTGGTTGAGTTTGAGAATCTGTTCCGGTTGCCGGGCTTCGGACCGCTTGGCTTTGCCGTAATCGTGAATGGGCAGCACCGAGGCGAAGACGACTTTGATCCCATTGGTCCGCGCTAATTCAGCCATGGAAGCATAGTTGTCCTCGATCATTTCGAGGGTCATGGGCCCGGTGTTCCCGGCGATGTCGTTGGTTCCCGCCAGGATCACGACGACCTTCGGTTTGAGGGCGATGACGTCGGGGCGAAAGCGGATCAGCATCTGCGGGGTCGTCTGTCCGCTGATGCCGCGATTAACATACGGTTTATCGGGAAAGTATTCGGCCAGCTTCCATCCATCGGTGATCGAATCGCCCATGAAGACGACGCGATTTTCGTTCTTGGCGGGAAGCGGAACCTTGGTGTTGGCATCCCGGTATCGATTGATCTGCGGCCAATCGGCGAGGCGCTGTTTCATCTGGTCATGACGTTTTTTTACCGCTTCCGGCGAGTCATCGGCGCTCTCTTGCGCCGCGGCTGCGGCAGGCAGAAGCAAGATGGTCAGGATGATCAAAGATAGGCGGATCTTCATGGTGATGTTCTCCCTCTAGTACTTTGAACGGTAAGTTTCTGGAAGTGTCTGTTCGAAACCGCGAAAGACGCAAAGTACTAGGCTCTCTCTTTCTTTAGTTGGCGATATTCGCGGCACATCCTTTGGGCCGGGATAGCCTTGCCGGGGTTGCAGAGTCCCAACGGGTTGAAGACGTCTTTCACCGCCAGCATGGCATCGAGCGACGCCTGATCGAAGATCATCGGCATATACTCGATCTTGTCGGCTCCGACCCCATGCTCTCCGGTGATCGAACCGCCGGCATCGACGCACAGCTTCATAATCTCCTTGCTGGCGGCGGTGACGCGGGCGACCTCGTCTTCATTGCGGCCGTCGAAGTTGAGGTTCGGGTGGAGATTTCCATCCCCGGCGTGGAAAACCGTCGAGAGTTTGAGCCCGTATTTGGCGCCGATCTGGTAGATTCCGGCCAGGACGTCCGGCAACTTGGTTCGTGGGACGACCGCATCCTGCACCAGCAGATCCGGGCTCACGCGTCCCAGCGCCCCGAAGGCGCCCTTGCGCCCGGCCCAGAGCTTTTTGCGTTCGGTCTCGTCGCGCGCTTCGCGCACCGAGCGGGCGCGGTTCTGCGTGCAAATCTCCGCCGCCAGCCGGGCCTGCGTCTCGAGTCCGGCCCGCAGCCCGTCGAGTTCGACGATCAGGCAGGCGGCGGAGTCGCGCGGGTACCCGGCGGCATAGACCGAATCCTCCACGGCGTTGATGGTGACCCGGTCGATCATCTCCAGGGCGGCGGGCAGGATTCCGGCGGCAATAATCGCCGAAACGGCGCGGCTCGCGTGGTCGAGGTCCAGAAAATCGGCCAGCAGGGTGATCACCGCCTGCGGGGTCCGCGTCAACCGGAGCGTAATCCGGGTCGTGATTCCGAAGGTGCCCTCGCTGCCGACGAAGGTTCCGAGCAGGTCATAGCCGATGGACTCGGCTCCGGCGCCGCCCAGTTGGATGATCTCGCCGGTCGGCAGCACGACCTCCAGCCCGAGGATGTGATTGGTCGTCGCGCCGTATTTCAGGCAATGCGGCCCGCCGGAGTTCTCCGCGACGTTGCCCCCGATCGTACAGGCGTTCTGGGACGAGGGATCGGGCGCATAGTGATAGTTGTGCGCCGCCACCGCCTGGGAGAGCTTGATATTGACGACGCCCGGCTGCACGATGGCCCGTTGATTCGGGTAATCGATCTCGAGAATCCGGTTCATGCGCGCCAACTCGATGATGACGGAACGCTGATTCTTTTCACAGCCGATGGCGATGGATCCCGAGCTCAGGCCCGTCCCGGCGCCGCGCGGTCCGAACGGAATTCGCGCCT
>DATEFT010000163.1:0-4134 GCA_035280505.1 Blastocatellia bacterium | reverse complement strand
AACAATCAAGATGTGGCTACTGCCGCACTAGGATCGTTGGTCGGCAGCCTTGGAAGATATTCCAAGCCGCTACTCGGTCATATATTTAGGGACGCTGTTGGCCACGTGAACCCTTCGACGCTCGGAGCAAGAGCCGGATATATGAAGTTATTTGAGGCCGTTGCGACAAAACCTACCAATTACAGATCTAACTTCCCGTTGCCGGCGGCAGCGGCTAAAGCCGGAGTTGAGGCTTACACGCAGGTTTTCAGAAATGGTAAACAAGTGTGGGTTTACACAAGGAATGGAAAAATTATCGATGCAGGTGTCAACTTACCTGGAGCACACAGATGACGTACAAAGAACTAGCATATAAACTAGATAGAGAAGAGAAACTTATTGAGGCTGCTGACGCATATGAAAAAGCGATCATAGATCCTGACGCGGATCTCGAGTTGTTGATAAATTTGGCCGTACTATACTTCGTCTGTACAGACGGCGGATATCTTTCATCCTATCATCTATCTAATGAGTTTGTAGATCATGCCTGGGAACGAGCAACCCATCTGCTTGACGAGGCGGAGGCTCGTTTTGGGCGGGATGCCGAAATTGACTTTTGGCGGAGGTATTTTCAATTCATCAGGCTTGGTGAAGATGAATCCATTATGGAGAAGGAGCAGCTAAGGTCCTCAAAATCATTAATCCCGTACTTCTATCTATTCAAAGCGGGAGATGGTGAAGAGTATCGTGCACAGGCAGAAAAACTGCATCAACTTGTGGCAGATAAATCCTCTGCCAAAAAACGATATATCAAATCAGTTCTTGAGTCGAATATAGAACCGAAGCTATAAAGAAGGCCTAAAAGACTGGTTTTCTGAGACTCGAGATTTGCTTGAAGCACTATCTGACCCATGGCAATGAAACTGACAGCCTGGGATCAAACCTGGAATTGCCGGGAGTATGGAACATCGATGAAACCGCTTGATGGAATTTCGGTCCTCGACCTGACCCGGCTGTTGCCGGGGGCGGTCGCCACCATGATGCTCGGCGATTACGGCGCCGACGTGATCAAGATCGAGGAGCCCGGTCAGGGCGATCCGATGCGTTATTGGCGGGCCGGTCTCGAGCGGCCGAACGCCTTTTTTCTGGCCGCCAACCGCAACAAACGCAGCCTCACGCTCAATCTGAAGCGGCCCGCCGGGCGCGAGATCTTTCTCAAACTCGTCGAGCGGGCCGACGTCGTGATCGAGAGTTTTCGTCCGGGAGTGATGGATCGTCTGCAGCTCGGCTATCAGACGCTCGCGGAGGTCAACCCGCGCCTGATCTATTGCGCCATCAGCGGATATGGTCAGGACGGACCTTATCGCGACCGGGCGGGGCATGACATCAACTATATTGCCGTCGCCGGTCTGCTCGGGATCAACGGCATGAAGGGCGGACCGCCGGTGATTCCCGGAGTCCAGATGGCCGACCTGGCCGGCGGCAGCCTGCACGCGGTGATCGGGATCCTGTTGGCGCTCCAGGCGCGCCAACGCACGGGCCGGGGGCAACTGATCGACATCTCGATGACCGATTGCGTTCTGTCGTCGATGTTCATTCCGTTCGCGACCTTTCTCTCCGGCGGCGAGCAACCGCAACGTGGCGGGGAGAGTTTGACCGGGGAGTATGCCTGCTATCGCGTCTACGAAACCGGGGACGGCCGCTATCTGGCGCTCGGCGCGCTCGAATCGAAATTCTGGGAGGCGGCCTGCAGTGTGCTCGGGCGTCCGGATCTGATCGAACTGCAATTCGACCGGGCGCGTCAACCGGAAGTGATCGAGGTTTTGACGGAGATCTTTCGGCAGCGGACGATGGCAGAATGGCAGGCGGCCTTTGCCGGCGTGGACACCTGTCTGGAGCCGGTCAAGGATCTGGCCGAGATGGTCGATGATCCTCAGATCCGGCATCGCGGAGTGATCGCCGAACTCGACCATCCGCAGGAGGGCCGAGTTCGCCAGATCGCGCCGCTGGTGAAGCTCTCGGCCACGCCCGGCGCCATGCAGTCGCCTCCGCCGGGACTGGGCGAGCATACGCGCGCCTTGCTGAAAGAGCTGGGCTATTCCGAGGAGTCGATCGAGGATTTCGCCCGCGACGGCGTGACCTGATCGACCTCAACCGATCAATTTGCGATGCGCGGTGAAAGCGGGACCCAGATCCCGCACCACGCGGTTGTGCAGCGACTGCAATTGCTCGTAGAGTTTGACCCGGCCGGGCTCCGGCCTGGCTCGCGTCGATTCATCGAGCGTCACCAGCCGGTCGCAGAGTTCCTCGATGCCGACCGGCCGGCCCTCGCGCTTGCGAGCGGCCCATAACGCCTGCACCGCCGCGCCGAAGGCCGCGCCCTCTTCGTTCTTCACACAGACCACCTCGGCATTGAAGATGTCGGCCAGGATCTGGCGCCAGACCGCGCTCTTGGAGCCGCCGCCGGTCGCCCGGATCTCTCGCGGCCCGATGCCGAGCTCTCGCAGGCGATTCAAACCGTAGTTCAATCCCAGGGTCGTGCCTTCCATGGCCGCCCGCGCAAAGTGGGCGACCGAGAAGGTCTGGTCGCGCAGGCCGAAATAGACGCCGGCGCCGTCCGGGACGTTCGGCGTCCGTTCGCCCTCGAAGAAGGGGATCAGCATCAGCCCGTCGTTGCCGGCGGGCGTCGAGGCGGCGGCGGCCGACAACTGATCGTGGGAGAGGTTGAAACGTTCGCGGACCATCTCGGTCGCGACCGTCACGTTCATGGTGCAGACCAGCGGGAGCCAGCGCCCAGTCGAGTCGCAGAACGCCGCGACCTCGCCCTGCGGATCGATCACCGGATGCGAAGAGCAGGCGTAGATTGTGCCGGAGGTGCCGAGGCTGACGGTGACGACTCCGTCGCGAACATTGCCGGTGCCGATCGCGCCCATCATATTGTCGCCGCCCCCGGAACTGACGAGGACCTGATCGGAGAGGCCCAGTTCGGCGGCCAGCTCGGGCCGCAGGGTACCGGCGATCTCATCCGAGGCGATCAACGGCGGCAACATCCGGCTCAGGTTCGGATCGATCGCGTCGATGGCCGCCGTCTGCCACCGGCGATGGCGGACGTCCAGCAGGGAAGTGCCAGAAGCATCGCCGCACTCCATCGTCTTGGCGCCGGTCAACCAGAAGTTGAGATAGTCGTGCGGGAGCAGGACCCAGCGGAGCCTCCGGTAGTTCTCCGGTTCGTGTTTCTTGAGCCAGAGGATCTTCGAGGCGGTGAAACCCGCGGGGATCCCGTTGCCGAGAGCCTCGATGGTCTTCTCCAATCCTCCGAGCCGATCGATGAGCTCCTCGCATTCGGGGCTGGTGCTCGTGTCGCACCAGAGCTTGGCCGCCCGGATGACCCGATCCGTCTCGTCCAGCGCGACGAAACCGTGCTGCTGTCCGGAGACGCCGATTCCGCGCACCCGGCTGCGATCGACGCCCGACTGGTCGAGCGCGCTCTTGATCGTCTCGCGCACGGCGTCGATCCACTCCGCCGGATTCTGCTCCTTGTAGCCGGGCGGCAGGCCTTCGATCAATTCGTAGGTGCGGGTCGCGCCGGCGACGATCTCTCCGCTGGCCGCGTCCAACAGGATGGTCTTCGTGCTCTGGGTGCCGCTGTCGATGCCGATAAAGTATTCGCTCATGTGGTCACCATTAGATGGATCGGAGATTGGTTAACCGCGAAATGCGCGAAACACGCGAAA
Source organism: Blastocatellia bacterium (assembly GCA_035280505.1). GTDB lineage: Bacteria > Acidobacteriota > Blastocatellia > RBC074 > RBC074 > JAKEHZ01. The sequence continues at coordinate 421 of DATEFT010000163.1, read as the reverse complement.
TCAAGTTTTCGCGTGTTTCGCGCGTTTCGCGGTCGCTCGGGTTGCTTCAGGATTTGGGAGCCGCGACGAAGGAGTTTCGCAGCGTGCCCACCTTCTCGATGATGACTTCGAAGACGTCGCCGTCCTTGAGCAGGACCGGCGGTTTGCGAAAGACGCCCACGCCCTCCGGCGTTCCGGTGGCGATCACATCGCCCGGCTCCAGGGTGATGGCCTGGGAGATGTAATGGATCAGATAGGCCACCCCGAAGATCATCATCTTCGTATTCGACGACTGCATGATCGTGCCGTTGAGGCTGCCTTCGATCTTGAGCGCTTGCGGATCGGGAATTTCGTCCTTGGTCGTGATGAAGGGGCCGAGCGGCGCGAAGCCGTCGAGGCTCTTGCCGCGCACCCACTGGCCGTCGCTGAATTGCAGGTCGCG
>DATEFT010000162.1:0-8925 GCA_035280505.1 Blastocatellia bacterium | reverse complement strand
CGCCGGATTCCACCAGCACTTCGAGCCATACGCCGAAACGGTGGGCGTCGAACTGCTCGTCCCGTCCGGCCTGGGCGGCGCGCCACAAGTCGAGATCAAAAATGCGCGTCAACTGCTCCGGCGTTGCCAGCGCCACGATCTCGCCGCAATCCTCAAGCCCGCAGGTCTGAATGACTCGGTGAAGCAGATCGGGCCGCAGCCGGGGGATGACCTGTTCGAGGCTTGGCGTGTTCAGAATGCGATCGAGCAGACCAGGCCCGTCTGTCGCGTCATGCAGTGCCGGCTTGTCGCCGGGCCGATCTGCGTCCTCAGGACACGGAATGTGTAATTGCGAGGCGTTCACAGAGCTGTTCATGCGAGTTTCTCCTTTGTGTTGAGGATGAACCGGATGAAATACTTGTCCGACGGCACCATGGGCCATCGAATCCTCTTTCATTGAGAGCTCTTTTTGGACTTCTTCGGCTCTGAAGTTAGCCTATGACATCATCTACAGTGGGAAATTTCAGACAAGTTTTTAATAGTGTTTTTTGAGGGCCTAAAACCGGCATTCCGGGCAAGACTTTGGTATAATAAAATTGTCAGAGAGGGGGATATCGCAAATTCGCTCATCCTTTTCTAAAGCCACTCACGAGAAATCCTGATCAAACCCCATGATAACGAAATGAGTTCCCTCTATCTGTTTAATCGTTGATTCCATCCAGATGCGGTGCCCGCACGATCTCGACCGAGCACTTCGCCTGCAAGGCCACGGCCTGGGCCACCGGGCCCAGCAACCCACGTTTTGATCCGCGATGGCCATGCGACCCGATCACGATCAGTTCAGCGCCCCAGCTCTCGGCTTCTCTGACGATGGCTTCGTTGGGCGATCCGGACATGGTCTCACCGATGATTCGGATCTGCGGCCCGGCGTGTTCTCTCAATTTTTCCACGGCGCCGGCGACGATGGACTCGGCATGACTAGATGCCGCTCGCTCCAGTTCGTCGTAAAATTGGGCCGGCAGCAACCCCACCTCCGGGGTGAAAGGCAAGTGCGCCTCGGCGACTGAAATCACTTTGATCTTGCTGCCCTCCGGCCAGGGGCGCCGCGCGACTCTATTCACCGCCACTTCACTGCTTCTCGAACCATCTACGGCTAATAGGATTTTCATTTGATACCTCCATGCCTCATCGATGATCTTGATTCCGCAAACCAGCGGCTTTTCATCGATCAGGTTTCAGCCATCCGACACCTACGCTGCAAGAGATATGCCTGCTGAAGCCGGGGCTAAACTGAACGACTTCGGCCCTTATTCACTAATGCGTCGCGATTGATGGGCGCTTTTACGCAACGAAGGTGGGAAATTTACGCAGTAGCCGCCGTCCCTCTTGTTCTCAAATGAACCGGTGGACTGTCAGCTCCGCCCTGAATGTTATCTATCGACTATCCGTTCCCACCTGCAAACTTGACCCTCTCGTCTCTCGTTACACGCCCCGCCATTCCGCGTAATTCGGAATGGCCCCCTATTTGCCTTAAGCATGAAATATGAGAAACCGAGATTCAAAGTGTGAAACCGGCTGCGGGATGATATTCCACGCCCTTGCTGCCCTGTTGCTACTTTGGCTGATTGGTACGGCGCAGGCGCCACTCGCCGGTCTCACCGGAGAGGTAGCCCGGATACGGCAAGCCGGACCGGAGCCGCCGAAACAAACGACCAAGCCCAGGCGATCGCCCAAACGACCCGAGGTCTCTGAAGAGGCGCTCGAAGAGGCCGGCGGATTGTTGATCTCGCTCGGCTATTGGGTAGATCTTGGTGCCGAGGGACTGGATGTCTCGCTCCGCCATGCGCTGATTGCCTTTCAGAAGGTCGAAGGCCGGCCGCGCACGGGAGTTTTGACGGAAGCGGAACTCGAGGCCTTACGTCATGGATGTCGTCCTCAGGCGCGCGAACCCGGAGCCGCCCACCTCGAGATCGATCTAGATCGTCAAGTCCTGTTTGTCGTCGATGACGAAGGCCTGGTCTCACGAATCCTCCCCGTCTCCACGGGTTCAGGCGAGTTCTTTACTGAGGGCGGCAGAACCCGTCGGGCGGTCACCCCTCTCGGGCGATTCACTGTCGCTTACAAAATCGAAGGATGGCGCAAAAGCCCTCTGGGGTTGCTCTATTATCCAAGTTATCTCTACGACGGGATCGCCATTCATGGCAATCCTTCCGTACCGACCCGACCGGCGAGTCATGGATGCATTCGGATTCCGATGTTTGCCGCCAAGGAATTCTATGAGATCGCGGCTCCCGGCATGATCGTGCTGATCTACGATAGCAACCGGCCCGGACAGACCGTGCCCTTAGCCGCGATGAGGTGATGAGAATGGGAAGGAGACGCGATGAACGAGAAGATGAAAATATTAGTAGCCTATGACGGTTCGGATTGCGCTGACGCGGCGCCGGCCGACCTCCAACGGGCAGGATTGCCGCAAGATCTGGCGGTGACGGTGCTTTCGGTTGCCGAGTCCTGGCTACCGCCGCCGTCCGGTTCGGCTCTGGGCGGCCTGTTTCTCGGCAGCGTCTCGCAACAAGTCGCGACTGACACCGGCTGTTCCGTCCGCGTCGCGCGCAAACGCTCGAACGCTTCCAATCTGCCGCCGCGTCTGCTCGTCGCCGTTGACGGATCGGCCGGTTCCTATAATCGACGCCAAAAAGGAGGCGTTTTCAATGTCGAACCCGATCCATACGCTTAAACATGAGCACCGGGTGATTGAATTGGGTCTGCGTGCGCTCAACGGCATCTGCCTGAGGCTCGGGAGCAATCAGGCCGTGCCGCCCGCGGCCCTGATTCAGGTTCACGATTTCATCCGGGCTTTCACCGATCGGTATCATCACTGGAAAGAGGAACTATATTTTTTCCCGGCGCTGGAACGGAAAGGCATCCGACGCCAAGGCGGACCGCTTGGCGCATTGGTGCATCAGCATGAAGTCGAGCGTGAACTGGTCGCCGAACTCTATCGGGCAATCAGTGGGTATACGGCCGGAGACGCGGAATCGGTCAGGCGTTTCGTCAATGCCGCCCGGCGCTATATCGAACTGTTGACCTGCCATATGGAGAGGGAAGATCAGATTCTCTTCAGATTGGCGGAAGAGCTTTTTGATGAGGCCGACAAAGTGGAGCTGGACAGGGCCTTCAAACGGGCGGAGGCCATAGTCGGCCAGTGTGTGCTGGAGACCTTCGAGCAGGTCGCACGGGAACTGGAGAAGACCTGGGCCGTCTAACCGAAGCGCGAGGCGTGATGGGAGAACACAATATTGCTTCAGTCGGGAGTGAGCGTGGCTGGTTGATGCCAATCTGCGTCAATCTGGCGCAGGCGATCACCGCCCCGATATTGGCGGCGGCCGCCAGGTAATTTGGCGGCGCCGCCTCGCTCTCACCTCTGTCAATGATCGCGCAAGACGCTCAAGGACTGGACCGGACTGGTCACCAACCGGCGGCCATGGACGAAGATCTCCATGCACAGTCCGATGCCGAGCCAGCCCGTCTTGAGCATGCCTCCTCCGATGGTTGAGCCGCAAACAACCGCCGCCACCGGCTTGGACAAGTACGGCCCACCCTGCACCAGCGCCCGCCCTGTTTTGGGATCGAAAATGAAGATTTGATAATCGCTGTTATGTGTGTGCGCATGGATCGTGTCGTACTCATTCAAACTTTCCAGCGCCACACCTTCGAGTTGATCGTTATTCGCGTTGGTTTCGTCCGAAGTGCAAACTTGAGTTATTGTATCCATAAATGATCTCGAAGCTTGGCATCCAGCCATGACGTCAAGCGTTCTCTCCTTTGCCAATGCCATTATGCAAAGAAGATGCCAGCCCTAAGTGTTGTAGTCGGAGCAGGCCGAGTTTCCGGATTGGGAGGAATTCCGGGTCGTCTGCGCAAATTTACGCGCTCAATCGATGGTTTCCGCTGACGTCCGGGGCGCAGTCGCAATCAATTCAAGGCTCTGCTCTTGCGGACCGTAAGTTGCTGAACAAAATCCAATCCGCAACGCAATCTGATTGATCCGCGAGTCCCAACCTAGCTGAAACATCACTTCGCTTTTGATCTCTCCATCGGATTTGTAGGTCATATCCCCTCCTTGTGATGAACCGATGATCATCGAATGCAACTATTGATCTGTGAACACCAAAGGGATACGCAACAGACGTGCTCTCGCTTGCCCTTAAAATGGTTGATCGTTGAATCAATACCTTGAAACGAAGCGGGGAAATTTCTTGACGGCCGGAGGTCTCGCGCGAAAAATTTCCCCGTAGTCTCCCACTGGATTTGATCAGTCAGGCTGCAGCCGCGCCGATCCTCAAATCCGATGCCTGACGGGGACCGCCGAATAATCCCCAACTGAAAAATCCGCGACCTGCGAAAAAATACGCGCTCGGGGCGCGCCTCTGCAACAATGGAAAGAACTATCCTCAGTCTCGACATCGTTCGCTTTCAGGCACGGGGCTTGCTGGTTTATATCTGAAGTTCAATTTTGAAAGCCGGAAAAGCTCGAAAAGCTTCGCTGATTCAAGATCCCGGGGCGATTCAGACTTTGTCATCCCACAGACTAGGTCATGCCATGCTCCTCGCTACCTGCTGTTGATCATTGCCGGTAATGATCAATTCGTTTCCGCCAGCGGATTGAATCAGTACCGCGAGCGGTGCTGATTCGTCGCCACAATCCAGATCTTGCTGTACCGGACATCTAGCTAGTTGCTGAAGCCGCCGTCGTCTCAAGGCCTTGACGGCGGCATTTTAGCTAAGACCTGGATTCGAAACGTCGATCTTCGATTCCCGGCTGGAGCTATTCTTGAGCCTTGGAGTTGGAGCCGAGCTCGATCAGTTCCTGACTGTCGAGTTGATCACCTGGTGTACCTTTCCGTCGGCGTTGACGGTCGGCGTAGTCCTGCAATTGTCGCCGAGCGGAGTCGAAAGCATCCCGAATCGCGACGTAAATGTCTTTGTGAGAGAGCTCGACCTCCAGATCCTTCGCCTTCTTCTCTTCGCCGGTCTTGCGGGCGATAGCGCGCAATCCCGGCTCGTGCCCGACCACGATTTCACCACCGGGCACGCCCAGGTCGATTCCGATATGGTAAGGATTTCCGCGCTGATGGTGTTGGTGCGACGCATAGACGACCACCCGGCAGCTCATAATGCGGTCGTAATAGGTCTGCAGCTTGGCGGCCTCTTCGCGGATCCGCTCAGCGACGGATTCGGAAGCCTTCATGTGACGAAAGGTAATTTGCGGAGAAAGCATGGCGTCTTTCGTTCTCATTCTCGTTCCCTCCTTTTCAATCTTCTGGAAATGAATTCGGCGTCAGCGAGATGTGACCTGAGAAAGGTGAGTGATCATCTCGTCCGGCAAAATAAGTGGGCAAGCCATGTGCCAGGCGAGGCCTGACAAACATTGGATCGAGCCGTGAGGGCAAAGATGCCAAAAGAACGTGATTGAAGCAGATCAGGCAGAGCCGGCGAACCGAACCAGGCTCTTAACGTTCCACCTGTTCTCCACTACCTGATGCCAATGTGGAGAATTTCGCAGTGATAGAGAGCCGAATGCGCAAAATTACGCAGAGGTCAATCCGGGAGGGGTGAGGGACCAAGATTGCATAATGACAAATACAGGCTTTATCCATTGGCCCGCTGATTGCTTGAACTGATCGAGGGAATTGTTTCGCCGCAATCCGGTCACAAGCTGAGTTAAGCTCGATCCTGCAATCTGTAGTTTGGCAGGGAATTTCATCAGACAAGCAATCGACCTCCATCGCAGTCAGTGATGAACAGAGGTCTCATTAATTCAATTGGCTCTCGAGAACCAACTGAGGAATAGCCTATGCGTACTCTCAAGATCAGCCTGATCATTCTCTTCGGGCTGCTGCCGGCGGCGCCCTTGATGACTTCGAGGATCACCGCTTTGGCCGCCGGCTGGCCGAAGTCTCAGCACAGAAATCACGCCCCGCAGAAGTCCAAGCCGACAGCCCAGCCCGCGAACGCCGACCAATACGTGGGCAGCGACACCTGCGCGGAGTGCCACGCCGATCAGGCGGCATTCTTCGCGGTCACCACTCATCGCAAGACCCTGAGTGAAGGCGCGCAGGTAGACCTGCGTGGCTGCGAGGCCTGCCACGGGCCGGCCAGGCTGCACGTCGAGTACTACCAGACCGCGCAGAGGCTGGTCAAAGAAGGCAAGGACGACGAAGTCAATCAGCTCTATTCCGATGCGGCCAGGACCGCCGCGGCCAGGTTGCCGAATCTCAACAGTCTCTCCTCCTCCGCCGCTTCGGCAATCTGCCTCAAGTGCCACGAAGGGACGGAGGGCCGCAACGGTGAGCGATTCAATTTCCGGCGCAGCGAACACTCCCGCAATGGAGTCTCCTGTCTGGACTGCCACTCTTCGCATTCGCCCAAACGCACCGAGTTTCTGCTCCGCGAGACGGAACCCGAAGGGTGCTACAAGTGCCATGCCGAACAGAAGACCTCTTTCGCTCGTCCTTTCCATCATCAGGTTCCCGAAGGAGGCATGAAGTGTTCCGACTGTCACAATCAGCACGGTAGCTTTGTCGGGAAGCAACTCCGCACGTGGGCCAGCGGTGAGGTCAATTGCGTCAAATGTCACTCCGACAAGGCCGGGCCCTTCGTCTACGAGCACGCACCGATCAAGACCGAAGGCTGCCAGTCGTGCCATTCGCCCCACGGCTCCACCAACTCCAAGCTGCTCAAGCGCAATGAGGTCCGGTTCCTCTGCCTTGAATGCCATTCGAACGTTCCGGGATCTCCGGCCGAACAGGGCGCAGGGCCGGCGACGCCGTCATTCCACAATCTTTCGCTGCCACGGTTCCAGAACTGTACGACGTGCCACGCGATGATTCACGGCTCGAATACGAGTCCGGTCTATTTCCGATAAAGAGAGGGCGACCCGATGAAAACCCACAGTCGATTACCATTGAAGTTGATGAGCCTGCTGACCGCGTCGGCTCTGGCTCTCCTGACGGGCGACGGCTTCCGCATCCAGGCGCAAAGCAGCGTCGAGAGACTCGAGACCACGCAGGAAGTTAAGCGGCCCGTCGATAGCAGCATTCGCGCGCGTGACGCCGTGCAGAAGCCCGAGGAGAAACAGACGGCGGCCGAGACCGGCCGCGTCATCGGCGACTATTCCTGGGCCTCATCCATGGAACTCGGGTACCGGTCGGTGGAGACCGGCGGCAGCCGCGACAAGTTTCTTTCGGATCTCTATCTACGGGATGGGTTGCGCGTGCTCGATTTTCAGATGGATGCCCGCTCGATCTCCGGACATGGAACGCTCTTTGATTTTCTCCGCGCCGACGTCAACAACGGCGGAGGCGATGCCAGCCAGTACTATTCTTTCCGGATGGAGAAGGCGCGGACCTATCGCTTCGATGGGACAGTCCGGCAGTTCAACTACTATCGCTTTCTGCCGACCTTCAGTCTCAATCAGCACAATCTCAACCTGGACCGGCGGATGTCCGATTTCGACCTCAAACTCCTCCCGCAGCGGGCGGTCCGAGTCAACCTGGGGTATTCGCGCAGCACTTCGAGCGGGCCGTTCTTCACGACCTATGACTACGAGCGCGACGAGTTTCCGGTCAAAGGCGAATCCCGGTGGGAATCGAACGATTACCGCCTGGGCGTGGATGCCACCTATCGTCGCTGGGATTTCTTCGGAGGCGTCATCTATCGCTCTTTCAAGAATGACACCGAATATTTCCAGGATGCCGGAACCGTCAATCGCGGCAACAACCCGGCGACGGCTTCGTCCAGCCTGAGTCTCTTTGAACGAGATGATCCAACGCGGTCCAAGGCCGGAGTCGTGCACGGCAGCATCCGGGGCGATCTCACCAAACGTTTCCACCTGGTCGCGCTCGGCAGCCACACCGAGGAACGGCTGAACGTCAATGAGTTCGATCAGACGACGGGGAACGCCTCCAACGGGACGACCGCCATTCTGCTCAATAATATCGTGACCAACGGGCACGCCAAGCGGCCGAGCGCCTCGGCGGATGTCGGGCTGACCTATGATCTCGGCGAGCATCTCTCAATCAACAATGCCTTCCGTTACTATTCTTTTCGGATTCTGGGAGATCTCGATGCCGTGACGCAGAGCATCCGGCGGGCGGCGACCGGTGCCACGACCAACACGACCACCGGAACCTTCGACAGCCGGTTGACCGACTACTCTTCGTTCTGGAACACGCTCCAATTGCAGCTCAATTACGGCCGCAAGTTTTCGGCCAACGCCGGTTGGCGAGCCACTCGCCGGGACGTGACCCTGACGGCGCCGGGCGCCACCGGCGAGTCGGATACGCAGCACACCAATGCTTTCATCGGCGGCCTTCGCTACCGCCCGCTCAAGAGCACGAGTCTCTTCTTCGGTTATGAAAAGGGCGAGACCAACAATGCCTTCGTCCGGATCAATCCGCTCGAATCTCAACGGTTCCGGGTTCGGGCCAACGTTCAGGTAACCGATTCCGTCTCAATCAACTCGACCTTTACCGCCACCGATACGACCAATCCGACTCCGCAGGTGAACAATGACGGCAACTTCCGCTCATTCTCGGTCTCGGCGTCCTGGGAACCGAAATCGCGCTTCTGGCTGACGGGCGGCTACAATTACGATTACCTGTTCAACACGGCGGAGATCGTCTTCTTCCTTAACGCCGTGCAGAATCGGGGCCGGTCGATCTACTATTCACGCCAGCATGTCGTCTATTTGGATTCGAGGGTTGCCGCCACCGGCCGGCTCGACCTGTTCCTCGTCTATCGATATCTTCAGGATCGCGGCGCGCCTTCGTCGCCCGATATTCCGTCAGGGCCGAACAACTTCGTCACCTCCTTCCCATTATTTCGTCATAACCCGGAAGCGAGGATCGCTTTTCGTTTCAATCATCACCTGACCGGAAACGT
>DATEFT010000161.1:0-10557 GCA_035280505.1 Blastocatellia bacterium | reverse complement strand
CCTCGGGCAGGTCGTCAGGCGGCGAGGTCGATTCGCGCGGCGGGGCCGTCTCGCGCGGCGGCTCCATCTCCCGTGGTGGTGCCGTTTCCCGCGGTGGCGCCGCCTCCCGCGGCGGTGTCGATTCGCGCGGCGGGGCCGTCTCGCGCGGCGGCGCTGTTTCGCGGCGGGGCATGGGAGGAGGGGCCGGGCGCGCGTGATTCTCGACCGGTTCCGGGTCCGCCCGGCGAGCGCCGATGGCGGGCGCCGGACCACCGCCGCCCAGGCGCAATTCCAGCGCTTCCAATCGTTTAATCAGTTCATCCAGCGTCCGCAGCCGCGCCGCGTGCGTGAGTTTGACCAGGCCGATCTCCAGTTGGAAGCGGGGATGCGGAGAGTCCTTGATCTCTTTTTCGGTCTCGGCCAGCAACTGGAAGAACCGGATCAGGTCCTCCTCGGAGAAGTGGCGCGAGAGTTCCTTGAGCCGGGCGACCTCGATATCGGCGACCCCCAGCATCTCGTGATTGGCGAGCCCGGAGTTGATGAGCAGGAGATGGCGCAGATAGGCCATCAACTCCCGCGTGAAATTGCGCAGGTCGTAACCACGGGAGCAGATCTCCTCCACCAGATTAAGCAGGTCTGAGGTCTGCTGGAGGGCGATCGCCTCGGCGAAGCGTCCCAGCGTGGCCGCGCCGACCCGCCCCAGCGCCGCACTCACATCTTCCTCCGTGATCTCGGTTCCGCTGAAGGCGATCACCTGGTCGAAAGCCGATTGCGAATCCCGCAGACTGCCGGCTCCGGCCCGGGCGATCTCCCGCAGTCCGGCATCGCTGATCCGGATCCCTTCCTGATCGGCAATCTCGCGCAATCGCCGAAATATTTTTTCGGTCGGGATCTGCCGGAATTCGAACTGCTGGCAACGCGACAGGATGGTGTCTGGTACTTTGTGCAGTTCGGTGGTGGCCATGATGAAGAGGACGTGCGGCGGCGGTTCTTCCAGCGTCTTGAGCAGCGCGTTGAAGGCGTTGTTCGAGAGCATGTGCACTTCGTCGATGACGAAGATCTTGTATCGGTCGCGGGCCGGCGCCAGCGCAATGTTATTGATGATCACGTCCCGCACGTTATCCACTCCGGTATTGGAGGCCGCGTCGATCTCCAGAACGTCGAGCGAGTTGCCGGCCGCGATCTCCAGACAGGAGGCGCACTGCAGGCACGGCTGGCTGGTCAAACCCTTTCGACAATTGAGACTTTTGGCCAGAATCCGGGCGGTGGTTGTTTTGCCGGTCCCTCGCACTCCGGAGAAGAGGTAGGCCTGATGCAGGCGTTGGCTCTCCAGCGAATGGCTCAGGGTGCGGATGATATGCTCTTGACCGGTCAGGTCGCTGAAGGTCTGCGGACGATATTTGCGAGCGATGACTTGATAACTCACTAGATGTTACTCCCGGCGGATCGATTGCTATCGGAGCGTTGATTATCACTCATCAGCCAGTAGTTAGCCAAGCACTGATAGCATTTACAGGGAGCCGCAAATCGGGAGGTACAAATAATGATTTATGCTACCTATTTTAACTTGGCTTTTTACCTCGAGCTTAGTTTAAAATGCTACTAGTTTAACTTTAAATTACCGCTGCTGTATCTGACCCTAATAAATCAGTCGGCAGTAATAAATCCAAAACAAGGAGAGTAAAGATATGCCTAGACCAAAAACCAGTAGTAGCAGATCAGAACTAATTAAACTGGCTATCGCTGGGATCGATGCACAGATTCAAGAGCTGACGGAGAAACGTGCTGAACTGATCAGAGAGGCCCCGAACGGCGGCCCGATCTCGTTCGCCACCCCCGGTCCCGGACGCAAACGGGCGACGGTGACGGCCAGCACCTCTTCTTCCGCTAAGAAAAAGAGACTGGTTTCGGCTGCGACTCGCAAGAAATTGAAGGAAGCAGCTAAGGCCCGCTGGGCGAGAATTCGTGCAGAGAAGGGTGAATGAATGGACAGGCTCCGGTCACTTCCGCGGCACATCCGAACAACACTACCGTTGCTACCTTCCGGTCCTGGCGGGGTTCATGCATTCGAGATTGCACGGAGTCCGGAGCCTGACAGAATGATTTCAAATTTAAAATTTGAAATCCCAACTGGCGGAGAGGGCGGGACTCGAACCCGCACAGGCCTTTCGACCCGCCGCGCTTCCAACGCGGTGCCATACCAATTAGGCGACCTCTCCTGGATTTCTAATTTCAAATTCCGATTTGAAATTTGAAACGACGGAGAGGGTGGGATTCGAACCCACGGTACCCTTTCGAGTACAACGGTTTTCGAGACCGCCCGATTCAGCCACTCTCGCACCTCTCCAAGATAATTCCAGAAACTCCCAATCGGAGTTACTCAGGCCGGAATTTCAGCCTTCGGGCGCCGTCGATGCTTGAAAAATGTTTGCATCAACTCCCGACTAGCTTCGGCTGATACTCCGGAAGTAACTTCGACTTGATGGTTCAAAGAGCTATGACTGCAGATCTGGAAGACCGAATCGACGGCCCCGGCCCGCGAATCCGCCGCGCCATAGACCAACCGCTTGATTCGAGCGTTGACGATGGCGCCCGCGCACATCGCGCAGGGTTCAATGGTCACGTATAAAGTGGCTCCCGTCAACCGGTAATTCCCGATCTGATGGGCCGCTTCACGGAGCGCCAGAACCTCGGCATGGGCGGTCGGGTCGTGAAGACCGATCGGCCGATTATGGCCGCTTCCCACGATCTGATTGTCAACCACTACGACGGCGCCGATCGGAATCTCCCCGGCCTCCCGGGCTTGCCGAGCTTCGTCCAACGCGAAGCCCATGAAAAATTCATCTAAAATCACGTCTAACTCACATCCCCGGTTCGCACCATGGTTTGCTTTCGACATCGCGGCGCGCCGTAAGGCAAAAGCGAATGGTACTGGCCCCGCTAGTTCCTGTCAAGCACCGGTTCGATCGGGATTCAAAGAAATTGCCGGACAGCCGGACAGCCGGTCTTTAATCCGTTTTAAACTTACGATTTGACCAACTACCGGTCCAGGTACCTGGACTAACTGCCAGCTAGACTGCGATCGTCAACGATTGCTTCATGGTCGCTTCCACGTCCTGCACCTCTTTGGGTACCCCGGAGGTTAATACCTCGTAGCCGTCGGCGGTCACCAGGAGGTCGTCCTCGATCCGGACCCCGATATTAAAATACTCTTCGTCGACCCCTTCGGTGCCGGCGGCGATGTAGAGCCCGGGTTCGACGGTGAAGACCATGCCCGGTTCGAGCCGGCGCCATTCGTCCCGCACCTTGTAGCGGCCGACATCGTGGACGTCCATCCCGAGCCAGTGGCCGGTTCGGTGCATAAAGAACTTCTTATACGTCCCCTGCTCAATGGCTTCCTGACGATCGCCGGCCAGCAGCCGCAGGGCGATCAGTTCGTCGGTCAGTACCTCGACCGCCTTCTCGTGGAGCTTCATGAAGCTCTCGCCGGGTTTGATCATCTTGATCACCTCCTGGTTGGCGTTCAAGACGGCCTGATAGATGGCCTGCTGGGCCCGGGTGAACTTGCCGTTGGCCGGAAAGGTGCGGGTGATATCGCCGGTGAAGAGGTGGTACTCGGCTCCGGCATCGATCAGCACCAGATCGCCGTCCCGGATCTGGTCATTGTTGGTATTGTAATGGAGAATCGTCGTGTTGAAACCGGAACCGACGATCGACGGATAACCGACGCCCGTCGCCCCATGTTTGCGGAAGACGTACTCGACCAGCGCCTCCAATTCATATTCATGCATGCCGGGTTGGCAATGCCTCATGGCGGCCAGATGGCCCTCCGCGCTGATCTGCGCGGCGCGGCGGAGGTGCGCCAGTTCGGCCGCGCTCTTGCGCAGCCGCATTTCGTGTAGAATCGTCCCCGGATCGATGATGGTGGTCGGTCCATAGACTCCGCCGCGAACCTTCTCCCGGACGTACTTGAGCGAGGCGATCACCCTCTGGTCGAACTGTTCGTGGGCTCCGAACCGGTAGTAGAGCCGGTCGACATTCTGCAGGTACTGGGGGAGGAGCTCCGGAAGCCGGCCGATCTCGTAGGCGGCATCGGCCCCGTAATCGCGAATCGCGCCCTCCACGCCGGCCCGGAGACCCGTCCAGATCTCCTCCTCGCGGATGCGCGGGCGGACGAAGAGCACGTAGCGGTGCTTCGCGTGCGACGGCAGCAGCACGGCCACGCAGTCCGGTTCATTCAATTGGGTCAGATAGTAGAAGTCCGTATCCTGACGGAACTCGAAATCGGTATCCGCGTTGCGCCGAATCTCGTGCGCGCCGGCCAGAATCGCGATGCTGGACGGTTCCATCTGCTGCATAAATTCGTCTAGTCGTGTCGGTCTCATGTCAGGTTATTCTCCGAATCGATGATCTCAGGACGCTCTAGTATAACCACAGGTCTCAGGATCCTGCATAGCGGATCTTGAACGATTGGGCCGCGGTCGATAGAATGCCCACAATATAATAATAAAGATAACTATCGGTGATAAATTCGTAACGCATTTATCTCAAGCTTAACTCAAGCCTGGTTCAAGCCGGCTCAAGTCGGCCCGATCGGGCCCGGAACGGAAAGTAATAATGGTTACAATAACGACGATGCCACCCCTCTCCGATCTGCTCCAGCGGGTCGCCGGGGGCGAAGACCTGCCCCGCGAAGACTGGCTGCGCCTGATCAACGAGGCCGAGACCGAAGACCTGCGCCGGCTCGCCGATGAGTTCAGAAGCCGGCTCCATCCCGATCGGGCCGTGACCTATGTGGTCGATCGCAATATCAACTATTCGAACGTCTGTTTTTCGGTTTGCAACTTCTGCGCATTCTACCGCAAACCGGGCCATCCCGAAGGTTATGTCTTGAGTTATGATGAGATCTTCAAAAAAGTCGAGGAGATGATCGAACTGGGCGGCAGCGGGATCCTGATGCAGGGCGGGCTCCATCCCGATCTGCCGCTCGATTACTACACCCGGCTCCTCTCTGAACTGAAGCACCGTTACGGGATTCATCTGCACTGTTTTTCACCCACCGAAATTTATGGGATGTCCAAGACCTTCCATTTAACCTACGAACAGGTTCTGCGGGAACTGATGGACGCCGGACTCGACAGTATTCCCGGCGGCGGCGGCGAGATTCTGGTCGACGAGATTCGCCGGAAGCGTCGCACCGAATGCAGCGGCGCGGAGTGGCTGGAGGTCATGGCGACCGCCCACCGGCTCGGCCTCAAAACGACCGCCACCATGATGATCGGTTACGGTGAAACGGTCGAGCACCGCCTGCAACACCTGGAGCTGCTGCGGCAGTTACAACGGCAGTCACTGGAGTCGGCGCCGGCCGGCTTCGTCTCCTTCATCCCCTGGACCTTCCAACCCGACAATACTCCCATCGGAAAGTTGATTCCGAACCGCCTGCCGGGCGAGGAGTACCTGCGCTGGCTGGCACTCTCCCGACTCTATCTCCATAACATCCCCAATCTGCAAGTCTCCTGGTTGACCGTCGGGTTGCAAGACGGGCGGCGGGGCCTGCACTTCGGCGCCAACGATATCGGCTCGACCATGATCGAAGAGAACGTCATCTCCAAGGCGGGCGCCCATCATCAGGCGACCGAAGAGATGCTGCTCAACGTGATTCTCGAAGAGGGATTCCGGCCCGTTAAACGCAAGGCCGACTATTCCCGGCTCCCCATGGCTTGATCCCGCAAAAAAATGTAGGGACTTTTCCCACTCCTGGGTATAATAATATTTGTCTGTTTTTATTCGAAAGGCGACAAAATTGTCAGTATAGATAATTTTTATCGCCGGATAATATTTACTGATTGGACAAGCCCGATGGGAGACCTTATCTTTTATCTGATTATCTGAGTAGGACTATTCATTACATATACTCATATCACCCATTGAGCGCTTCTTAATAGACCGCTTCTTTACTTTAATGACTAGAGGGTCGTTCGAATCGTCATCATTGGATCGTTGTCGGCGGCGGTAGAGGACCGGAAGTCGTGAGCGCTCGGTTACTCCCGCCTCCAACACTCAAACTATGGCCTCGATGAGCATATGAACAAGACACTACCACTACTGGAACTGATGGGGGTCGAGGGGGAGCGTGACGCCTGCGCGATCATTGCGGGGGTTAAACGCGACGGGCGTGCTTCGCATGGGAATGTCAAGCGCACGCTCGAGGCCCTGACCAAGATGGGGCATCGGACGGGTGAGATCGCCGGAGAGGGCGACGGGGCCGGGATTCAGACCGACATTCCGCGGGAGATCTGGAAACGGCAGTTGGAGCTGAAAGGATTGATCGGCGAGACGGTCGATCATCCGTACTTCACCGTCTCGCACATTCTGCTCTCGGCGGCCGAACGGGACCGGCACGCGGAGATCAAGCGCCGGGCGCTGGAGCTCTTTGCCGCGCATGGTTTCGAGATCGTGCTGGAGCAGGATGCGTTGACGAGACCGGAGACGCTCGGCCCGCTGGGGCGCCTGAACGAACCGCTCTTCTGGCAGGTGGCGGCGATCCCGCGCGGAGCGCGGCGGATCGAGAACCGGGACACGTTCCAGGTGCAGTTGCAGCTCGAGTCGGAGCTGTCGGTGCACGTGGCGTCTCTGAGCAAGACCAGCGCGGTCTACAAGGTGCGCGGCGATGCGGAGGCGCTGCGGCGGTATTTCCCGGAGCTCTCGAAACCGGACTTCAAATCGGCGATCACGCTGGGGCACGGGCGTTATTCGACCAACACCAACTCGGCGGCCGAGAAAGCGCAGATGTTCTCGACCCTGGGCCATAACGGCGAGATCAATTCGGTCGACCGGCTGACGCGGGAAGCGGTGGCGCTCGGGTTTCAACTGCCCATGCAGGCCAGCGATTCCCAGATTCTCGACCGCGTGGTCGAGGGGCTCATGTTCGTCTACGGCCTCTCGCTGATGGAGACGATCGAGATCCTCTTTCCGCCGGTCTGGAGCGAGAGCGAGAAGTTCGATTCGCCGATGAAGGCGTTTCATCGATACTTCCGCCGCGCGTTCGGTTCGTTGGCCCAGGGGCCGGCGGCGATCATCGCCCGCGAGGGCGACGAGATCGTCTTCAGCTCGGATGCCCTCGGGTTGCGCCCGCTCTGGTTCGGCATGACCGAGAAGGAGTACTTCGCCTCTTCGGAGAAGGGGGTGGTCCCGCTCGAGGACATGTTCACGGACCCGCGGCCGCTGGCGCCGGGCGAGAAGATGGGGTTGCTGCTCAAGCGCAACCACGGAGTAGAGGTCTACGAGCATCAGGAGATGCAACAACGCATCTTCGAGATGGCTTCTTATCGCTACGATTTCCGCCGGCTCAACGAGGTCACCATGAGCGCCCACATGTTCGCGCTCAATTTCGCCCAGCACGAGGAGCCGGAGGCGGCGCCCATCGAGAGCGAATCGCCGGAGGATGCGCTGGCGATCAGCGATGAGAAACTCGAGCGGGCGATCAAGATCGAACGCGCGCTGGCGGCGACCGACGCGCTGGCGGCGATGGGGTGGACCAAGGAAGAGGTCGACAACCTGATGACGACGGTGACGGGCAAGGATCCGCTGAGCGGCCTCGGCTATGACGGCCCGCTGGCGGCCTTCTCGAAGGTCCGGCGCAACCTGAGCGACTACTTTCAGGAACGGGTCGCGGTCGTCACCAATCCGGCCATCGACCGGGTCCGCGAGGGCGATCATTTCTCGGTGCGGGTCTTTCTGGGGCAGCGCCCGACGCTGGCGCCGGGCGGTTCGATGACGCAACAGATCGAACTCCGCTCGCCGGTCCTGCTGGGCGGCGGCGGCGTCGAGGACCTTCGTTTCCTCGCCGCCCATCGAGCGGTGGCGCAGGAGTTCGGGACCTGTCTGATCGACGATCTGGCGCGTGAATTCAGCGAGAGCGTGGAGACGACCGCCAATCCCTTCTCGGCCGAGGCCTCGATCCGGCGGAGCCTGCGGGGCGCGCCCCGGGGCGCCGGGTTCGACCTGGACGGCGAGTTGCCGGCCGGGTTGTCCGCCCGCACCCTCGAGATCGCTTACGAGGAGCATGAGACGCTCGAGGTCGCGCTCAATCGGCTCCGGGAAGAGGCGCGGAACGCCGTCGCTTCGGGCGTGACGCTCTTGATCCTGGACGATTCGGCGGCCTACCGCCATCACCGGCTCTTCATCGACGCCCACCTGGCCCTGAGCGCGGTCGATCAGGCTCTGAACAATGCCCTCAAGGTCTCGGTCTCGGGATGCGCGATAACCTCCGACGTGATCAGCGGTCTCGGGAACGGCTCGCCGCCGAACGAGCACGACGGCGAGAGCCTCCGCCGCAAATGCAGCATCGTTCTGCAGTCGGGCCAGATCCGCAATCTTCATGATATCTGTTTCGCCCTCGGTTGCGGGGCGGATGCGGTCAATCCCTACGCCATGTACGAAGTGGCCCTCAGAGACGCGGTCGATGAAGACTCGGCCCGGCAGGCTCTGCGCAACTGTTTCGTCATGCACCATACCGGGATTGAAAAGGTCATGTCGACGATGGGGATTCACGAGGTTGACGGTTACGGGCGGCTCTTCGCCTCCATCGGTCTCTCGCCGGAGGTCGCGGACCTCTTCGGCATCAAGAACTACTGCGGTTCGGAGAGGGCCGGGGTGACGCTCCAGCGCCTGGATCAGGAGCTGCGCCATCGTCTGGCCGCGCGCCAGGCGCAGGTGAAGAAGTCGGCGGCGCCGGTCAAGCTCAACGGGACCTCGGGCCTCATGCGTGAATATCGCCGCCAACCCTACGTCTGGAGCGCGGCGGGCAAGGTGGCGCGCAAAGAGGAACGCTATGAGAACTTCATCCAGAAGATGTCCGAGATCGAGCAGGAGAGCCCGGTCTCGTTGAGGCATCTTCTGGATCTGAACGAACGCGCGATCGTCACCCGAAATCAGGCCGATACCAAGATCGGAAATCATAATGCTCCGATCTTTATCGCCGCCATGTCCTTCGGCTCGCAGGGAGAGACCACTTTCCGCGCCTACGCCGAGGCGGCCAAGCGGTTGAAGATCGTCGCCATGAACGGCGAGGGCGGCGAGATCCCCGATATGATGGGGAGATACAAAGAGTATCGCGGCCAGCAGGTGGCCTCGGGGCGGTTCGGCGTCAATATCCACCTGCTCAACTGCGCCGACTTCATCGAGATCAAGATCGGCCAAGGGGCCAAACCGGGCGAGGGCGGCCACCTGCCGGGCTTTAAGGTGACCGACCTGATCGCCCGGACGCGGCACACGCCGAAGGGGATCGACCTGCTCTCCCCGTCTAACAATCATGACATCTACTCGATCGAAGATCTGGCCCAGGTCATCGCCGAATTGAAGACGGCCAACCCCTACGCCAAGGTCTCGGTCAAGATCCCGGCCGTGCCCTACATCGGCCCGATCGCCACCGGGATCGCCAAGGCCCACGCCGACATCATCGCCATCAGCGGATACGACGGGGGCACCGGGGCGGCGCGCAAGCATGCGCTGCGCCATGTCGGAATGCCGGTCGAGATCGGCGTCAAGGAGGCGCACCGCGCCCTGCTCAAGTCCGGTCTGCGTTCGCGGGTCGAGATCTGGGCCGACGGCGGAATCAAGTCCGGGGTGGACGTCATCAAGCTGATGATGCTGGGAGCCAACCGGGTCGGCTTCGGGACCATGGCCATGGCCGCGGTCGGATGCACGAGCTGCCGCGAATGCAACCTGGGAACCTGCCACGTCGGGATCACGGCCCATTTCCCCTCGACCGAGAAGGCGCAGGAGTCGGGCGTCAAGAAGTACACGCCGCGCGATTACGAGAAGTCGGTCGAGTCGCTCGTCAACTTCTTCACTCACGTCATCAACGAGATCGGCATCTGGACCATGCGCCTGGGTTTTCATCGGACCCAGGATCTGGTCGGCCGCTCGGATCTATTGAAGCAGACCCGCGGCCAGGACCTGATCGACCTCGAATACCTGATGGCCGGCGTCGAGGTGACCGAGACCTTCGAGCCGGAGGTCTTGCGCGAGGATCACATCGGCCGGTCGCATCGCCCGCGGACCTCGCTGACGAAACTGGTCTCCGACGAGATCTGGAGCCTGATCGAGAAGGGCAAATCGATCGCGATCTACGAGGACGACAAGGTCTCGTCGGTCGATCGCTCGCTGGGCACCCATCTCTCCGGGCGGTTGTCGCGCAAACGGTACCAGGGGGTCATGCCGGGCCATTTCAAATACGCGCAGCTCCATTTCACGGAGGGCTCGATCTCGGGCAACGGCCTGGGCGCCTACAATATCGACGGCGTCGACATCATCGTCGAGGGCGGAGTCCAGGACAGCGCGGCCAAGAGCAGTTGCGGCGGCGCAATCACGATCTTGAAGGGCAAGAACCACGACGGCATCCGCGTGGATGGATCGGTGGGCAAATGTTTCGGATACGGCGCGCAGGGCGGCACCCTGATCGTTCAGGGCGATGCCGATTCGCGGGCGGGAATCCGCCTCTCGGGCGCCGACCTGATCATCGCCGGCAAGCTGCGCGAGCCGCTGCGCGACGATCTGGGATGCATCGCCTCCCGC
>DATEFT010000160.1:0-5943 GCA_035280505.1 Blastocatellia bacterium | reverse complement strand
CCAGTTTCGTCAGGTCTTCTCTCATCGGCTTAATCAGTAATTCAGAATATGGCATAACTTTTTCCTCCTCAGCTCATTTTACCAGGACCACTTCATTAGGACCGAAGTGAGATAGATACAGATCAGATAATATTCGTAATTTGGATCGTCAATCAAGTGTCAAGCACTCTCTTCTTTTTCTTCTATCTTCCACCAGGGTAACAGCTTTCCTGAATCGCTCAAACGGCCTTATTTGGCCTGTGGAACAGATCCGGAACATCCGGGGCTATTTTCGAGCCTTTTGACGGCCTGATAATCATCCGCCGCTTCCGTGTGCGCATAATAGTCCGTCATCTCGATGTTCTTGTGTCCCATCAATTTCTTGACGATCAGCGGACTGATATGCGCCTTGATCAACCGGGTGTTGAACGTGTGCCGGAGCGTATGCAACGTGACCTCCGGCATTCCGAGCTGATCGCAGAGTCTGGCGAAGCGGATCGCCAGATATTTTTCGTGAAAATTAAAAATGCGCCCCGCCTTCTTGTTGGCTCTCAGTTCGAGCAGCATCGTCCGGACTTGATCGTTCATCGGCAGCTCCCGCGCTTCCTGGTTCTTGGTTGCGCCCTCGCGCAGATGGATCACTCCATTGATCCCCGCGTCGAAGTCCACATCTTCCCAGCGCAGGTTGGCGATCTCCCCGCTTCGCATCCCCGTATTCAATGCCAGGATCACCACCGGCCGCAGCTTGGCATCGGTCCCGGTCAAGGCCGCCAGGATGCGTGCCTCTTCCTCGACGTTCACAATTCGTTTGCGCCGCCCGGTCTCTTTATACTGCTTGATTCCCTTAACCGGATTGGTCTCACAATACCCTTCAGCGATGGCATGGCGAAAGATGGCGGACATGAGCATCTGCTCGCGATTGACGCTCGCGCCGCTCCGCGGCTTGCCTCTACGCGTCGGAATCTCGCGCCGCTGTTGCAAGTACGTGTTAATGTCGGCCGTGGTGATCTCTCGGAGAATCTTATTCTTAAAATGAGCGGTGATGGCCTTGAGATTGAACTTGTCGGTTCGATAACTGCGCTTGTGTTGCAGCGCCCATTTTAAATATCGATCGGTCGCAAATTCTTCGAAGCCGATGGTCTGCGAAGGTTTGCCGTAGCGTCCCTCAAAGACTTCAATCCTCTTCTCAGCCTCGTAATTCTCGGCCTGCGACTGTAGGACCGCGCCTTTGATTGCGCCTTTGTAACGCCTACCGTTGACCGTGAAATCATAGAACCAAGTGCCTTTGGTCTTGGCTCGAAGTTTTTTGGGAATGATCTTTCCTTTGCTGTCTCGCTTGTAGATAGACACTGTCTTTGCTCCTATCTTGCTTGCAGGCGCGTTGGAGCGGCCCTATCTTACCATCGTCAGCCGCCGTGTTTCGACCGTTTTTCTCCGCCTGGTCCATTCATCGACTTCAGCCAGGTCGAACCGCAGCGCTCGCCCCGCGTGCCGGGCAGGGAACCCTTCATCCGCAATCCATTGATGAATCGAACGAGTGTGAGTCCCCAGATATTCGGCCGCCTCTTTAATCGTGACCAAAGAGCTTCGAAGATTAGACGGCGATTCCGTGACGGAGGGAGCGGGCTGCACCTGTTCTGCCTCGATCAGATTGATGATCTCATCGACGGCATTCTTAAAGAGATCGGCGCATCGCTGCAGATTCTCTTTCAGTTGCTCGGCTTGTCTTTTGTGGGCTAGCATATGGATTCAGTTAAGTCTTCAACTCGGCACAGTTTAGACGTGCCGCGACCTGTTGCAGCAAGCCGCGGCGACGATTGCATTTGTCCAAGTCGACTTTCGATCTCAGACATCCCGACTTTAGGGAATCTCTGAGCGAAAGTCCTTACAGATCTCCAGAATTTCTTTTACATCTGCTGTGAACATTGAGGCCAAAGGATTTAGTTCATGAAAAGCTCGAAGGGCACGTTCAAATTCGGCCCATTTCACCTAGACCCGTCAGTCCGCGATCTCTGGCGAGAGGATCAGATTAGAAACCGGCAGCTCATAAAGTTGCGGCCGAAAGAGTTCGACCTGCTGCTGATTCTGGTAGAGAACGCTCCCGCTCTCGTCACCATCGATGAATTGCTCGATAAGGTTTGGGGCGAAATCAGAACCGAAGGGACCGTGACGACCACCCTTTCGAGATTGAGGGCGAAACTGGAGACTGACGGCGAGGTCTACATTGAGACGGTGGCCAAGAACGGATTCCGGTGCACCAGCCCGGTGACTCGCGAAACGGCCTCCGTTAAACCGGCGAGCCGATTGCCGAAGCGTCTGAGTCTGTTCATCGGCAGGGGCAGGGAAATAGCGGAGCTCGAACGTTTGATCTCGGCCTTCTCGCTGGTCACGCTCACCGGCAGCGGCGGCATCGGAAAGACCCGGCTGGCGATCGAGACGGCCGCCGCGCTGGAGGATCGTTACTCGGGTGCGGTCTGGTTCGCCTCCCTGGCCGAAATTATGGACGCGGATCTGATCTTGCCCGTCATCGCCTCCGCTCTCGGCCTGCGCGGTATGAGCCCGGATCGATTGAAGGAAGAGACGGCGAAACTGCTCTCTCAGCAGCGTTCGCTGTTGGTTTTGGACAATTTCGAGCAGGTGGCGGACCTGGGCGCGAATGCCGTCAAAGAGTTGCTGGAGCGCGCGGCCGGATTGACCTGTCTGGTGACCTCGCGGAGACCACTCAATCTGGATGGAGAGCGAGTCTTTCCGGTCTCGCCGCTGAACGTTATCGAGAGCGTGCAATTGTTTCTGGATCGCGCGCAATCGGTAAACCCGGCGTTTGAGATCTCGGGAGAGAACGGGGGCCAGATTCAGGCCATCTGCGAAAAGCTGGAGGGGATTCCGCTGGCGATCGAGATCGCGGCGTCCAGGGCGCGCACTTTGTCACCGGCGGAAATCCTGAAAGGACTGGAACGCCGGTTCAAGTTCCTGGTCAGCAACCGGCGAGATGTAAGCGATCGACATCGAACGCTTCAGACGGCGATCGATTGGAGTCACCAGTTGCTGACACCGGAATTGCGGCAGTTTTTTTCCCGCTTGTCGATCTTTCGCGGCGGGTGCACCATGGAGGCGGCGAATCTGGTCTGCGACGAAGACCCGGAGTTGGATTCCCTCACCTCGCTGGAAGAGTGGTCTTTGGTGAGGGCGGAATTTGTGAGCAATCATACGAGGTACAGGATGTCTGAGGCGCTACGCGAATTTGGATACGAACAACTCAGCGAAGAAGAGCGGGAAGCTCTCGCGCAAAAACACGCTGGCCACTTTTTCAGTCTGGCCGAGACCGCGCATGGGAAGATCGGAGCCGAAGACAACGCCTGGCTCGATCGGCTCGAATTCGAGCATGACAATCTGCGGGCGGCGCTCGATTACTACGGAAAGAGAGAGTCCGACGCGGAGCAGGAATTGAAGCTGGCCGTCTTCCTGGGCCACTTCTGGGAGACCCATGGATACTGGACGGAAGGCAGGGATCGATTGCAACAGGCCCTGACCCGGCAACAACTGGGAACCTCTCTTCTGAAAGCACAAGGACTGGGCTGGCTTGGATTTTTGTCGTTAAGGCTGGACGATTACGACCGTGCCCGGCAGGCGCTGACGGAGAGCATCGAGATGAGCCGGGGCATCAACGATCGAGAGGCAAAGGAATGCCTTGGATTCGCGCTGATCTCGTTGGGATTCGTCGCCGAGGCACAGGGCCACTATCAGGAAGCGAAATCGATCTTCCTGGAGAGCCTGAAACCGAGTCAGGAAGTGAAGGTGGATTGGATGATTGCCAGGGCCTTCCGCGGGATCGGACTCGTCGCCGAGATCGAGGGCGATTTCGCGACGGCGAAGGAATATTACGAAAAGTATCTGTCCAAGAGCGAAGAGATTCACGACACCCCTGGAATCGCCGCCGCTCTGAACTGTCTCGGCCTGGTTCATCGAGAACAGGGCGACTATTCCCACGCCCGCGACTTTCATCAAAGGAGTCTGGCCTTAAGGCAAGGCCTCGGCAGCAAAGGCGGAATTGCTATATGCCTTTTCAACCTGGGGCTCGTCGAGGAAGAGACCGGACAGCATCAGACGGCCTACGGTTATTTCCAGCAGAGCCTGGCTCTACGTCAAGAGATTGGGGATAAACGCGGGATTGCAAAGTCCCTGGAAGGCATTGGCAGGATGGCTGTTGCGATGGGCAGGGAAGAGGACGCATCCCGCATCTTCGGGGCAGCAGACACGGTTCGCACTTCAGCCGGAGCTTCCATGTCTCCAACCGAGCAAAAGCGTTATGGCGCGCTGATGCTGGATGTTCGGAAGAAGTTTCCGCAGGAATGGAACGAAGGAAGTCAAAAGGTGCTGGCGGAAGTGATCATTGTCTGAGCGGTGGTCATGGATGAGGCGATCACTTTCGCGGGGCCGGTCGGCGCGGGAGCCTGGATAGTCATTTATGAAACCTGGTCCATTTTGTGTTCGGCGGGCTAAATTTCGTGCTCTGTACTACCGACATCTCTCACTGTTCGGCCATATAACCGGCGACGCGAGCAATGCTGAAATCTTGACAGACAAACGAGAAATAACTGTCGCCTTCGCGCGGCTTGGCCAAGACTGAGATTTCTTCACTATTAATTCTCTCAATCTCAATATCAATTACAATCTCGGTTGACCATCCGGAAATACTCACTGATTGAACGCCCCAAAAATCCAACTGGATTATCACTCTATTAAAACCATTTCTCACCCAACGATCTGGTGGAATCTCAGGAAAAGGATACAGGTTGGCCTTCAAAGTTAGGCGCGGTCCATCACGATGAAGGAGCAACTCATGTAGGTCAAGGCGTTCAAGAGCAGGAACCGTTTCATACAATTCAGTGATCGCTTTCGGATTGTCAGCCAATTCATACCACCTGGCCATTTTCGCCCTCCGATTCGAAATGTATTCAGCAAAGACAAAAGATTTTATTGCGGGCAGCATTTTACCATTCGTGGGCAGCAGATGGGCAGCAGATGGGCAGCAGCGAAATAGGAGTACTGAACCGACGGGGGCAGCCACGAATACATATATGCTCTATACATGTAAAAAATGCTGCCCATGCTGCCCAATCGCTCGTAAACTATTGATGTCACAAATAAAAATTGAGGGCAGCATTTTGGAATTCTGCTGCCCTTTCTGATCCATTTGCTGCCCGAATTTGCTGCCCGGACTATTCGATCCCGATCCATTATTCGAATTTGTTAGACTCCTGGGCAGCATGGGCAGCATTTTCAGTGCACAATATGATTTCCGTGCGGAGAACCAGTACCCGGACCCTCGATCCGGCGACGGAGCGCCGAACCGGATACGTTCGGCGCTGCTCATCTCTGTCAATCAATACCCCGGCTTCGTATAGATGCTTCCACAGTGTAGTTTGCTGTACTCCGATCCCTTCGCCGCTGGCCGAGAACCGTTCGAGCATGGCGAAGGTCGCATCCGGCAAGAGATAGATTTCTTCGCCAGTATGCCAGCCGATCCGGTCGCCGCAGGGCATCAGCGGCGCTTCGTAGGGCTCTCCGGTCGTTTTGCTCAATCGGTCCTCGCCCTGTTTCCGCCAGCCGAACATATGCGCCGGGGTTGGTGGTCCGCCGGTGATAGATTCGAGATGCGCTCTCTGACTGGCGAAGGCGGACTGGAGCAGTTCCAGAAACCGCGTGACCGGGTTCTGCGCGTTGCGGTGCGCGTCCTGTTTGCTTCCGGCCTGGCTGAGCGCGAGCCACACTCGGCCCCAGAGGTCTCCGGCCTCTTCCTCGTTCAGTGCGCCCGCCACCTTGGCCGCCTCGATCCAGACCGACCACGCATAGGAGAGATGACCGAGGGTGGTCGCGTGCCGCTTATGATCGGCGATGTTCCGTCGCGCCCACTCCTCGCGCTCCCGCGCCAGCTCTTTGGGCGCTCGCCCGATGGTCTTCTGG
>DATEFT010000159.1:0-10888 GCA_035280505.1 Blastocatellia bacterium | reverse complement strand
GCGACCGGACGATGGTGGAGAACGTCGGGGAGTTCGGGCGCATCTATCACGTCAAGGCCCCGCACGCCCCGATCTTCGATCGCCGTTACCGGCTGCTGCTGCCCCACACCTATCTGCCGACCTTTCAGGGCGCCCTGAGGCAGATCTTGAGAGCAGAGCGACCGAACCTGATCGAGGTCTGCGACAAATATGCGCTGAACTGGCTGGGAGGAATCGTGCGCCAGCGCTGGATTCCCGGCCTGCGCCGCCCGGTCCTGGTCGGAATGAGTTGCGAGCGGATGGACGATAACATCCGGGCATTTATCGGCGAAAGCCGGTTGGGTCGAAGATTGTCCAGGTTCTACATGGGGAATCTCTATATCCCGCTCTTCGATTACCACATCGCCAACTCGCAATACACGGCCGACGAACTCTGCTCGGCGATGGTTCCTCGCCACGAAAGGCCGGTCTACGTTCGCCCGATGGGCGCCGACCTGGAGGACTTTCGATCGGCGCAACCGTCGGCGGCGCATCGGCAGGAACTCCTGGCGCGGGTCGGCGGCAACGCCCGAACCAGGCTCCTGCTCTATGCCGGTCGGCTCTCCCCGGAGAAGAATCTCCAGCTCCTGATCGAGCTGATGGAGAGGCTCGCGCAGGACGGCCACGGCAGTTACCGGCTGGTGATCGCCGGATCCGGTCCGCTCGCCGCCTGGTTCGAAGAACAGGCGCGGCTACGGGCCCCGGGGCTGGTCTGGATGCTGGGCCATATCGACCGGCGCCGGGCGCTGATCGACCTCTACACCGATTGCGATGCATTTGTGCATCCGAATCCGCGCGAACCCTTCGGGATCGCGCCGCTCGAAGCGATGGCCGCCGGGCTCCCGTTGATCGCGCCGCGATCCGGCGGCGTGCTCTCGTACGCCGATGACACGAACGCCTGGCTGGCGGATGCCACCGGCGAGGCCTTCGCCGCCGCCGTCCGCGCGGTCGATGCCGAGACGGCCATTCGTCAGGAGAAGCTGGGCCGCGCTAGGGAAACGGCGCAGCGATACAGTTGGGAGTCCGTGACCGCCCGGTTCTTCGAGCTCTACGACGAACTTCATGCCGACTTCCCGACGACCCGCTTTGCGCGTAAACTCAATCTTAGAACCGGCGATCCCCTCGATCGGGAACGCGAAACAGGTAACAGTTTTTGACCCTTCAGGCCCTTCAGTCTTTGAAAGTAAGGCTCTGGAAGTTTTATTCGAAACCGCGAAATACGCGAAAGCCTGATGATTTAGCGTATTTCGCGTGTTCCGCGGTTTAAATCGAGATTTCAAGTGACTTACTTTCCGAGGTATTCAGTACGGATCTCGAATCGGAACTGCCGGCGGCAGTCAGCGGATTTTGACAATCAGTTGATGGTGGGAAAGACGCTCGCTTGCGACCCCGATTCGCAGGAGGCATATGAATAGTCTGGTCTCTGCCAATCTCACACATCATCCGGGACGAACGGCAGCCAGTATCGCCGGCGTTGCGGTAGGAGTTATTCTGGTCGTCCTGACGGTCGGCCTGGTCCGCGGAATGTTACGCGATCGAGGAAAGCGCGACACCAACACGGGGGTCGAGTTCCTGCTCTATCAGAAGACGCAGGCGGGCATCTCCGTCATGTCGCTCCCGCTGGCGCTGCCGATCGAGTTGATGGATCAGGTGCGCGAGGTGCCGGGCGTCGCCTCCGTCACGCCCGTCGGCCAACACCTCGAGATGAAGGGCGACAACGGCCTCGGCATCCGGCAGATCGACGGCGTCGAGTTCGAGAGCTATGTCAAGACCACCAACGCGCGCATCGTCGAGGGCCAGCCGCTCGCCGCCTCCGGCGACGCGGTGATCGTCGACGTCAAATATGCGTCGATCCGCCGGGTCCATCCG
Source organism: Blastocatellia bacterium (assembly GCA_035280505.1). Lineage (GTDB taxonomy): Bacteria > Acidobacteriota > Blastocatellia > RBC074 > RBC074 > JAKEHZ01. The sequence continues at coordinate 9,001 of DATEFT010000159.1, read as the reverse complement.
GGAGACCGCCTCAAAATATTCGACCGGGACTTTACGGTCAGCGGAATCTATACCCCGGAGACGGGGTCGCGAATGATGATCCCGCTGGCCACCATGCAGGAAGAGCTCGGAGCCCGGGGCAAATGCTCGATGTTCATGGTCAAATGCCTGAACTCCGAGGAGCAGGAGACCGTCGCCTGGCGGATCGTCGAACGGTTCCCCGATTTCCGCGTGATCTTTACCCGGGACCTGCCCAGCCTCTTCGCCAACGGCTACCAGGGCCTCAACATCTTTCTGGAGGTCGTGGCCGGGCTGGCCGCCGCGATCAGTCTGCTGGTGATCTCGCTGACCATGTACACCAGCGTCACCGAGCGCACGCGCCAGATCGGCATGCTCAAATCGCTGGGGGCGTCGAAACGCTTCATCGCCGGAATCTTCATCAAGGAGTCGCTCATGATCAGCCTGGCCGGGGTCGCCCTGGGATTGGCGCTCTCGCTGACCGTCCGCCTGCTGCTGCTCAAGACGATGGGCACCAAGCTCGAGATCGAGATCGATTATGTCTTCTACTCGATCGGCGGCGGATTGCTCAGCGGCCTGCTCGGGTCGATCTATCCGGCCCTGCGCGCCGCCGGCCAGGATCCGATCGAAGCGCTCAGTTACGAATGATCCGATCAGAGAAATCCAACTCATCCAATTAGTAAGAGCGCCGAGTTTCATGATAATCTGCCCCCGAATATTCAGAAATTCGGCTCATAAGCCATTTGCGAAGGCTTCTTGCTAATATGGACAGAAAAGAAACAACTTCATCGAACGCCGGCGATTCGGGTGAAAACCTCGAGAGGATGCGCCACTCGGCCGCGCACCTCATGGCCGCCGCGATTCAAGCGCTCTGGCCCGAGACCAAGTTCGGGGTCGGCCCGGCGATCAAAAACGGCTTCTACTACGATATCGATCTACCGGTCGCCCTCTCTCAGAAGGAACTCGAAAAGATCGAGAAGAAGATGCGGGAGTTGAGAAACAAGAAGCTCCCGTTCGTACGCGTGGAATTGCCCATTGATGAAGCGATCCGTGAGATGGAGCAACGAGGACAGGTCTATAAGGTCGAGTTGCTGCATCTGCTCAGAGAGAAGGGATCGACCGCCATCGCCGAAGAGACCGGCGACGCCGATGCCGCCGGCATCGTGGGTGATCCGACCGGAGTGCCGGTCGTCTCATTCTATCGAACCGGAGATTTCGTCGATCTCTGCCGCGGACCGCACGTCGATCACACCGGCCAGATCGGCGCCTTCAAGCTGACCAATCCGCCGGCCGGCGCTTATTGGCGGGGCAACGCCAAGAACGCTCAACTGCAGCGGATCTACGGTCTCGCGTTCAATACCCAGGAGGAGCTGGACCAGCACCTGCACTTTCTGGAGGAGGCCCGGAAGAGGGACCACCGGAGACTGGGACAAGAACTCGACCTCTTCATCTTCTCGGAACTGGTCGGCCCCGGATTGCCGCTCTTCACCCCGGAGGGCACGATCATCCGCCGCCTGCTGGAAGAGTTCGTTCAATCGTTGCAGGAGCCGCTCGGTTATCAGCGCGTGCTGATCCCGCACATCACCAAGAGCGATCTCTACAAAACCTCCGGGCACTGGGAAAAATTTGAGAACGACCTGTTCCACGTCCGAGGGAAAGGCGGGGAGGAGTTCTGCCTCAAGCCCATGAACTGCCCCCACCACACCCAGATCTACGCCGGCCGGCAACGCAGCTATCGGGAACTGCCTCTCCGCCTGAGCGAGGTGACCGCGGTCTATCGCGACGAGTTGCCGGGCACCCTGCAAGGCTTGTCGCGGGTCCGGATGATCACGCAGGACGACGCGCACGTCTTCTGCACTCCGGAACAGGTGATGGACGAGGCGCTGCGAATCTACTCCATCGTCAACGACTTCTATCAACCGTTCAACATGAGCTTGACGGTTCGCCTCTCGCTCTGGGACGAAAACAATCCGGATAAATATCTCGGCGGCCCCGAGGTCTGGAATCGGGCGCAAGATCAGCTCCGCGAAGTGCTGCGCTCCAAAGGGGTGCCCTGGACCGAAGAGAAGGGCGAGGCCGCCTTCTACGGGCCCAAAATCGATTTCACGGCTCAAGACGCGCTGGGCCGGTCATGGCAGTTGGCGACGCTGCAGCTCGATTTCAATCTCCCGGAGCGGTTCGACCTGCGTTACATCGGGCCCGACGGACAAGAAGCGCGCCCGGTCATGCTGCATCGAGCGGTCCTCGGATCGGTCGAGCGATTCTTATCGATCCTGATCGAGCATTATGCCGGAGCGTTCCCGGTCTGGCTGGCCCCGGTCCAGGCGGTGGTCATCCCGATCTCGGATCGCCACAACGACTATGCCCATCAGGTTAGAGAGAAGCTGGCCAGGGTGATCGTCAACGGCAATCTGGGAGGCATCCGGATCGAGGTCGACGAATCCCGGGAGTCCATGCAGAAGAAGATTCGCAACGCTCAATTACAAAAAATCCCGTATATGCTGATCGTGGGAGACCAGGAGGTCGAGGGAGAACGAGTTTCGATTCGCCTGCGGAGCGGAGTCGAACTTAAACTCGTCGCCCTGGACGAGCTGGTCAATCGAATCACCGGCGAGATCACCAACCGTCAGGATCATACTGATTAGAGTCCAATCCGGCCCGGAATCGAATTTAATGTGATGAAATTCGATTCCGGGTCACTTCATATCGGCGGCAACAGCGCCCCCATGCCTAGAAGTATCAAAGCACCGGCAATTACAGATTAAGTTTGTTGACTTTGGCTGAGTGGTAAGCCTAATATGTGCGACTCTGTTTCAAGGCTTCCACAGCCTAAGCACCATCTCAATATTAAATACCTGTTCGGATGCTGACCTCTTCTTTCCAGGAGTGTACGTATGAGACGTTTTGCCCTGCCGGTAATCCTACTCTTGTTCTGCCTGAGCTTAGCGAGCGCCGGACCAGGCTTCACGGTCAAGTTGCTGGCGGCCGCCAAAGAGACGTGCATCAGTATCCGATCCAAGAACTTCCTGCTGGTCGGCAACGCGACCGAACCGGAGATTCGCAAAGTGGCCGCCAAACTCGAACAATTTCGCGACGTGTTTTCGCGGCTCTTTCCCAAGGCCAATCTCAATTCGCCGGTGCCGATCACGGTCATGGTCTTCAAAAACCGGCAATCGTACCTGCCCTTCATGCCCACCTACCAGGGCAAGATCAATGAAGTCTCCGGATATTTCCAGGCCGGGCAGGATGTCAGCTACATCACGCTGGCGGCTGAACTCAATCAGGAAGATACCTTCAAGACCATCTTCCACGAATATGTCCACGCGCTAACCAACAACACCACGGCCTCGGCGCCGCCCTGGTTCAGCGAGGGGCTGGCGGAGTTCTACAGCACGTTCGAGGTCACCGACGGCGACAAGAAGGTCTTCCTGGGCAAACCGATCTCGGATCACGTCTACCTGCTGCGCGACAACAAATTCCTGCCGCTGCCGAAACTCTTTGCGGTCGAACACAGTTCGCCCGATTACAACGAACGTGACAAGAAAGGGGTCTTCTATGCCGAATCGTGGGCCCTGGTCCACTATCTGATCCTCGGCAACAACGGTCAGCGGCGACCCCAATTCATCAAATATGTCGATATGCTCCTGAAGGATCGGCCGGTCGATGAGAGTTTCAAGGAGGCTTTTCAGACCGATTACGCGACCATGGAACGGGAGCTCAAAAATTACATCGGCCGCAACACCTATCCGGTCCAGATCTTCTCTTACGAACAGAAGCTGGCATACGACGATTCGATGCAGAATGCGCCGATCTCCGAAGCTCAATGGAACTACTACCTGGGAGATCTGGTGCTGCATCTCAACCGCGCCGACAGCGAAGAGTATCTGCAAAAGGCCGTTCAATTGGATCCGAACCTGGCGGTCGCGCACGCTTCGCTGGGCATGGCGCACATGAAAGCCAATCGCTTTGCGGAGGCCAAAGAGAGCCTGCAGCGCGCGCTGGCCATCGGCCCTCAGAACCACCTGGTTCACTACTACCACGCCTTCGTGCTGAGCCGCGAGGGCATGGACCCGAACCGCATGGTCCGCAGCTATGCCCCGGAAGTGGCGCAGACCATGCGCGAGCATCTGAAAAAGGCGATCGGGATGGCGCCGGAGTTCGCGGAGTCCTACAATCTGCTCGCTTTCGTCAACATGGTCATGGGAGAAGAGCCGGAGGAATCGGTCGATCTGCTCAAGAGCGCGATTGCGCTCTCACCGGGCCGGCAGGACTTCTCGCTGATGCTGGCCCAGATCTACCTCCGCCAGCAGAGATACGATGACGCGGAGAGAATCGCCGAACAGATCTCCCGGGGCACGGTCGAACCGCACCTGCGCGAACGGGCTCAATTGCTGCTCGAGACCATCAAGAGCGTCACCGAACGAGTGGAACATCTGAGAGCCGAAGAGAGAGGGGCCGACGGCGCCATCGCCGTGCCGACCGATGGAAAGACCTCGCCGCTCAAGAAGAGGACGGACCTCGTCCTGCGCCGTCATTTCGAAGGAGAGAAGGTTCGCGGGATGTTGACGGAGATCCGATGCTCGGATCGCGGGCTGACCCTCCTGATTCAGGATGGCGATCGATTCATCAAGCTGCACACGACGACCCCCGAACAGGTGCCCTTTATCTCCTTCACCTCCGATTCACCCAACCAGATCAACTGCGGCAAGGTCGATCCGAGCAGACTGGTGATCGTCACTTATCGCCGCTCCGCAGCCGCCAACGCCGCCTACGACGGCGAACCGGTGGCCGTCGAATTCATCAAACCGGAAGAGCAATAAAATAAACCGCGAAACACGCGAAATCATCAATCTTTCGCGCATTTCGCGGTTCCGATCCGGAGAGCCTTAGCCTCTGGTAATCGCGCCTTCGGAGGCCGATGAGACCAGGGCGGCATACTTCTGGAAGACGCCCGTGGTGTAGCGCGGAGCGGGCGGCCGCCATTCATCGAGGCGGGCTTTGATCTCCGCCGCCGAGAGTTCGACGTCGAGACTGCGCTTGTCGATATCGAGAACGATCAGATCGCCCTCGCGCAGAGCGGCGATGGGCCCGCCGACCGCGGCCTCCGGAGCGACGTGGCCGATCATGAGGCCGCGCGTCGCGCCGCTGAAGCGCCCGTCGGTGATCAGAGCGACCTCGCCGCCCAGACCTTCGCCGACGATCGCGGCCGTCACGCCCAACATTTCGCGCATCCCGGGCCCGCCTTTCGGCCCTTCGTAGCGGACCACGACCACATCGCCGGATTTGATCTGTTTATTGGTCACGGCCGCCATCGCGTCTTCTTCGCGCTCGAAGATGCGGGCCGGACCGCGATGATAATTGCGCTCGTAACCGGCAACCTTGACCACGCTGCCTTCCGGCGCGAGATTGCCCTTCAAGATCACCAGACCGCCGTTCGGTTTGATCGGGCGCTCGGCGCTGTAGACCACATCCTGGCCCGGAGTCTCATCCGCCAGTTCCGTCTCCTGACCCAGGGTGAGACCGCTGACGGTGAGCTGGCTGCCGTCCAGGTAGTTACCTTCCACCAGGCGGCGAGCGACCAGACCGATGCCGCCCGCGCGCGCCAGATCGATGGCCGTATACTTCCCGCCCGGTTTCAGATCGGCAATCAGCGGCGTCCGGCGGCTGATGGCATCGAAATCGTCGATGGTCAGATCGATCCCGGCCTCTCTCGCCAGAGCCAGCAGGTGCAGGACCGCGTTGGTCGAACCGCCGGTGGCGGCGACTCCCACGATCGCATTCTCGAACGATTTACGGGTCAGGATCTCCTTCGGAGTCACGCCCCGGCGCAACAGGTCAACGACATATTTGCCCGCGTCGACGGCCGTCTTCTCTTTCTGCGGATCGACCGCCGGGACGCTGCCGGTGCCCATGACGGCCAGGCCCAGAAATTCCATCACCATGGCCATGGTATTGGCCGTGTACTGCCCGCCGCAGGCGCCCGCGCCCGGACAGGCCACGTTCTCGATCTCGAGCAGATCGGCGTCGCTCATCTTGCCGGCGGCATTGGCGCCGACGGCCTCGAAGACGTCCTGAATCGTCACGTCACGGCCGCGAAAATTTCCCGGCGCAATCGAGCCGCAGTAGAGGACCATCGAGGGCACGTTCAACCGAATCAGCCCCATCGCCGCCCCGGGAATCGTCTTGTCGCAACCGACAATCGCAATCATAGCGTCGAACAGATAACCGCGGCCGACCAGCTCTATCGAATCGGCGATCAGATCACGGCTGACCAGCGAAGCCTTCATGCCCTCGGTGCCCATCGTGATGCCGTCGCTGATCGAAATGGTGTTGAACTCCATCGGAGTCGCTCCCGCCGCGCGAATGCCCTCTTTGACCTTCACCGCCAGGTCGCGATGATTGAAATTACAGGGCATGGTCTCAATCCACATGTGAGCAACGCCAATGATGGGTTTGGCCAGATCTTCGTCAGTGAACCCGATAGACTTGAGCATGGAACGCGCCGGAGCACGGTCGCGCCCATTGGTCAGAACAGAACTGCAACGCTTAGGATTGATTTGCATAAATAGATTGACCGACAGGCTGACAGCCTGTCTTCTGCATTCCTTCCAATTCAGATAAAGTTGATTGGACTGATCTTACAGGCCATGTGGAAGGTGCATTGTGGCTGAGTTTTGCGATGTGCGCAAGAAAAATACCGAGGCGGAAGGAAATAACCATTTCTTCCGCCGATGCGCGTTAATCCGCTCACTCGTATCGAAGCGCCTCGATGGGATCCAATCGCGAAGCCTTGAAGGCCGGATACAATCCCGCGGCCAGACCGATCGCCACCGAAGCCGAGAACCCGATGACGACCCAGATCAGAGGCACCCGTGACGGCAGAGTGGGCACCAAAATTTTGAGCAGGAAACTGATCATGAAGCCCAGGGCGATGCCGATGATTCCGCCCGCGCCGGTGAGGGCGCTGGCTTCGAGCAGAAATTGCCAGATGATATCGGCGCGCCGCGCGCCGATCGCCCTTCGCACGCCGATCTCTTTCGTTCTCTCGGTGACCGAGACCAGCATGATGTTCATGACGCCGATTCCGCCGACCAGCAGCGCCACGCTCACGATGGGAATGACGATCAGCGAGACCACGAACAGCATCTGATTGAAGCTCTCGATGATGCCGCTCGGGGTATTGATCACGAAACTGTTCGGCTGGTCCGGCGACACCTGGCGGCGGCGGCGCAGCAATTCCGTGGCCTCGTCGATCAGCTTGTCGAGCCCGCCTTGCGCCGCGCCGATCGCGATCCAGTGATCGTCCTGCATCGGATACATGGAATGCATGAGGTTGTAGGGAATGAAGATCATGCTATCCACCGGCGGTCCGCCGTTGCCGAGCGGATTCTTCGCCTTCTCCATGACGCCGATCACGCGAAAGACTTTGTTGTCGACCTGGATCTCTTTATCGATCGGATCGTACCCCGAAAGCAGTTTGTCGGCGATATCGTGGCCGACGATACAGACGCCGGCGCGATGCTCATCTTCGGCCTCGGTAAAGAACCGGCCCTGGGCGATCGCGACTTCGCGGGTGTTGACATAACTGGCCCAGACCCCGCGCAACTGGGGGGTCCGAACTTCGTTGTTGCGAAATTTGACGACGGGCGGGATTCCGGGCGGGCGGATGATCGGCGAGGCGGCGATCGCGCTGGGCAACTGGCTCAGCGCCACGGCGTCATCATAGGTTAGCGGCTTGCGCTTCCGCTCCTCCTCCGTCAACTCCGTATTTCGAGGCCCTCCCCCCAAACGGCTGACGAAAGCGACATTGGTCCCGAACTGCTCGACCTGTTCCTTGACCCCGGCCTCGAGCCCGCTCGCCAGCGAAGCCACCCCGATGACCGTCGCGGTCCCGATCACGACTCCCAACACCGTCAGAAAGGAGCGGAACTTGTGCGACCACAACGTCACCATCGCCTGCGAAAAGAGTTCTTTCCCCTGTTGTTTCAGCATATAAAAAGTCTAGAGAAGTCTAGAGAAGTCTGAAGAAGTTTGGGGAAGTCTGAATCGGGACCGATTTTGACTTTTCTAGACTTCTCTAGACTTCTTCTGGTTATTCCGCCCGCAAGGCGACGATCGGGTCGAGCCGCGCGGCCTTCCAGGCCGGATAGATTCCGAAGATCAATCCCACGCCGCTTGAAACAGCGATCGCCAGGACCGCCGCCCAGACCGGCAATTCAGCCGGGACCGAAGTGTAGTTGACGAGCAGTTTCGAGACGCTGTATGCAATGCCCAATCCGATGAATCCGCCCACCAGCGAGAGAGTCGTGGATTCGACCAGGAACTGCATGAGGATGTCACGGCGGCGGGCGCCCAGGCTCTTGCGAATCCCGATCTCGCGCGTCCGCTCGGTGACCGTCACCAGCATAATATTCATAATGACGATCCCACCGACCACCAGTGAAATCGAGGTTACGCCCAGTGCAACCGCCGCAATCAGGCCGAAGACACCCTGGACAAAATTGTTGATGGCTTCGGCGGTCACAAATCCGAAGGTGTCCTTGTCGCTGTAGGCGAGTTTGTGGCGGGCCCGCATCAGCATGCGGATCTGATCCTGAACATCCTGGATCTGAACGTGCTCCGCAGCTTTGACCGAGATCGTCAGGCTCTGGCGAGTGCCCCACAGCTTCTGATAGACCGAGAGCGGAACGATCACGAAGGCGTCCCGCGACTGGCCGAAGAACGATCCCTGCTCCTTGGCGACGCCGACCACCTCGAACGGCAGTCCGTTGACCTTGATCTCGCGCCCGACGACGTCGCGGCGGTTGAAGAGTTTATCGGCCACCTCGGATCCGATCAGCGCCGTGTACCGGCAGTGCTCGTCGTCGGTGTCGCTGATGTAACGGCCCAGATCCGCCTGCGTCGTGTCGATGTTGACCATGTTGGCGGAGACGCCGCGGACGTAGATGTCGTTCATATGCTGTTGGAGCGACCGGATCTCGGTGTTCGCGCTTCCCGACGCCGC
>DATEFT010000158.1:0-3414 GCA_035280505.1 Blastocatellia bacterium | reverse complement strand
GGGAGCGAGGTTTGGAATTAGAGATCAAGGATCTCTTTGAGCACGCCACGATCTCCGAACTGGTGGCGCACGGTCTGGTTGGGGCGCGGAAGCCGATCCGCTCGGTAGAAGCATTCGAATTGATCAGCCGTCAGGATCGAGAGCGAATGCCTGAAAGTGTAGAAGACGCATATCCACTGAGCGGGATGCAGGCGGGGATGCTCTACCATAGCGAGCTTGATCCTAAATCCGTCGTCTATCACGACATCATCAGCTTTCGTTTGGAAGCTCCTCGGGACGAAGCTGCGTTACGCGAAAGCATCGCCGGCCTGTGCCGGAGACACGCCGCGCTGCGGACCCGGTTCGACCTGACCACCTACAGCGAACCGCTGCAGCTCGTCGAATCCGAGGTCGGATTACCGCTCGAAATAATCGATCTGCGAGAGTTTGGAGAAGCGGCGCAAGAGCAGGAGGTCAGCTTATGGCTGGCGCGCGAGGAAGGGCGGAGATTTAACTGGCGAGTTGCGCCGCTCCTGAGAATCGCCGTTCACTGGCTCAGTGACGAAAACTTTCAATTGAGCTTCAGCTTCCATCACGCAATCCTGGATGGCTGGAGTTTTGCGAGCTTGCAGATGGAGCTGTTCCAGGAGTACTGGCAGGCGCTGGGACGAGAGGGAGGGCGGACCCCCGAGCCTCCGGAGACGAATTACCGCGAATACATCGCGCTCGAACGTGCAAGTGTGAATAGCGAGGAGTGCCGGCAATATTGGCGAGGGAAGCTCTCCGAATATGATCTGACGCCCTTACCCTGGCTGAAAAAAGAACGAGTCCCGGAGCCGGGGCGGCGTCTGAAGCGTCAATCGCTGAAGATTGAGGGGGAGTCATTTGAGAGACTGAAAAAGGTCGCTCGCGAGGCGAACGTCCCGGTCAAGAGCTTACTGTTGGCCGGACATCTGAAAGTGTTGTGCGGCCTCGGCGGTCGGAATCAGGTGGTCACCGGAATAGTGGCACACGGCCGGCCGGAGACGAAGGATGGGGAGCGAACGCTGGGCCTCTTCCTGAACACGCTGCCGCTGGCAATGAAGCTGAGAGGAGGAAGCTGGATCGAGCTGGCGCGGATGGTGTTTGAGGCTGAACGCGAGATGCTGCCCTATCGGCGATATCCGTTGATTGAGATACAGAAGCAACATGCGGCGCGAGGATTGTTTGAGACCCTCTTTGCCTTTCTGGACTTTCACGTTTTAGAGGAGCTGCGTCATGTCGAGGGGCTGAGGTCGCAAAAGTATCTGGACGTTGTGGAAACGAGCCTCTCGATGGTGGCGGCCTTTGGGGTGGATTTGAGTTGGCGACAGTTGTCATTGAATTTGATGTTTGATGAACGAGAACTGGAGCCGTGGCAGATGGACGCGATTGCCAGGTACTATGAGCGGCTGTTAAGGGCCATCGGAGAGAATGGGAAGGCGCGCTATGAAAGCATCAGTTTACTGGATGAAGATGAGCGTGAGCAGATTCTGGTGGAGTGGAATCGGACGGCGATGGCATATCCGCGAAACCGAACGATCGAGAGCCTCTTTGCCGAGCAGGCGAGGCTGCGGTCGGATGGCATTGCACTGGTCTGTGAGGATGAACAGGTCAGCTACGGGGAATTGGCCAGGAGATCGAACCAGTTGGGGCATTATCTGCGGGCGATGGGAGTGGGGCCGGAGACGGTGGTCGGGTTGTATGTGGAGCGGTCGGTGGAGCTGGTAGTGGGACTGTTGGGGATCCTAAAGGCCGGAGGAGCGTATCTGCCGCTCGAGCCGGGGCTGCCACCGGAACGATTGAGATATCTGCTGAAGGATGCCGGTGTGGATGGGGTTCTGACCGAGCAGCAGTTGGAAGCGCAGCTTCCGTGGGATGGGGGATCGATCGTCTGTTTGGATCGGGAATGGGAGAGGATCAGTGAGCAGAGCGAGAATGAGCCGGAAAGTACGGCCATGGCCGACAACTTAGCCTACGTCATTTACACCTCGGGCTCGACCGGCCAACCCAAAGGGGTGGCGGTCTCCCATCGCAACCTGATCAACCTGGTTTGCTGGCATCAACGGGAGTTCGGCGTGAATGCGGATGACCGTGCGACGCAGATGGCGGATTTAGGGTTTGATGCATCGATTTGGGAGATGTGGCCCTATCTGGCGGCTGGAGCCAGACTGTGCATGGTCGAGGAGATGAACCGTCAGGACGTCGAGGGGTTGATCGCCTGGATGGTCGCCGAGCGCATTACTATCAGTTTCCTGCCCACTCCGCTGGCGGAGCTGGCGTTGCGTGAAGCGTGGCCGGAGACGGCGCACTTACGCGTCATGTTGACGGGAGGCGATCGGCTGCGAGCGTGTGCGCCGACCGATGCGCCGTATCGATTGGTCAATAACTATGGGCCGACGGAAAATACCGTCGTGACGACTTCCGCCTGGCTCGGGAATGGTTGCCACGATCTGCCACCCATTGGACGAGGGATCGCCAACACACAAGTCTATCTGCTCGACGAGCAGTTGGAGCCGGTGCCGGTCGGAGTGACCGGAGAGTTATACATCGGTGGGGAGGGGCTGGCGAGAGGTTACTGGAATAGGCCCGGCCTGACGGCGGAGGGGTTCATCCCAAACCTCTTCTGTGGCGAAGGCGGATCGCGGCTGTATAAGACGGGAGATCTGGGATGCCATCGGCCGGATGGCAACATCGAGTACCTGGGAAGAGCCGACCATCAAGTGAAGATCCGAGGATCTCGGATCGAGTTGGGCGAGATCGAAGCTGTTCTTGCCGACCATCCGGGTTTGCGTGAGGCCGTGGTGCTGGCCCGCGAGGACGACGAAACCGGCAAGCGGCTGGTCGCCTACTACACCGGCGAGCGGGTCGGGGCCGAGGAATTGCGGGCGCGGCTCTCATCGAGGCTGCCCGAATACATGGTTCCGGCCGCGTACGTCTATCTGGAGGCCCTGCCGCTGACCGCGAATGGGAAGCTTGATCGCCGGACACTGCCGGCCCCCGCGGGCGAGGCTTACGTCAGGCGACGATATGAGCCGCCGGTGGGCGGGATCGAGACCCGGTTGGCTCTAATTTGGGCCGAGGTTCTCAAGCTGGAGCGTGTGGGTCGCCACGACAATTTCTTCGAACTCGGCGGTCATTCGTTGCTGGCCATGATCATCATCGAACGCCTCCGCCGCGAGGGCCTGCCGATAGAGGTGCGCACGCTCTTCACCGCGCCCACCCTGCGGGCTTTAGCCGAGGCGGTCGCGATTGGAGACGACGCGGAGATCAAAGTTCCGCCCAACCTGATCCCGACGGGATGCCGGGCGATCACGCCCGAGATGTTGCCGTTGATGGAAGTGACACCGGCACAGATTGACGGCATCGTCGCCGGCGTGCCGGGTGGCGCGGCCAACGTCCAGGACATCTATCCAC
>DATEFT010000157.1:0-4954 GCA_035280505.1 Blastocatellia bacterium | reverse complement strand
TCTCGATCGCCGGTCTGGTCACGGTCAGCGCCCGCAAGAATCTGGCTGCGGTCCAACAGATTACGGCTAAGTAGCCGCGATCCATCTCCATCGTCGGAGAGCGAGTATGCTGATCCTTAGATTCGGTTTAAAACTCGGACTCCTTCCGCTCTCACTGCTCCTGATCGGTCTCGGTCTCGCTCAGAATCGTCCGGCCCGGGAAGAGCTCCAGCAGGAGACGATCCGGCTCGATACCAATCTGGTGGTGATCGATGCGCAGGTCCTCGATCGCAAGACCGGCAGCATCATCAACGGCCTGACCGCTCAGGACTTCGACCTCTACGAAGACGGCCAGCCGCAACCGATCACCCACTTCAGCCAGGATAAACTTTCGCTCTCGGTGGTCCTGTTGATCGACCTCAGCGGGAGCGTCAGCCCGATCTTGAACGAGATCCGCAACGGCGCCCTGGCGGCCCTGCAACGCCTGAAGGAACAGGATGAAGTCGCCGTCATGGCCTTCTCCGATTCGACCCAACTGATCCAGGGCTTCACCACCGACCGGCAGGCGGTGGTCCGCCAGATCGACCAGATCGAGAAGACCCCGGTCGTCGGCCAGGGGACCATGCTCTACCAGGCCCTGCGCGACGCCGCCCACTACATGAACAGCTCGAGCGCTCCGACCAACCGCCGGGTGATCATCACCATGACCGACAACATCTCCTGGGACTATTACGGCTTCGGACTCTCGGAACAGGAGTTGATGAATCAGGTGATCGAATCGGGCAGCATGGTCTCCGGCCTCATCGTCGAGGGTTCCCTGTCGAAGGTCGAGCGGATCTTTCGACGCGGGCAGGACGGCAAAGACGTCTTTCGCCGGCGGATGACCATCGACCCGTTCGCGAACCAGACCGGCGGCGAGATCGCCAAGGCGGCGACCCTCGAGATCAGCGCCCGCCTGGCCCAGTTGATCGACCATCTGCGAACCCGCTATAGCCTGGGCTTCAGCCCCAAACGCGAACTGACCGACGGCGGCTACCGCCAGATCAAACTGGTCCTCACGCCCGCCGCGCGAAAACGACTGGGCGAGGTCATCATCAAGACCAAGCAAGGCTACTTCGCGAAGAAGTCCAAAGACGTCTAAACCGCGAAACACGCGAAAGACGCGAAATTGGCATATTTTCGCGTCTTTCGCGTGTTTCGCGGTTCGTATTTTAGGGGCGCCCGCTCTCCAGGAAGGCCTTCAGCTTTCTGGATCTCGAGGGATGGCGCAGTTTGCGGAGCGCCTTGGCCTCGATCTGGCGGATGCGTTCGCGCGTGACGGCGAAATGCTGGCCGACCTCTTCCAGGGTATGTTCGCTGCCGTTGGGACCCAGTCCGAACCGCATCTTGATGACCTTCTCTTCGCGCGGGGTCAGGGTCTTCAGGACCTCTTCCGTGATCTCGCGCAGGTTGATATTGATGACCGCCTCGGCCGGATTTTGAATGGTCTTGTCCTCGATGAAGTCGCCGAGATGCGAATCTTCCTCTTCGCCGATCGGCGTCTCCAGAGAGATCGGCTCTTGAGCGATCTTCAGGACCTTTCGGACCTTCGAGGCCGGGATATCCATCTTCTTGGCGATCTCTTCCGAGGTCGGCTCGCGGCCGAGTTCCTGGACCAGGGCCCGCGAGGTCCGGATCAACTTGTTGATGGTCTCAATCATATGGACCGGGATCCGGATCGTCCGCGCCTGATCAGCGATGGCGCGAGTGATGGCCTGACGAATCCACCAGGTCGCATAGGTCGAAAACTTGTATCCGCGCCGGTACTCGAACTTATCGACGGCCTTCATGAGACCGATGTTGCCTTCCTGAATCAAATCCAGAAACTGCAATCCCCGGTTCGTATATTTCTTAGCGATGGACACCACCAGACGGAGGTTGGCTTCGACCAGCTCTTTCTTGGCTTGCTGGGCTTCCGCGTCGCCGATCAGCACGTTCTGCACCGATCGTTTAACCTCGACCGCCGGCAGCTTGTACTGTTCTTCCAGTTGAGTCAGGTGACGCTTGGCGGCCCGGAGCTTCTTCTCGGTCTCTTTGATCTCTTCGGCCGCCCGCTTGCGCTCGAGCGAGCGGGTCAGCTTGTCGACCTCCCGCTCGGTCATCACCACCTCTTCCTTGGCCTTCTTCATGGCGGCGACGAGCCGTTCTTCGATCTTCGGCGTGAACTCCAGCAGCCGGACCAGTTGCGAGAGCTCGACCCGTTGACGCGCCAGTTTACGGCGCATCTTGCTGAGTTTGGGCGAGCGCTTCGGCTCGACCTGATACTTCTCGTAAAGGACCTGGGTCTTCTTGAAGACCTTCCCGATCTCGCCGATCGTCTCCAGCGTGTAGTTGTGATACTCCTCGATCTTCTCCTCGGTGATCCCTTCCTGTTCGTTGAAAGTCACCACTTCCCGGATCGAAAGCTCGGCCTCGGCCAGCTCCTTGCCGATCTGCAGCAGTTCGGCGATCGCGACCGGAGATCGTGAGATCGCCTTCTGGGCGCGAATCTTGCCCCGCTCGATCCGCTTGGCGATGGCGACCTCGCCCTCACGCGTCAAGAGCGGCACGATTCCCATCTCGCGCAGATATAAGCGCACCGGGTCATTGGTCTTGTCTAACGTTCCTGGGGAGAGGTCGAGTTCCAACTCCTCTTCCGGAATCTCGTCCAGTTTCTTGTCAGCGTTGGCTGCCGCTGCTGCTGTCTCGAGAAATTTCTCTTCGGAATCGCTGATCGCGATGCCCTCAGCTCCCAATGTGGCAAAAATGTCCTCGATGTCATCCGGAGAGACCAAGCCCTCCGGCAACTCCTGGTTAATATCGTCATAGGTCAGGAAAGCCTTCTCCTTTCCCATGTCCAGGAGCTTTTGAACATCGTCAGTATATTTCTCGTCAATTGCCAATTTAATCACCCCTTTCACCGTGACTAATTAAAATGCCGGAGCCACAGCGTAAGAATTTCACTCCTTGACCTTCTCACTTCACCTTACGGGCAGTAACCGGTTAAAAGTTCTGACGCTCTCCCCATTTTTGATCCGGACGGGCCGTTTAAACTCATTGGCCGCTTGCTCGCGTCAGTCTCCCGTCACCGCCTCATCAATTCAAGCTCCTTTAACGCTAACTCCATTTTCTGCCTAGTCAATTCGTTCGCACGCGCGAAGTCCTGTGTGCGCTGTGCGTGATTGATCTCTACCTGCAGGGCCGCCTGTCTCTCCGCCAATTTTGCGCAACGCAGGCTATAAAGGCTCTCGGTCGCCTCGCGCTCGGCGAATTGCAGCCGGTCCTGACCAGCGCTCTCCGGGGCCAGCCCGGCTCCGGGCTCACCCATGATCAAAGTTGGAAGCAACTCATGAACCAGAACCGTGTCATCCAGGTGCTGGCTCAAAGCAGGATAGGTTGCTTCCTTTCCTTGACGTTCCAATTCAAAGATCAGACGGAAAAGTTGAGCGGCCCTGAGGCCCTCATAATCTTCGGCCGTCATCTCGTTCGTCATCCGCCGCCGAATCGCCTCATGATTGAGGATGAGCTCAAGCAATTTTCGCTCCGCCGGTTTGATCGTGACCGAGGCCGTGGCGGCCCGCTCGCTGATCACCGTCGACCGCGAATCGGCGGCCTTCTTGAACTCCTCGCGGATCAACTGACTATCGATCTTCAGTCGATCAGCGATCTTATCAAAATGCTCTAAGCGTTCAATCCGATCCTTGACCAACTTTAAGTACGGAAGAATCGCATTAATCGTTTCGACTTTACCCTCGGGCCGGGTCTGATCGTGGGACCCGACCGCCTGTTCAACTATGTAATCCAGAAATGGTTGCGACCCCTTTAACTGTTTTACGTATCCATCCGCCCCATAGGTTCTGATGAACTCGTCCGGATCCAGGTTCTCGGGCAAGCTTAGCACGTTGACCTTGAACCCTTCCGCTAACAGTAACTCCAGACTACGCTTAGTCGCTGCGACCCCGGCCGAATCGGGATCGAAGTTGACCACCACCCGCCGCGCCTGGCGCCCCAGGAGGCGCACCTGGCTCTCGGTGAGGGCCGTCCCCAGGCTCGCCACCAGATTCTTGACTCCGGCCTGGAACGGAATCAGAAAGTCCAAATAGCCCTCGACCAGGATCGCGAAGTTCTGCCGGCGGATCGCCTCGCGGGCGTAGCTCAGGCCGAACAGGTGCTGACCCTTGGTGTAGAGAGCCGTCTCGGGTGAATTGAGATATTTCGGTTCGCCCTCGCCGATGATGCGTCCACCAAAAGCGACAATTCGCCCCTGGGCGTCACAGATTGGAAACATGAGGCGACCCCGAAACTTATCGTAGAACCCGGTCCCGGTGTCCTTCAAAGTGACCAGTCCGCTCCGCTCGATCTGCTGGCGCGTGGCCCCGCGAGAACGGAGGAAGTTGCTCATGGCGTCCCATTGATTGGGAGCGTAACCGAGCCGAAAAGTCGCGCGCGTCTCCGCGTTGACGCCGCGCGAATCGAGATAGTTGAGCGCCCGCTGACCCTCGGCGGTCCCCGTCAGACTCTGTTGAAAGAACTCCGCCGCCCATTGATTGAGCTGAATCAGCTCGGATCGCAGCCGGTCGCGAGCCTCGCCCTCCTGGGCCTCCTCGCCGTCGGCGCTCGCCGGGACCGACACCCCGCACTTCTCCGCCACATTTTTGACGGCCTCGGGAAATGAGCAGCCTTCAATCTCCATGACGAAGGTGAAGAGATCTCCGGCCTTGTGGCAACCGAAACATTTAAAGAACTGTTTCGCCGCGTTGACGCTGAAACTGGGCGTCTTCTCCTGGTGAAAAGGGCAGCAAGCCCAGTAGTTGGCCCCTTTCTTCTTGAGCAGAACATAATCTCCGACCACACGGATAATATCGGCCTGATTACGTAATTCTTCAGTGAAACCGCGAGGGATTTTCATAGGACTGTTGCCGTCGGGGCTCGCCGGGCCGGGCCGGACCGCGAAGCG
>DATEFT010000156.1:0-32130 GCA_035280505.1 Blastocatellia bacterium | reverse complement strand
CGCCAAGACGCTGGCTGACGTGGTGAAGTTCTACCACGGAGGAGGCCGGCCGAACATCAATCTCGAAGAAGAACTCCATCCGCTCGATTTGACGGCGGAAGAGCAACTCGAACTGATCGCCTTTCTGGAGTCGCTGACCGGCAACGTCAGGAGATAGTTGATCATCCGCGAAAGACGCTAACCCAGCCTGTTTCCGCGTCTTTCGCGGTTAATCTTAGGCAGCGGCGCCCGACTTCGATTTAAACCCAAGCTTGCGCCGTAAGAGATAGGTTATCTGGTCCAGTTCGGTCACCCGCAGCAGACGCGCCGCCAGATAGAAGACGACGATCCCCACGGCGATCGAGACGGCCACGTCGATCATCCGGGCCAGAAACGATTTCGCCCCGAGCTGAGCCTGGATTTGATGGCTCACCGCCCAACAGACCGCTCCCATCACCACCGACGCCGAGAGCACCTTGATCAAAGTGAGCGCCAGGCTCTTGCCGTCGATGCCCGACAGCTTGCGCCGCATGAAGAACATCAAGAGCAGGAAGTTGATGATGGCGACCATCGAGATCGAGAGCGCCAGTCCGCGATGACCGATGCCCAGATAGTTGACCGTGATCGAAGCCACGGCATAGTTGGTCAGGATCGAAAGCAGGCTGGCGATCATCGGGATCCGTGTCTCCTGCAGGGCGTAAAAGGTGGGGGCCAGCACCCTCACCCCGGAGTAGGCCGTCAGACCGATGGCGTTGTAGCAGAGCGCGACCGCGGTCTGCTCGGTATCGTTGAGATCGAACCGGCCACGCTGATAGATCAGAGCGATGATCGGGCTGCTGAGCACGATCAACCCGACCGCCGAGGGGATCGTCAGCAGGAAGGTGAGCCGCAGAGAAGAGGTCAGCGTCCGGCGAAATTCGGTGAGGTCGCCCTGCGCCGCCGCGCGTGAGGCGGCCGGCAGAGTCGCGGTCGAGATCGCCACGCCGAAAATCCCGATGGGCAGATAGATCAACCGAAAGGCATATGAGAGCCAGGAGACGGCTCCCTCGCCCAGGCTCGAGGCGAACTTGGTGTTGACCAGGACGTTGACCTGGAGCGCCGCCGAGCCGATGATCGCCGGCGCCATCAACCGCACCACCTGGCGCACGCCCTCGTCGCGCCAACTGAGAACCGGCTCCCAGCGATAACCGACCGCCCGCAGGCTCGGCACTTGAATCAGCCATTGCAGCACTCCGCCGAACAGGGTGCCGACCGCCATCCCGACAATGGCCTCGGCGGCGCCATCGGCATTGATGCCCTGGCCCCGAAGCACCGCCGTGATGTAATGAGGAGCCAGCAGGTAGGCGCAGCTCAAACCGCCGATGATCGAACCGACATTGAACATGGTCGAGGCCGAGGCCGGAACGCCGAATCGGTCCTTCGTGTTCAAGACGCCCATGGCCACGGCGGCCAGCGAAACCATGAGCAGGAACGGAAACATGATCCTCGTCATGCTGACGGCCAGATCGTAGGTCTGGCCGGCGGTGCCGGGTTCGATCAGCAGGTTGACCACCTGCGGAGCGAAGATCATCCCGAGCAGGACGATCAGCGACAGCACGAGGATCAAGCCGTTATTGATCAGGTTGGCGAGGCGCCAGGCCGCCTGCTCGCCGCGTTTGGTGATCGTCTGGGAGAAGGTGGTGACGAAGGCGGCCGAGAGCGCCCCCTCGGCGAAGAGGTCCCGCAACAGATTGGGCACGCGAAAGGCGACAATGAAGGCATCCATCGCGTACCCGGCGCCGAAGAAGGTGGCGAAGACCTGTTCGCGGACCAGACCCAGGAGCCGGCTGCCCATGACCGCAATACTGACGATGCCGGCGGAACGAGCCACTGACGGCCGGCGACCGGCCGGCGGCGGGGTAGAGCCGCCGCCTTCGGGGCGGCTCTCCGGTTCCGACTTGAGGTTATTGTTCATCACTGCCGGTCTCATCCACTCGTATTTTTCTGTTTCTCCTGCACCAACAGAAACATGATCGCTTTCTGCGTGTGCAATCGATTCTCAGCTTGATCATAGACAATCGAAACCTTGCTATCAATCACCTCGGCATCGACCTCATCGCCGCGGTGCGCGGGCAAACAGTGCATAAATAATGCGCCGCGGGCGGCCACGTTCATCAACTTCCTGGTCACTCGAAAGGAGGAGAAGATTTCACGGCGGCGTTCGGTCTGAGATTCGAATCCCATCGAGGCCCAGACATCGGTATAGACGGCCCGCGCTCCATCGACCGCCTCGAACGGATCATGCACCAGCTCGATTCGGGCGCCGGTCTTGAGCGCTTCCTTGCGCGCCAGCTTCAGCACCTCGGCGTTGGGACCGTAGCCTTTCGGAGTTCCGACGCGGATGTGCGCCCCCAGTTTGGCGGCGCCGAAGATCAGCGAATGGCAGGTGTTGTTCCCATCTCCCACATAGGCCAGGAGAAATCCGCTGAGATCGGGACCGACCTTCTCCGTCAGGGTGAAATAATCGGTCAGGCCCTGACACGGATGCGAAAATTCCGACAGCCCGTTGATGACGGGGACGGAAGAGTGGGCCGCCAGCTCGATCACCGTTTCATGGCTATAGACGCGGGCGACGATCAGGTCGACCCACCGTTCCAGGTTGAGCGCCATATCTTTGACGGATTCACGCTCGCCCAGACGCACACTCTGGTGATCCAGATAGACGCACGAGGCGCCCATCTGCGTAGCCCCCAGGTCGAAGGTGACGCGCGTCCGCAAACTCGGTTTTTCAAATATCAAAGCCGCGCTGCAGCCCGCCAATGCGTCCTTGTAATTGCGCGGACTTGCTTTAAGATCTGCGGCCGTAGCAAAAATCTTCCCGACCTCCTTGCCGGTCAGGTCATTGATCGAAATCAAATCTTTGAGTGCCAAGGCTGCCTCCACTTTTCAGATGAAATGTTATCAAGAAACGAAACGGGAATTATAAGTAAGTGGGGAATCGACAGCAATATGACTGACCGCGTGGTATAGTCGGATTTCATATTTCACATTTCAGATCTCGGTTTTCAGAGGCGTCTTCGATCAAGATCCACTGAATCGATCTCGGGTCTAATCTCATTCCCGATTTGAGAGCTTGAGATCTGAAACCTTAAATCTAGCTTGTGGAGGGAGAATGGAGAGAAGAAAACTCGGAAACAGCGACCTGGAGATCACCTCGATCGGGATCGGGGCCTGGGCCATGGGAGGCTCGGGATGGGCCTTCGCCTGGGGCGATCAGGATGACAAGGCCTCGATCGAGGCGATTCAGGCCGGATTGGATGCCGGAATCAACTGGATCGACACCGCCGCCGTCTATGGATTGGGCCACTCGGAAGAGATCGTGGCCAAGGCCCTGGCAGGCCGCCGCCCTTACGTCTTCACTAAATGCGCGCGGATCTGGGACGAGAACCGGCAGATCGGAAAATCGCTCAAGGCCGCTTCCGTCCGCCGTGAATGCGAGGAGAGCCTGCGCCGGCTCAAGGTCGAAGTCATCGATCTGTACCAGATTCACTGGCCGGAGCCCGACGAAGAGGTCGAGGAAGGCTGGGAGACGCTCGCGAAGCTGAAAGCGGAAGGCAAGGTCCGGTGGATCGGCGTCTCGAACTTCAATGTCGAGCAGTTGAAGCGGGCCCAGGCGATCGCGCCCGTCACCTCGCTGCAACCGCCATACTCGCTCATCCGCCGCGACTTCGAGAAAGAGCTGCGGCCCTTCGCGGCCGATCACGGCATCGGAGTGCTGGCCTATTCGCCGATGGGATCCGGGCTCCTCACGGGCGCCATGACGCGCGAACGAGTGGCCGGACTGCCCGAGGACGATTGGCGCCGCCGAGGCCCCAACTTTCAGGAACCGCTCCTGTCCCGCAACCTGCAATTGGCGGAAAAACTGAAAGAGATCGGTCTCCGGCATGGACGGTCCCCGGGCGAGGTGGCGATCGCCTGGACTCTACGCCAACCGGTGGTGACCGCCGCCATCGTCGGCGTCCGCAGCGCGGAGCAGGTCCAGGGCGTCATCGGCGCGCTGGAGTTTCGTCTGAGCAACCAGGAGGTTGACGAGATCGAAAACTTCTACCAATCGCTCCAGCAATAATTCATCTCGCCAGATAGACCGCGAAAGACACGAAACACGCGAAATCATCAATTTTTCGCGTGTTTCGTGTCTTTCGCGGTTAAAGTCCTGAGCCTATTTTCCCCCCGCCACTCTCAATCGGTTGACCAGCAGATGCGCCTGGCGGGTCGTTTCGGGCAATCGGTACTTCGAGACCGATCGTTTGACCAGTTCGACCGCCGAGGGCAGATCGATCAGGTGACCGGGCGAAACATAGACCGGCGCGACCTTATTCTTCGTTCGCAGCACGGTTCCCACCTGCTCTCCCCGATCGATGAGCGGGGTCTGGCTTCCGGCTTCGGGAGCCAGTTCGCCATGCCTGCCGACGAGGATGCTTTTGGCGCATCCGATCGTCGGGAGATCGAGCAGAAGACCGGCGTGACAGGCAATGCCGAAGCGGCGCGGGTGCGCCAGCCCCTGGCCATCCAGGATCAAGACGTCAGGTCGATGGCGGAGCTGTTCCCAGGCTTCGAGCAGCGCCGGTACTTCACGGAAACTGAGCAGGCCCGGAATGTATGGGAATTTAGAGAGGCTGGTGACTCCAACGGATTCGATTATCTGAAGACTGGGGAGAGCCAGAACTACAATCCCGGCATAGATGGTATCTGAGTATTTATTGAAGGAAACATCGGCGCCGCCGATAGTTCGGGCCTCGCGATCGAGAGGTTCCAGTCGGATCTGGCCGCGTAACCGCTGTTGAACCTCAACCGCTTCTGCCGGCGTCAGATTCCAGTCGTTGAGCTGCCTCGAGGACATAACTCAAGCAGCTTTGACCTCGACCATCGTCACCGCAAAATGCAACTGTTCGCCGGCCAATGGATGATTGGCATCGAGCGTCACGGTAGTCTCGGTGAGGCCGGTAATGACGAGCGGGATGCTGCCCTGGGGAGTGTGCATTTCGATAGCCATCCCAATCTCGGGCGCGACGTCGCCGATATTGAACTGGTCGCGGCTGATCGTCTGAACGAGATCCTCGACCCGGTCGCCGTAGCCCAGATCCGGCGGGATCACAATCTCCTTGGTCTCGCCTTCCTGCATTCCGATCAAGGCTTGATCGAACCCGGGAATAACCTGTCCGCCGCCGACGGTAAGCGCCAACGGATCACCACCCTCAGACGAGTCGAAGACCTCTCCATTATCGAACTTCCCGGTATAGTGTACTTTTACAGAATCCCCGACTTTAACTATCGACATTTGCTTTCCCTTTCTGATTAAAACTACCGATGCGCCAGCATCGCACAGCAGGCAATAAAAAGCCAGTCGGCAGAGTTGGACGCTTGAAAAGCCGGTACGGATAATTTAAGAACATGATTGATGAAAGCGCTGCGTTTCGGACAGAATCACCTGCAATTGGCCGATATTAATACACCCGCTGAGCGCGGCGAGGCGCTGGTGCGCGTCAGCCTCGCGGGCATCTGCAATACCGACCTGGAGATCACACGCGGCTATGCCAACTTCAACGGCACGCTCGGGCATGAATTTGTCGGGTTGGTCGAGGATTCTCCGGACCGGTCCCAGATCGGCCGCCGGGTGGTGGGCGAGATCAACGTCGGTTGCGGACATTGCGAACGCTGCCGGCGCCAAGACCCGAGACACTGTCCGGAGAGGGCCGTCCTCGGCATTCGTCGCCGCGACGGCGCTTTCGCCGAGTACCTCCAATTGCCGCCCCGGAACCTGTTGATCGTTCCGGACGCCGTCAGCGACCGGCAGGCGGTCTTCGCCGAACCCCTGGCCGCCGCCTGCGAAATTCTCGATCAAGTCACGATCGACCCGTCGCACCGGGTCGCGATCATCGGTGACGGCAAGCTCGGACAGTTGATTTCAAGGGTGCTGGCGACCACCGGCTGCGATCCGGTTCTGATCGGCAAGCATCTCGACAAGCTGAACCTCGCCGCCGAGGCCGGAATTACGACTCTCGAGCTGAAGCGGTTGCAGGCCTCGCCGCCCGGCCGTTTCGATTTCGTGGTCGAGGCCAGCGGCACTCCAGGCGGCCTCCAACTGGCGCTGGACCTGGTTCGGCCGCAAGGCACCATCATCCTGAAATCTACCTTCCCGGGCCCGGCCCAACTCGACACGTCCCGCGTGGTGGTCAATGAGCTGAACATCCTCGGGTCCAGATGCGGCCGGTTCGAACCGGCGCTGAAACTGCTCGAGACGCGACGAGTCGAGGTCGAGCCCTTGATCTCCGCCGAGTTCGAACTGAGCGAGGGACTGGCCGCCATCCAGGAGGCACAAAAACCCGGCACCCTGAAGGTGTTGCTGAAAGTCTGAAAAATTATGTATCCGGCAGGTAATCTTCTCATTCCGGCTCCACATGGTCACCTCGAGGCGATCTATCGCCCGAAGAATAACGCGGCTGAACGGGTCGCGCTGGTGCTGCATCCACATCCGCTCGAAGGCGGCACGATGCACAATAAAGTCGTCTTTCGCGCGGCCAAGGCGCTGCAGGAATCCGGCTTTGAAACACTCCGGTTCAATTTCCGCGGCGTCGGATCGAGCACCGGAACCTACGATGAGGGACGTGGAGAGGGCGAAGACCTGTTGGCCGCGCTCGACTACCTGCTCAACGATCAGCCGCACGCGCGCGAAGTGCTCGTGGCCGGATTCTCTTTCGGCTCGATGATCGGATTGCGCGTCGGTTGTTCCGATCCGCGAGTCGATCGGCTGATTGCCATCGGCACCCCGGCCCGAATGGGAAAGCTCGATTTCCTGGAAACGTGCGCGAAACCGAAACTCTTCATCCACGGAGTGGAAGACACGATCGCGCCGCTCAAACCGTTGCTGGAGTTCTTGAGCCGCCTGCCCGCGGACGGCACGCATCGTCTGGTCAAGATCGAGGGGGCGGGACATTTTTTCGACGACCAGGCGGAAGAACTGAAAGAGGCCGTCAGAACCTTCGCCCAGGAGTAAAAACCGCGCGTCTTGGCGCGCTCAGGTTTAAAATTCAGATCTGATATTATTTGTCTATGCTTTTCCGCCATTTCCAACTCGCTCGCGTTTTCGGGATCCCGCTGATCATCGACTACAGTTGGCCCCCGATGGCATTCCTCCATGTCTGGCTGCTGGCGGAGTTCTGGTTTCCGGCCCGGATCGGCCACACCTGGCCGCTGTGGCAAAACCTGCTGCTCGGCGCGGTGGTGACGGTGCTCTTCTTCTCTTCGGTCCTGATTCACGAGCTGGCCCATTCGCTGGTCGCGCGGCTGGAAGGGATTAAGATTCTCGACATCCAGTTGCACATCTTCGGCGGCTGGGCGCGCATGGCGGGGGAACCGCCGACGGCGATGGCCGAATTTCGGGTCGCCATCGCGGGTCCCGTCAGTTCATTCCTGCTGGGCCTCTTCTTCGTGGGCTGGATGCTGCTCATGCAGGCCATCGTCTCCTATTCGAATTTGACGCTTGGGATGTTCGAGGCCTGCCGGTATCTGGCCTTTGCCAATGTCTTCCTGGCCGTCTTCAACCTGCTGCCGGGGCTGCCGCTGGACGGCGGCCGGGCCCTGCGCGCGCTCCTCTGGCATCGTCGAAAGGACATTCTTTCGGCCACCCGCACGGCCAAACGGATGGGCGTCGGGATCGCCTACATCCTGATCGGCTACAGCGTGCTGACGGTGATCACCGGGGTCTTTCGCGGCACGCTCTGGAAGGACTTTCTGGTGGCGATCTGGCTCCTGATCATCGGGGTCTTTCTCAAGACCGCCGCCGAGAGCGATTATCGACATCGCGAAAGACAGCGGGCCCACGAAGAGGCTCGGCAAAATCGCCCGCAGCAATGGGATCTCAGCGGCACCGTCGGGGCCGTCATGAAGACTCCCGTGGTCAGCGTCACGCCCGAACTGAAGGTCAACGAATTCATCGACCGCATTCTGTCGGCGCACCGCGACACCAATTTCCCGGTGGCGCGCGACGGACGTCTACACGGCATCCTCTCGCTGGCGCGTCTGCGCCAGGTTCCCTCGGACGAATGGGAACAGCTCAACGTCAGCGAAATCATGGAGCCGATCAACGATGAACTGTTCGTGACGGTGCGCGCCCCGATCGAGCAGGCGCGCACCAAATTGCAGGCCAATCAGCTCGGATATCTGGCGGTCATCGATCCCGACGGGTTCCTGGTCGGCTCTCTGCACGAAAACGATCTGCGGCATGCCGCCTAAGAAGTCTAGACCTCCTTAATAGTGTCTTGACTCACCCACCTCATTTCGCTAAGATGGCCTCGCCTCTTCGGAGGCACTGTTCTCAACCATTAGGATAGAGTACCGCGATAAGTGGGGCTATAGCTCAGTTGGAAGAGCGCTTGAATGGCATTCAAGAGGCCGGCGGTTCGAGCCCGCCTAGCTCCATTTCAATTCTTCCTTCCCGACGATTCAGTCGTTACCATCAGATCGAATCGAGTAACACCGAGTAGCACCGCCTACTTACTCTCGGTACCTCTTCTCCACTTTGGCAATCTCTCATACATTGGCTCCTGTTAGAGGAATCTCGCCCGATGGCTCCAAACCGAGTTACAAAACGCCAACTGGCGAATTTTTCTGCACGATTGGAGAATCGCTCGTTGATTAAAATCCGGAGTTGGGGTAGAAAGTCAACCAAGTAGAAACTCCATAGAAGATAAAGAAAAACTGAATAGATAGAGAGGGAGAAAACCATGACAGCTACAGTTGGACCGAATCTTGGCCAGCTAGCCCCCGATATTGATCTGCCCGATTCTGAGGGGAGGAGGTGGAGGTTAAGTAATGTCCGTGGTAAAACGGTGGTCCTACTCTTCTACCCGGGAGATGAAACTCCGGTCTGTACCAAGCAGTTGTGCAGCCTGCGCGATAATTGGATCCGTTACAAGCAGACGGGAGCCGAAGTCATCGGCATCAATACCGATTCGATCGAAAAACACCGCGGATTTGCGGCCCATCACAGTCTGCCCCTGCGATTGCTCTCCGACAGCGAAGGCCGGGTAGTGCAAGCCTACGAAATGAAGAGCCTCTTTTGGATCAAGCGCGGCGTCGTGATCGTCGACCGGGAGGGTTATATCCGGTACCGAAAAGTGGTCTTCCCGGCCTTCCGCCCCAGCGATGAGGAGGTGCTCATCGCCATCAAAACGGTCATCGAGTCCAGCAGTTGATAGTTCCGGAATGAAGCCGAGCGGATTTGAGCGGAACGAGGCCTCTAGCCAGCCCTAGACTTCCTCGGAAAAGTTCGATATTTGTTAACTTGATGACAAGCAATCTTCCAACCAACGCCGCACCGGCGGCTCACCGACTCCAGCGCCTGATTGAAGAGTTTAGCGTTGAGTTCATCTCGATCCTCGATCTCGACGAGCTGATTGAGCGGGTCGCGAACCGGCTCCGGGAGGTCATCGATTACAAGTTCTTCAATCTGTTCCTGGTCGATGAGACACGGGGCGGGTTGGTTTGGAAGAAATCGATCGGGTATCAGGAGGAGGAGGTCGCCGCCTACGAAGTGATCCCCTTCGACCGCAGCATCGCCTCGGCCGCCTGGCGCGAAAAACATACCATCAATGTCGGAGAGGTCGGACAGGACCCGCGATATCTGCCGATCGCCACCATCGGCGCGGATCAGCCACGTTCGGAGATTGCGGTTCCGCTGGCCCTGGTTCGCGAAAATAAGATCGTCGGAGTGTTGACGATCGAAAGTTCCGAACCGAACTATTTCACCCGCGAACACGAACGGGTCCTGAACGTCCTGGGCAATCATCTGGCGATCGCCTTCGAACACGCGCGGGTCTATGAAGAACTGCGCCAGCGCACCAGCGAGATGCAGACGCTGATCGCGATCGGCCACGAGATCACCTCCATTCTGGACCTCGACAAGCTGCTCAACCATATCGCCCCGATGCTCGACCGGGTGCTCGAATACGATTTTCTGCTGGTCGGATTGATCAACGAATCGGGGGAGAGTTTCGTCTGGCGCGTCGAAGAGGGCTACGGGGTGCAGGGAAAAGGACATCCCAACCGCACCCTGGTCTCCAAGGGGATCGTCGGTCGCGCGGTGCGCGAAGGACGGACCCAGGTCGTGCGCGATGTGCTGCGCGATCCCGATTACTATCTGTCCAGCACCGCGGCGGAGCTCGGCCAGCGGTCGGAGATCGCCACGCCACTGGTCTACGAGGGAAAGGCGATCGGAGTGCTCGCGATCGAGAGCAATCGCACCGACGCCTTTCACGAAGGCCATGGGCGTCTGCTCGAGGGAATCGCCAATCACCTCAGTATCGCCATCGCCAACGCTAAACTCTACGCCGGGCGCGTCGAAAGTGAACGGAAACTGGAGCGCGAGATCCTGATGGCTCGGGACGTGCAGCGTTCGATGATTCCCGAATCTCCGCCGTCTCTCAAAGGCTACGAGATCTCGGCGCGTCTCGAGCCGGCGCTCAATCTGAGCGGAGACTTCTACGATTACATCCCGCTCTCCGAGAAACGGATGGGATTGATGATCGGCGACGTCGCCGGTAAGGGCATTCGGGCCGCCATGGGCATGGCCGCCGCCCGCAGCATCCTGCGCAGCGTGGCGCGGCGGGGTGGAGGCCCCTCGCGGGTCATGCGCGACGCCAACACGCGGCTCCATCGGGATCTGGGCCGCCAGTTGCTGCTGACGCTGGTCTACGGAGTCATCGATCTCGAGACCAGGACCTTGCAATACTGCAACGCCGGCCACAACTCTCCGCTGCTGATTCGCGCTTCCGGCAAATGGCGGGCCCTGAAGACCGGCGGCCTGCTGCTGGGCGTCTTCGACAAACAGCAGTACAAGAGCGAGACCTTGCACCTGGAGAAGGGAGATCTGCTCTTCTTCTATACCGACGGCCTGGTCGAAGCTCACACCCCGCTCCCGGAGCGCATCGAGTTCGGCGAATCGCGGATCATCGACTTCCTGTTGGAACACCGCCACCTGCGCGCCGGGGCGATCACCGAGGCGCTGGTCAAACGAGTCAAAGAATTCGCCACCGGCGCCCACCAGCATGACGATTTGACCCTGCTGGTGATTAAAGTATTGTGAGATAATAGATTGCTATGCAACTCGCCCGCGTGATTGGAAACGTCGTTTCGACGATCAAAAATCCGACGCTCGAGGGACGCAAACTGCTTGTCGTCCAGACTCTCGGCAGTGACCTGCGCGCCACGGGCAAACCGCTGGTCGCCGTCGATTCCGTCGGCGCCGGGGTCGGCGAGCTGGTCTTCTGGTGCCGCGGCAAGGAGGCGAGTTTTCCCTTCGAGGGAAGCGAGGTGCCGACCGATTGCACGATCGTCGGGATCGTCGATTCGGAGGCCCACGTTAAATCGACCGGAGCTAAGGAGCAGAACCTTGATTCTCGCACGGGTCCTCGGTAACGTCGTGGCCACGCAAAAGAATCCGCGATACGGCCACGCGCGCATCATGCTGGTCCAGCCGATCAATCCCGACGGCACGGCGCGGGGCGCCAGCCTGCTCGCCCTCGACTCGGTCGATTCAGGCGAAGGCGACGTCGTGATCGTGGTTCAGGAGGGCTGGTCCGCCTCGACGGCATCGACCGGCGAACCGGGGGCGGCGATCGACAGCGCGATCGTCGGCGTCGTCGACACCATTAACTGTTTTGACGATTAATTGATTTCGCGGTTCAAGAAAAAAAGGATGGAGCCGATGGCCGATCGAGATCTGATCAGAATCCTGGTGCGTGAAGTGGTCAGGGAGGCGCTGGCCGCGTCGAACCTGACGGCGACCGCGACCGAAGCCGAGTCGTCGCCGGCCGCCTATTTCTCTCCCTGGACCGGCACGGAGTTTCCCGCGCATCCCAGCCAGCAGGAGTTCAATCTGACCGGCTCCCGGCCGGGGAATGCCGACCTGCTGGAACTGACCGAATCACAAACCTGCCTCATCGAGAGTAAGAGAACCTGCGATCATTGCGGGATGTGCCGCCGGCTGGGTTTTTAGCGGCACGCTCAAAGTGCTTTGGATCAGGCCACCATTCCGCGTTTCCCGAAGAACTGTTTAAGGGCCGGATAGACATCCTCTTTGTCGTCGATCCGGACGCCGATAAACCGGTCCTGATTCTTCAACCGGTCGCTGAAGATCGACAACAGGGCGCCGGAGCTGCGGCGATAGGTCCCCATGCCCTCCTCGCCGATCTCGCCATAACCGAACAGGTTGCAGGTCTCGATCAGCTTGTCGGCCAGTTTGACCGCGTCTTCATTGTCCGAATAGTAGTTATCGCCGTCGGAGAAGTGGAAAGGATAGACGTTCCAATCGCGGGGCGGATAGCGTTCCTCGATAATCTCCAACGCCAGCTTGTAGGCGGAGCTGACGACGGTGCCGCCCGATTCGCCCTGAGTGAAGAACTGCTCCTCGGTCACCTCTTTGGCTTCGGTGTGATGACTGATGAAGACGATCTTGACGTTGTCATACTTCGTGCGCAGAAATCGCACCATCCAGAAGAAGAAGCTGCGGGCGATATATTTCTTGAACTCGCCCATGGAGCCCGAGACGTCCATCAAGGCCATGACCACGGCGTTCGATTCGTACTTGATCTCCTCTTCCCAGCTCTTGAAGCGGAGGTCCTCCTTTTTGATCGGGCCGAGTTTGGCATGCCCCTTTTCACGCGCCTGACGGCGGATGTTCTCCATGATCGTGCGGCGCTTATCGAGGTTCGATAAGGCGCCGACCCGGCGAATCTCGGTGAACTTGGTGGTCTTGGATTGGATCGATTGTTTGGACTTCTCTTCGAGGTAGGGCAACTGCAGGTCCTCGAAGATCAAGGCCGCGATCTCATCGATGTTGATATCCGCCTCGTAATAGTCCTGGCCCGGGCTGTTGCCGGCCTCGCCGGCGCCTTGCCCCTGCCCCTGCTGATTTTCGCGGCCCACGACGTCGCCGACCTTGCTGTTGCCGTCGCCCTGCCCGACCTGTTTGCGTTTACGATAGTCGAAGCGAAACTTGTACTCGTCGAGCGCCCGCATCGGCACTTTGACAGTCCTCCGGCCGTTCGAGAGGATAATCGCCTCGTTCGACACGATCGATCCCAGATTCTTCTTGATCGCGTCCTTGATCCGTTCCTTGTGGCGTTCCTGATCAATTACGCCCTTGCGCTGGAGCGACCAATCGTTGCGTTGGACTGACATATTTTTAAACCCAAACCAAAACGCCTGCGCTTTCTTCTGAGCGAGAACGGAAGCGCAGGCGTGAAACAGGTGCTGGCGCGCTGGCCGTTAACGCGAAAGCAGGGTGCCGACGTAACTCAGCAGCTCGTTGGCGCAGACCGGGCAGTAGCCGTGGTCCTTGATCAGCCGGTCGAGCACTTCGTTGATTCGGCGTAATTGATCGGCATCCGGAGTCTTGGAAGAGGTCGTGATCTTCACCACGTCCTTGAGATCGGCGAAGATCTTCTTCTCGATCGCCTCTTTCAGTCGCTCATGAGAGTTGTATTCGAAGGCCTTGCCCTTCCGCGAATAGGATGAGATCCGGATCAGAATCTCCTGGCGGAAAGTGTTCTTGGCGTTCTCGGAGATCCCGATCTGCTCCTCGATCGAGCGCATGAGCCGCTCGTCGGGCTCCAGCTCTTCCTCGGTGATCGGGTCCTTGAGTTTCTCCTTGTTGCAATAGGCTTCGACGTTATCGAGATAGGCATTGCAGAGGTTCTTCGCCATCTCTTCGAACGAGTAGACGAAGGCGCGCTGAACCTCGGTCCGGGCGATCATGTCGTATTCGCGGCGAGCGGCGGCGATCAGGTTGAGATACCGTTCCTTCTCTTCCGCCGTGATGCCCGTATGTTGATCGAAACCGTCCTTGATCGCGCGCAGGGCGTCGATCGGGTTGATGCAACTGATGTTGTCCTTGACCAGCGCATTGGAGAGGCGGTTGATGATGTAGCGCGGAGAGATCCCGTCCATGCCTTCGCGGACGGCCTCGTCTCTCAATTCGCGCACGTCTTTCGATTTGAACCCTTCCACATCCTCGCCGTCGTAGAGTTTCATCTTCTTGACCAGGTCCACGTTGGCCTTCTTCGGCTCTTCGAGCCGGGTCATGACGGCGAACATGGCGGCGACCCGCAGCGTGTTCGGAGCGATGTGGATATTGCGCAACGCTTCGCTCTGTTTGAGCAGTTTGTCGTAGATCCGCTCTTCCTGAGTGACCTTCAGGTTGTAGGGGACCTTGATCATGATGATCCGGTCCTGCAGCGCTTCGGACTTTCGATTGCCAACGAAAGCGTTGTATTCGTTCTCGTTGGTGTGCGACATGATCACCTCATCGGCGTAGATCATGGCGAAGCGGCCGGTCTTGATGCTCTGTTCCTGCGACAGCGTCAGCAGCGAGTAGAGGAACTTCTCGTCCGATTTGAGGATTTCGATGAACTCCATGATCCCGCGATTCGCGATGTTGAGTTCACCGTCAAAGCGGTAGGCGCGCGGGTCCGATTCCACCCCGATCTCACCGATCGTCGAGAGGTCGATCGAACCGGTCAGTTCGGTGATGTCCTGGCTCTTAGGATCGGATGGCGCGAAGGTGCCGATCCCGATGCGATCCTTCTCCGAAAAGAGGATCCGTTGGACGAGCATGTCCTCGTGTCGGCCGTGGTAGACGTTCTCCAGGTTGTAACGGCACTGCGGACAGAGCTCGCCTTCAATGTAGATTCCATAATGCTTGGCGACTTCCGCCCTCAGCTCGGGCGGAATCAGATGCAATGGCTCTTCGTGCATCGGGCAGCCTTTGATGCCGTAGACGGCGCCCGCCTCGATGCGCGTCCATTGCTCGAGCCCGCGTTTGAGCATGGTGACGATAGTCGATTTACCGCCGCCCACGGGCCCCATCAGGAGCAAGATTCGCTTGCGGACCTCTAGTCGTTGAGCCGCCGATTTAAAGTACTCGACAATCTTGGCGATCGGCTCTTCGATGCCGAATAGCTCGTCGCTGAAGAATCGATAGCGCGTCAGCTCGTCACGCGTACCTTCAGCGACCTTCTCCGTTCCCGGCGCCAGAATCATCTCACAGATGCGAGCATGCGAGAGTGCGCCCAGTCGCGGATTAGTGGTCACCAACTCGAAGTACTCCCGGAAAGTCCCTTCCCAAACCAGGCGCTCGCGTTCACGCCGGTGCGCTTCGAGCATTTCGCCGAGATTCAGGGGCTTATTTTGTTCTGCCATGCTGCTACTCCTGGCCGCCATCGCACCTGACCTCCGGGGGGTGAGACTGACAGCCTGTTGTGGGTTACCTCTTTAATAGCCCAGCCGCTCTTGATCGCGCCGGGTTTGGGCAGAAGGAAATAACCGTCTTGTAGTGGATGTGACGGCGCATTTTTTAACTGTTTAGTTTGTTGTCCAGACCCTGTCTTATTCTATCTTCCATCTCCTGGTGTCTCGTCTTCTTCAAGGTCTGGGCGGGCTACCTCAGTTATCAAATGCAGTATATCACAGCTATCGCTATTGCGTTCAAAGACCTCTTGAGGGTCAGGTAAAAATCGTACTTGGTTACTTGACAACAACATTAACTAGCCCTCCAGCAGAACCACTCGCGGCCGCCAAAGTTGTTGATCCGCATCGTATTGAGCAATCGCCAGGAGCTGGCCACCACGATCACAAAGCTTTGCCAGGGTGCCGTTTAGCCATTCGCCGCGGGATTTGACGGGTCGTCCGTAGCCAATATTGACACAGTCCTCGACGCCCACCCGGACCTCCTCTAATGTGATCACTTCGCTCATCGAGATCACAGTTTCATCGACCTCGCCCGATTCCGTCAATTCCGCCAATCGGTCGAGTGTGATGCTGCGTTGCAGCTCGCAGTTGCCGGCGCGCAAGCGGCGCAATTGCGTGAGATGAGCCCCCACGCCCAGCCGGGCGCCGAGATCTTCGGCCAGGGTCCGCACGTAGGTCCCGGCCGAACAGACGACCCGGAAGGAGAAATCTCGAGTCGGAATCTCGGAGGTTTCGCTCGCGGGAGCCGCCGCGTTCGTCGGCGCGTCGCACAGCTCCAGTTCTTTAATCTCGATCTCGACGGGTTCCCGCGCGATCTCTTGACCGCGGCGCGCCAATTCGTAGAGTTTGACTCCGGCCACCTTCTTCGCCGAATACATGGGCGGCACCTGCTTGATCCGGCCGCGCGAAGCGGCCAGGGCGGCCTCCACCATCTCGGCCGTGATGTGGCGGGCCTCGGAGACCTCGGAGATCGGCTGCCCGGTCAGGTCGCCGGTGTCGGTCGCCAGGCCCAACCGCATGGTCGCCAGATACTCCTTCTGGTCGAGGGTCATAAACTGCACCAGCCGGGTGGCCCGGTTGAGACAGAGCACCAGCACCCCGGTCGCGAACGGATCCAGAGTCCCGGTATGCCCGACCCGCCGGGTCTTCATGAGCTTGCGCACGCGCGCCACCACGTCGTGCGAGGTCCAGCCCGCCGGTTTATCGATGATCAGGACCCCGTCGGGCGATTGCCGGCCGGAGGTTGCAGACTTCGGGCTCGCCATTGAAAACTAGATCCTTTCCCCTCTCTTGCTGTACTTCTTCATTCTTCGTTCCCGCTCTCCCGCATTTGCTGAGTCCTTAGTGTACTTCAACCATGACCCGGGTGAAATAGGCTAAATCTGCCGTTTTTCGTTAATTCGTTCCCGCGAATGGATCCGCACGCCTTCCCGCCAGTTGGTATTGATTCCGATTTGAGAGGCCTCGATCGGCGAGCCGAGGCAGTTCGCGACCGCCGCGAAGGTGCGATGAAAACGGAGGCGCGGAGCGACCAGATAGAGCCGCGGCGACTGATCGGCGATTCGGAGGCCGGCGAACAGCCCCCGCCGCTCGAACTCCCCGCAGAGGCGCGCCTGTTCGACGCGCAGCCAGTAGTCCAGTCCCTGTAACGGCAGTTGCGAGTCCTCGGCCACCTTCAATTCGATGATGACCAGACGCGCATCCCGATCGATCGTCAACAGATCGATCACGGATCGCTCATCCTCGCGCCAGGCCGGAATCTGCGAATAGACGTAGCGGGCGTCGAGGGTGCTGTCGAGCGCGCAGATATCGCGCCGCAGCAACGATTCGAGCCAGGACTCCGCCCGCCAGCGATAGAACGGGTGGCGCCGATCCGGCGAATCGCTGGAACGATAGGTCGCGATCTCGCGCACCAGCGATTGAAGCTCCACGAAATTCGCCTCGTCGAGCGGGAACGTGGGCTCGGGCCGAATCTCGGCCCCCTGGCTCGCGACGCCGAACTTCACCTCGAGCCGTTCCCCGGGAACCACCCGGGCGAACTCCAGCCCGTTGATAAAGAAGCTCTCGCCCCGATGGCCGGGACGAGGGCGGGCCTCGATCAGCCCCGGAGCCAGATTCATGATTCGATCGCGCCACTCTCCGCCGGCGATCGAGTCCGCGGGCCATTTCAATTCACGCGGATGCTGACTGAACAGCTCGCCCTGAGTCGAGGGAGGCACCCGGATCAACTCCGAGCGCCGCTCATCGACCTCGAAACATTCGATCTGCGCCTCGAGATGTGAAGTCTCGATCAGCGTCAGGCGTTCGAGCGCCGTCCGGGCCCGGCCAGCCGGCAGGCAGAACCAGAGCCGCTGCGCGCGCCGCTTCGAATCGCGATCCTGATTGGCCCCCGCCAACCAGGCCAGTCCGGCGGTCAGGATCGCATCGATCTCGGGCTGCGATTCCGCCCCGTTGACTCCGATCACGAAGATCGTCTCCCGCCCCAAACGCACCGAGAGGCGGGCATATCGCCCCGGCAACGAACGCGCCCGGTCGGCCCCGACCGTCACGCGACGGACCCGGGCGCCCTCCACCTTGGCGCTGAGGAGTTTCGCCAACCAGGGTCCATACCGCCGGCGCCGCTCGGTCTGGTCGAGATTTTCGACCTCCGGGAGGGCCGGTTCGCCTCTCAGATCTCGCAAGACCAGAACGGTCGTCTCACGCACCAGCCCCCGAGTAGCCCGGAACCGAACCTCGGAACCGACGATCTCGTAGGCCAGGATGCGCCAGCTCTGTGAATAGTCCTGGTCCCACCAGGCGAAGATCAACTTTCCCCATTCGACGCTCAACTCACAATTTTGGCGGGAGAGGGTCAGGACCGGCACGCCGCCGACCAATAACTGCCACGACTCGGCCCCCAGCCAGGCGCTCTCCAGCTCATATTTGGCGCTCGCCGCACTCTCCTGATCTGCAATCGTAATCATGAAGCGGTGATCAATCGATTCTCAGTCCCCGGTGGGTAAATACCGGTCAATTTGAAAAGGGAAAACCGGAGACGGAAGGCGGAACCCCGCCGAACCCGCGGCCGAAGCATTTCTGGGTCCTTCTTGTGAGCGGTTTGCGCGCTGTGCTACCATCTACCGATGTTATAATCGTAATTGAAGTAAACATTCTACCGTCCTTGATCTATACAAGAGAGAAGCAGACTTCATTAGGGAATCTGCTGGTCCATGCTCGGAATGGTGTAACGCACATTGCCCCATTGCCCCATCTGATCGTTGAGGATATAACTGAGGATATAACAGATGCGCCGGATACGCATCAGTTTTATGCTTTTATTTTTGTGGTAGCCGCTGTCAGTGCGAGACTGCAAGTGCGAATGGAGAATTATGGTCTGTCACAATTGTGGACGAGAGATAAAATTGATCGGCAAAATCGCCCGCGCCGACGAGTGTCCCCACTGCAACGCGGACATGCATTGTTGTAAAAACTGCCGCCTCTTCGATCCGGGCAAGAACAATCAATGTAACGAGCCGCAGGCTGATTACGTGAAAGACAAAGCCAAGGCCAACTTCTGCGATTTTTTCGAGGCCAATACCCGGGTTCCACTCACTTCGCGCGGCGGCGCCCAAAAGGTCCAGCGCGACGACGTGCGGAAGGCCTTCGATAATCTGTTCAAAAAGAAGTGACGAATTAACCGGCCTCGGAAATTTGCAGTGATCTAGTTTTATATGGACCAATCGTACTATTTTCCCAATCCGACGCCGGGACCTCCGGTTCCCGGCAATCCAAACGAAGGGCCCCGCCCCACCGTCGTTCACCGATTGCCGCAGACCGGTTCGCTCAAAGCGCCCTCGAGCGGGATTGAGGCCAGACGTCTACTGATTCACCTGCTGCTGCTGGGATTCACGATTCTGACCACGACCGGAGTGGGCATCCTCTGGTTCTTCGACCAGGAGGCCCGCACCCCCTACCTCCACGCCGTGGGGGCCGGGATCGTCTATTCATTCACGATCCTGACCATTCTCGCGGCCCACGAGATGGGACATTACATCGCCTGTTGTTGGTACGGCGTCGATGCGACGCTGCCCTACTTCATCCCGGTGCCGATTCCGCCGGTCGGGACCTTCGGGGCCTTCATCAAGATCAGATCGGCGATTCCGACGCGGCGTGCGCTCTTCGATATTGGGATTGCCGGTCCCCTGGCCGGCTTCGTCTTCGCGGTCCCGGCAGCCTTCATCGCCCACTATTTCGCCGCTCCGGCCAAACCGCCGGAGATTACGGAAGGAATGATCTTCTTCAACGATCCGCTGCTCTTCCAGATCTTCCAGAAGGCGCTCCACCTGCCGTCGATGATTCAATACAACCCGGTCTGGTGGGCGGCCTGGGTCGGCGTCTTCATGACCAGCCTGAACCTGTTGCCGGTCGGGCAACTTGATGGCGGCCATATCACCTATGCGGTCTTCGGGCCGCGCGGCCATCGGGCGATTGCGATCGTTTCATACCTCGGGGTCATCGCCCTGGCGATCTATTCGCTGCGAAGCGGCATGTGGAACTGGGTGGTCTACGGCGTCATCCTGACTTTGATGCTGCGGGTGGGACACCCGCCCCTGACGGATGACCGCGAGTCTCTCGGATTGGCCCGAAAGTTCGTGGCGGTCATCGGGCTCCTGGTCTTCATTCTCTCGTTTATGCCATTTCCGATTTCGTTTTGATTACGCGACAGCCGGTCCGCTCCCCGGTTTTCACCCACGGCTGATTATGCTCTGAGTTCGATCGAGGAGGACTAAACTTATGACGCTCTCGGCATCCGACGTGATGATCAAGGAAGTGATCACCGTCAGCGAATCGACCCCGCTCAAAGATGTAGCCCAAATATTCAGCGAAATGAAGATAACCGGGGCCCCCGTGATCAATGCGAAGGGGGATCTGGTCGGTGTCATCTCCGAAACCGACATTATCCGCAAGACCAACAGCCTGGGCGCCTGGTCGCCCAGCACCGCCGGACAGGTCATGACCAAACCGGCCGTGATCGTCGCGCCAACCGATTCTCTGCCTCAAGTCTGTGCGCTGATGTATGACCGCCGCATCCACCGGGTAGTGGTAGCCGACGGCCGAAAGATCACCGGCATCCTGACCACCATGGATATTCTCCGGGCCATCGCCCGCCTCCCCAAACCAAAAGCATCAGACCTTTTCGAAAGCGCCTAATTAAGAAGTCTAGGGAAGTCTAGAAAAGTCGGGAGAGATCAAGATCTACCGACTTCTCTGGACTTCTCTGGCCGAAAGCCTGAAAAATCCGGAAAAATCCGGAAAGGGTGCTCTTTGGACTTCTCTGGACTTTTCTAGACCTCTTAACAACATGGTTGGTTGCTGTTGATGAAGCCCACCTGGTGCGGCTCCAGCGCCGGTTCGAAGACCTTCCCGGGGTTGAGGATGCCCAGTGGGTCGAGGCAATCTTTGATCCGTTGCATCAAGTCGATGGTCGCGGGCGACGCGCTCAATCCGAAGTAAGGAGCCTTGGCATAGCCGACTCCGTGCTCGCCCGAGATCGTGCCGCCCAGTTCCACGGCCTTCTCAAAGACCTCCCGGACGGCGGCCGCGCCGCGTCGGCGGGTCTCTTCGCGGTCGTCCGGCAGCATGACGTTGGTGTGGAGATTGCCGTCTCCAGCGTGGCCGAAGGTCGGAACCAAAAATCCGGAGCGCGAACTCAGCTCTTCGAGAAAGGCCAGCATCTGAGGAATGCGCGAGCGCGGCACGACCACGTCGTGATTGAGTTTGATGGCGCCGGTGCGGGCCACGGCCGGCGACATCTTGCGCCGAACTTCCCAGATCGCATCGGCCTCGGCGTCGGTGGCCGCTTCACGGAATTGGATGGCGCGATGCTTGGCGCTCATCTGGCGCACGATCTCGGCCTCGCGCGCGACGGCTTCGCGCAGCCCGTCGACCTCGATGATCAGGAGCGCTCCGGCCTGGCGCGGCAAACCCGAAGGATCGTAATCTTCGATGGCATTGATCGAGACGCGGTCGAGCAGTTCCAGCGCCACCGGCAGAATGCCGGAGTTGGTGAAATCCGCCACGCAATTGCAGGCGTCCTGGGCGCTTTCAAAGATCGCCAGCGCCGCGCGCCGGGACTCCGGCTTCGGCAGCAACCGCAAAATACAGCGGGTCATGACGCCGAGCATCCCCTCGCTGCCGATCATGAGGCTCTCGAGGTGAAACCCGGCCGCGTTCTTGGGCACCCGGCCCCCGGCCTTGATGATCTCTCCGGTCGGCGTCACGAAATCGAGCCCCAACACGAACTGCTTGGTGTTGCCGTACTTCACGCACCGGGGCCCCCCGGCATTGTGCGCAATGTTGCCGCCGATGAACGATTCTCTCCAGCTCGAGGGGTCGGGCGGATAGAAGAGCCCCTGCGCCTCGACCGTTTGTTGCAATTCGTAATTGGTCACCGCGGGCTCGGTCACGACGACCAGATCCGCCTTGTTGATCTCGAGGATCCGGTTCATCCGTTTGGTGGCCAGCACGATGCCGCCCCTGATCGGGACCGCTCCGCCGGTGTATCCGACCCCGCCGCCGCGGGCCGTGACGAAAAAGCGCTTTTCGTTGGCGAGGCGCAAGATCGCCGCAATCTCCTCGGCCGTCCGCGGAAAGACCACGGCCTCGGCCGGAAAGACCTGTTTCAGCGCGTCCTGCGAGTTTTCGAAGATGATCTCCGGGGCCGTCGTCACATAGTCGGCCCCCACCACCGCTTTCAAACGGTCAATGATTTCAGTATCGATCATGGCAGCCATGGGAACTACTCTCCCAACAATTCCAGAAACGCCCGAACCCGCCCCGTGATGTCGGGTTTGGTGAAGAAATCGCGGATCTCGGTGAACGGATAGAGCGCGGAGATGACCGCCACGGCGTCGGCTCCCGCGGCCATCACTTCGGGCACTCGCTCGAGCGTGATGCCGCCGATCGCGACGATGGGACGATCATCGGACAACCGCCGCGCCTCGCGGATCAGATCCAATCCGACTACGGGGTCCGGGTTCTCTTTGGTCTTGGTCGGATAGATCGGACCCACCGCCACATAATCGGCGGAGGTTTCGAACGCCGCGTGGAGCTGCTCGATCGAATGGGTCGAGACGCCGATGATCTTCTCCTCACCGAGAATCTCCCGCGCCTCTTCGACGGACAGATCGGTCTGCCCCAGATGTACGCCGTCGGCCTCGGCCGTCATCGCCACGTCCACCCGGTCGTTGATGATCAGCTTCGCACCCGCCGCTCGCGTCAGTTTCAGACAGGCGCGAGCCGCATCCAATATTTCACGCGCACCCGCCTCTTTGTCACGCAACTGAATCAGGCCGGCCCCGCCGGCCAGCATCATCTCGACGATCTCTTCGTGCGTACAATTCGAGAGCTGACAATCGGTAATAGCGTAAAATCCTGGTAGCTTTGGCATAGTTCAATTATACAGAGAAGATTTGAAATCCGAGATTAGAAATAATCTATTTAAGATTCAGGGGCTCTCTTTCTGAGTTATAATGCTCGGCAG
Source organism: Blastocatellia bacterium (assembly GCA_035280505.1). Classification (GTDB taxonomy): domain Bacteria; phylum Acidobacteriota; class Blastocatellia; order RBC074; family RBC074; genus JAKEHZ01. The sequence goes on along the minus strand of DATEFT010000156.1, from coordinate 9,344 downwards.
TCGAAAGCTTGAGGCCCACGGTCGTCGATGCGAGACGGAAAAGCCAGGTGGCTCTTCTGCGGCAGCCGGGGCGGATAGTGCGTTCCCCTTCGCAGAGTTTCGACTCGAACCTTGAAACCCATCGAGAAGGAGGAATAATCATGAAGTACCGAATCTTCGCGTCAACTCTAATAGTGGCCGCTTCCCTTTTTTTTATCGCCTGTCCTCAACAGACCACGATCAACCAGATCAATGGTGATCCCGCACGTTATCGCGGCAAAGAGGTTCTGATCGTCGGAACTGTGACCAACAGCTTTGGCGCGCTGGGCCAGGGGGCATATGAGTTGAATGACGAAACCGGAAAGATCTGGGTGATCACTCAGCGCGGCGTCCCGTCAAAAGGCGCGCGGGTGGGCGCCGTCGGTAAGTATATCAATGGTGTCACCTTCAGCGGTCGAACGCTCGGGAGCGCTTTGGAAGAGACCAATCGGAAAGTCCGCTAGCCGGCGAGGCCTCGATCACGGAGGCCGTGGCAAAGCAGTAGTGGCAAAAAGGCAGTGGTCAGCACCGGGTGTCTCGACTCACTGCCTTTTTGATCGCCCCGTTTTCGGATGCTCACGCGCCCACCACCGCGCCGATTTTGTGGCGGCCGTGAATCTTGATCGTATCAAAATCCCCGGCCTCGATGGTAAATTCATAATCGCGCGCCAGTTTATACTTGCCGATCATCTCATTAAACTTGATCAGCATCGGTTCAATGAAGTCGTGCATGAAGGCGCTCTCTTCAACCACCTTCCGTTGCAGATGTGCGATCTCATCCTTAGTCATCCCGATATGGTGCAGCAGGCGTAGGGGAAGATTTTTAGCCTCCATGATCCCGGTATCGACGAAGTAATCCTCTTTGCGGCCCTCCAACTCCAACAATTGAGTGTAGAAAGCTTGGTTATCAGCAAAAGTCAGGCTTTTTTCCATAGACTGTCCTCCAGAATAGCTGATGGTTATACATGCAAGTCCCATTCTGATGATTGGGAGGCTCACCCTGGTCGATTCAACTGAAACTTGTGAATAAAACTCCCAGCGTCCCGCTCGCCAAATTCAGTAGTGTGGGAAGTGTTGACTACAAAGAATTAGGACAGAGTTTTCTAATGTTTTAGATGCCTGAATAATTGACGATTATAGCTTCGAGATTCTACTGAGGATTCGGAGGGCAATCAAGCTTTTTGTCGTCTTAATCGCGCCGCGAGGGGGGATTTTAAGGTGGAGAGGAGAACCAGGAAGGCCAGCGCGGAGCACGCGAGGGCCACCCAGTCGCCGTGCCGGACATAGAAGGTCTGAGTGCGGCGGGCGTGCGCCCGCCAGACCTGGGAGCCCTGCGTGAAGCTCGGGAGCTGGTCCGCTACTCGGCCTTCGGCCGTAATCATGGCGCTGATCCCGGTGTTGGTGACCCGCAACAGGTCGCGGTCATTCTCGATCGCGCGGAGCATGGCGTGTCTCAAATGCTGATGGGGTCCGGCGGTGTCGCCGAACCACGCATCGTTCGAGACGTTGACCAACAAAGTCGCCCCATTCCGCACGAACTGCTTGACCAGGTCCGGATAGGCCGCCTCGTAACAGATAAAGGCCCCGACGCGAATGAAGTTGGTCGTGCGCTCAAGAGCCGGGGTCAGGTTGACCTCGGTCTCTGAAAGGATGGCCGTGCGCCGGGTCTGCAACTTGAGAGTGTTGACCACGGCCTCCCGGCCGGCCGCGAAGTCTCCGACAATGGTCGGAACGAAATAGCCGAGCACGGCTCGCCAGGGGACGTACTCCCCGAAGGGCACGAGCCGGATCTTGTCATAGCGCCGCAGGGTTCCCGGCGCGGTCTCGGCCGGGCTGATCGTCTGCACACTGTTGGTGAAGTTCTCGCCTTCGCGCGCGATGGTGTTGATGATGAAATAACTGCCGGTCTCCCGCGCCAATCGATCGAGCCGCTGACGCAGGGCCGGGTCGTTCTCGTAAAAGAGGACCAGCGGTGATTCGGCCCAGATCACCAGGTCGGCCTGCTTGTCGGGCGCGCGATCGAGCGCCTCCCGAGTCAGCTTGATGTTCTGTTCCAGATTGATCGCCAAACCTTCCGAAGTTTCGATCGAATCGGGCGGCAGATTCGGTTGAACCACGACGGCCGTGATCTCGGCGCCCGGCTGCAACTGATCGGTTTCGGGCAGCAGGAAGGCCAGGCCCGAGGCCAGCAGCAGCACGCCGGCCGCGCTCGCGACCCGCCGCTCTTTAAGCCGCAACGAGAGCACCAGCAACGTGCTGACGGCCACGATCTCCGCGCTGATCAGATAGGCCCCGCCGTACCGGGCCAATCTCGCGATCGGAAAGTGTTCGACCTGCGAGACGCCCAGCGCATTCCAGGTGACTCCGGTGACGATCGGGCGCAGATATTCGGTCGCCACCCAGACCGCCGGAGCGAACGCCAGGGCCCACCAGCCGAAACTCCGCACCAGTCGCGCCATCGCCGCCGCAAAGAGCGCCGGGAAGAAGGCCAGGATCGAGGCGAAGAAGAACGCGACGCTGTAGGCCACGACCGTCAACATCCCGCCGAAGTAGGTCATCGAGTGCGCGATCCAGTTCTCGGCCGCAAAAGTGAAGAGGACCCCGACCAGCCAGCCGAGCCAGAAGGCCCGCCGCGGAGCGACGCCCTCCGCAATCACGAGGAGCAGCGGCGCCAGCGCCACCCAGGCCAGAAAATTGAGGTTGAACGTGGGGAAGGCCAGAATCAGCAGCACCGCGGTCGCCACCGCCTGCGCCGATTGTCGGAGGAAGGACCTGGACCCTGGGGTTGAGAAGTCGAACTTGAAAGGAAGCTTCAAACGCGGAACAGCCACGGACCCTACTTCCTCTGACCGGCCGATTGCGTGGGGTCGCAATCGCTGCCCGGTTGACAGTTCTCCATGATCTTAATGAGGCTGTATCCGGAATTCTGCAGTTCGTTGGTCAACGTCTTGGCCGCATCCAGTTTGGCCATGGGACCGATCTTGATCAGATAACTCTGGTCGGACGGGATGGGTTCGATCACGGTCTGCAGCCGGCGATGCTCGCGCACGGCGTTGGAAAGTTGCACCGCGTCGGCGTAGGTCGGCAGCCCCTGGACCCGGACGATGTAGCCGCCATCGGCCGCCGCCGCCATCTCATCCGGAGGCGCCGACACATAGGTCACAAGGATTCCCGAAGCGAAGTACAATGAGCAGAGCACAGTGACACTATAGAAAGCCGCCAACGCACGTTTGTCCCTGCCTGTTAGATGCCTGAGTGATTTGATCATCAGATGTATCCACCTGGCTAATTTGTCGATCTCAAAGTAGGGGCAAATCCGGCTCTCGCCATGGATCCCTACTCTTTAATCATCTCCACGTCTAATTGTCAATTGGTAATTGATCGAAGCGGCCTGCCATTGTAGCACGAGACCCGGCCGTGACGGCAGTCGTTCCGGGCCAAGTTGGGGGTCCGGCGACCCCGGCCCGATCTCACATTCTTTTTGTCCTGATCGACCGAACAGTTGATTAAATCGGGTGGTCGGAAGAAAATAATCTTTCATCTCAACCAAACGCACTTACTATTTCTACTTCAGACGTTCGAAATTTATAGAGAAGTTGGGGATTTATAGAAAGGATATGGAGATGTCCGCAAACCTCCGGCGCCCGATCTTAACCTCTGTTTTTATAAGCCTGGTGACTATGTCGGTGATCTTAACTCCATCACAATCGATTCAGACCTCCGGCGACGACGCCAAATTGCGGGAACGCGCGAACAAGCTGCATCGCGGCGCGATCGTCATCGACACCCACAACGACATCACCTCACCCATGACCGACGACGGTTTCGATCTGGGGGCGCGTGATACCAGCGGCAAGAATCAGACCGACCTGCCGCGAATGAAAGAGGGAGGACTGAGCGCCGAGTTCTTTGCGATCTATGTGGCGGCCAAGTATGCGAAAGAGGGAGGCTCCGCGCGGCGGGCGCTGGAGATGATCGACGGCGTCTTCGAGCAGGCGCGACGCCACCCCGAATCGCTGGAGCTGGCCACGACGGCGGCCGATATTCGCCGCATTCGCAAATCCGGCCGAATCGCCGCGCTCATGGGGATCGAAGGCGGCCACGCCATCGAGGACAGCCTGCCGGCGCTGCGGATGTTCTACCGATTCGGCGTCCGCTACATGACTCTCACCCACACCAACACCAACAACTGGGCCGATTCCGCCGGCGGCATCACCGTCCAGGCGGAGAAACGGCACGACGGATTGAGCGGCTTTGGCCGGGAGGTGGTCCGCGAGATGAATCGCCTGGGGATGATGGTTGACATCTCACACGTCGCGGACGAAACTTTCTGGGATTGCATCGAGGTCAGCCAGGCGCCTCTGATCGCGACCCATTCCTCCTGCCGGGCCCTGACCAACGTCTCGCGCAATCTGACCGATCAGATGCTCCAAGCCCTCGCTCAGAAGGGCGGCCTGGTTATGATCAATTTTTACAATGGGTTCATCAACACCGAATACGCCAAACCCGGCATGCCGCCGCCGACCGCGCCGGCCGAGACCGCAACCCTGGAGATGCTCATGCAACATTTCGAGCATGCCATCAAGGTTGCGGGCATCGACCACGTCGGCATCGGATCCGACTTTGACGGCGTCGATGGCAAGCTGCCATCGGGCATGGAGGACATCTCCAAGTTACCGACGCTCACCTATGAACTTCTCAAGCGCGGTCACTCCGAAGGCGACGTCAAGAAAGTGCTGGGCGAAAACCTGTTGCGCGTGATGGCCGAGGTCGAAGGCGTCTCCAGACGCTTGCAGTCCGGAGGAGCCAAACCATCGCTCGCCAAGATTAACCAATAAATACTTTGGTAAATAAGTTTTTCAGGATTTGCTCAAACCGGAAATAGTGAACAGAGCGATCAACACCACCGGAACGCCGGAATCTTTCGGGCGCTCCTTCCGGCTGTTTCTTTATCGGTCTCTGTTCAGTATTCTCTCTCTTTCCCCGGCATGAAAGAAAACTTACTGAACCGAGTACGAGTTCGTTGATTTCTTAAAAAATAATCCCGCTATTTTCGTCAACCCAACATTTGGCCAACTATTTGGCCGACTATTCGGAAGGAGATCGCCATGAAAGAGAAAATCAAAGCGCCGGAGAGTTCTGCAGTGAAAGATCGTTCGCGTCGGCAGTTCGTCAAAACGAGCGTGGCGGCGGGAGCGGGCCTACTAATCCTCCCTTCGTCCACAGTCTTCGGTTATTCCGCCAATTCCTCACTCGGGCTGGGAATTATCGGCTGCGGCGGTCGCGGAAATTACGATGGTGGAGAGTTCGTTAAAAACACCGATGTCCGGGTGACAGCCTTGATGGACCTCTTTGATGATCGGCTGGAATCGACGCGCGCCGGCTTCGATCAACTGGCGACCGAGAAAGGCCACTCCAAGATCTCCTCGGCGAACATCTTCAAGGGCTGGCGCAGCTATGACAAGCTGCTGCAATCGAAAGACGTCGACCTGGTGCTGATCACCAGCCCGCCCTATTTCCATCCCGAGCATTTCGAGGCGGCGGTCGCGGCCGGCAAACACGTCTATCTGGAGAAACCCGTGGCCACCGACGTCAACGGCTGTCTGCGCGTGATCAAGACCGCCCAGCGGGCCCAGGGCAAAGTCAGCGTCCATATCGGATTCCAGAAGAGGTATGACGAGGGTTACCGCACGGTCATCGACAAGATTCACGCGGGCGAGATCGGCGAAGTGGCGCTGGGCCAAAGCTTCTACTACACCAACGACCTGGGCCGCCAGAACAAGGACGGGATGGCGGAGTTGGAGGCGCGCATTCGCAACTGGGTCTTCGACAAGGCGCTCTCCGGCGATATCATCGTCGAACAGAACATTCACATCATCGACGTTCTCAACTGGGCGCTCAAGGCCCACCCGGTCAAAGCGGTCGGAGTCAGCGGGCGCGCCGTCCGCAAGGAGGTCAGCGGCATTCCGGCCGACATGCTGACCAGCGACCATTACATTCTGACCTACTTCTATCCCGGCGACGTGCGGGTCAGCTTCAATTCGAACCAGTTCCGCAACAAAGGCTATCGCGTCCAGGGCGAGAGATTCTTCGGCACCCTGGGAGTGGCCGAAACGATGCAGAGCGGCCCGGCCAAGATCACGCTGAGCAAGGATCAGGGCGAGAAGATCTACGAGGGCCCGGTGGACCTGCACCAGGCGGTCGGAACGAAGATGAAGGCCCTGGTCGAGAGCATCAAGAACCAGAAGTTCGAGAATCAGGCCGAGCAGGGCGCGGAATCGACGCTCAGCGCCATCCTGGGCCGCCTGGCCGGCTCTTCCGGCAAAGAGGTCACCTGGGAGAAGATGCTCAAATCGGACGAGCGATGGAATCTCAAGCTCAACCTGGACTCCCTCGGCAATGCCGGCGCCGTCACGATGAAACACTAGAGACTGAGGTTTGAACGCGGAAGACGCGGAGGATCGTTGATTTCGCGTCCTCCGCGTCTTTCGCGGTTCGTCTGTGGATTTGGATTTATCTGACCGCTCTCCGCAGTTCGGCGTGCATGACCGATCGTTTGCCGCCCGGGATCCGAACGCGCTGCTCCCAGGCCTCATAGCCCTCGCTGATCACCATAATGGTATGGACTCCCGTCCGCAGCAGAATGATGCGCGGCGCGATCCCGCTGTAGGCTCCATCGACATAGACTCGCGCGCCTTTGTTGACACATTCAATCGTCAACTCGCCGACGCTCGGACCGAGAGCCGGGAGCTCTTCGATCACCTCCGGCACCTCCGGCACCTCCGGCACCTCCGGCGTCTCCGAAACCGGTGCACGCGTCCCGCCGGGGACTCCTCCGGGGATCGTGGCCGCCTCCACTCGCGGATCGGACGGGTTCAAGTCGAAGACCACTTCGAAGACCCGGTCGAGACTTTCAACGGTCAGGTCCTTCGCGGTCAGCTCGTACGAAAACTGGAAGAGGCTCCGCGGACTCTTATCCGAGCTGAAGAGGTCCGTCAGGTGCCATTTCGACGGCGACTCGTCCTTCCCTCCATCTTTACCGAAGACCAGCTCAATCTCATTATTCTTGATTCGGACGCCCTTGATCACCAACTCTTCGCCGATCCTGGCCGCGACCGGTTGTGAATTAGGCGCCGGGACGTTCTGGGGCACCCCGTCCAGAATCTGCAGTCCGCGCCGGGCGGGAATCGTGACCCGCGGGCGAACCGTCTTCCCGGTGTAGTGCGCGATCAACTCTTTCTTGACGTCTTGATACCATTCCTCTTCCGGCAGAGTGGGCCGGTCCTGGGCGAAGGCGGCGGCGGTCAAGCAGAGAGATAAGGGCAGGACGATAGCGGAGACTGCGTAACGAGCAGCCCCACCGATCAGCAAGCTCCCGAAATAGATCCATCCTGGCTGGAGCAAATGAAAACCTCGCTCAAGAAATTCGGGTATCGGACGCGAGCCGGTAGGGGATTTTGACCGCGGATTGCGGACGGCGCCAATCGGCCGCCCAGAATTGATGGCGATCAGCCGGACCGGAAGATTCAATCGACCGCGAAAGACGCGAGATCGTCTCCGGCGTCTTTCGCGGTCGTCTGATTCCGGTCAGGCCCTTACTTGACCTGGAAAGTGTCCTTATCGGTGGTGAAGACCTGATTGGCCACGTTGTCTTTAATCACCACCTGGACATCGTAGGAACCGGGCTTGAAGCCCTTGAGCGAGACCAGGCGGGCCAGCGTGATCTGCTGGCTGTTGATCGAGCTCAGGCCGTTCTTGCCGTCCTCCTTGATGCGCAACACTTCCTTGTCCTTCTGAGTCAGGATGTACTCGATATCGACGCTGGGTCGCAGGGTCGCCTGATCGATGGCGACGTTGTAGACCTGCATATAGATGCCCAAAGTCTGATCCTGCTTGAATTCGCGGGTGGCGTTGGGAATGACCTTGAGGGAACCGAAGACGAACTGGCCGGTCGCCAGTCGGCCGTTGATCGGTTCAATTCTCGAAGCCAGGATCAACGACGACGCCGAGAGCTTGTTCTCTTCGTACTTGGGAACCTCGAAGCCCAGTTTGAGCACGTCGGTCTTGCCGCTGTTGACGTCCCGGACGACCAGGTCGACCTTAAAGTTGCCGGGCGGCAGGATCACGTTCTTCTGATAAGAGGACTTCTGCTGCATGACCACGTCCAGCGCTTCCGGAGTGGAGCTGGAAGTGACGACATCCTCGAACTGTCCCTTGCGGCGGCCGGCCACGTCCGTGATCTTGGCGTAGATGTTGATGGCCGCCTGCGGCAAGCCGCCGACCTCCTTGTAGACCAGGTCCTGATTGTCCATCTGGACCGTGAAGGAGACCAGCACGGCGCTCTCGGTCACCCGCAGCTTGCTGATGTACATCGTGGCGCCCAGGATGTCGAAGCTCGGCTTGGGCAGTTCCGACTCATTGGCCAGCGCGGCCAGATCGTTGAATTTGACCTTGGGCGGACGTTGCAGCTTGGCCAACAGATCCAGTTTCTCGAAAGGTTGATCCTTGGCGCGGCCGCCGAACAGTTGGTTGCTGCCGCTGCCGCCCGGACCGAACATTCCGTAGGCGATCCGATCGGCCTTGCTCGACAACCCGAGCTCTTCGGCCAGGGTCAGACCGGCGTTGGGAACGTAGAGCAGCGCATCCTTCTCGTTCGGGCTGCGCGCGATGCGATACTCGCCGGAACCGGTCGGATCGACGAATTCGATCTCCACGTCCGAGCCCACTCCTTCAATATAACGATACCACCAGATCTCGAACGGGTAGGTCGAGGTCGTTCCGCCGCCCTCGTAGGTCGGGCGGTCGTAGGTCCCGCCGGAGGGGTGCGATTCAGTCTGGTCCGGTTTGCCGAACATGATGTAGATGCGCCCACGATCCGTCTTCCACCCCGGGATGCCGCTGGTGAACTTCTCGTTGGCGTAGGCGATCCGCGTATAATACTCTTCGCGATACTCGTTGACATCGGTGTCCGGATCGGGATCCCGGCGAAGCCAGAACTGCTCGATGAACTGTTCACGCTCGTCATCGGTCTTCAGCAGTTTGAAGGTCTTCTGCTCTTCGTCGGTGATGATCCAACGGACGTCCTCATCCATCCAACGCTTGTAGACGCTCTTGACGGCCTCGCCGCCTTTCTTCTTCTTCTTATTGTCGTCTTTCTTCTTCTCGTCCTGGGCGAACGCGGAGAAGGAGGAAAGGATCAGAGTCACGATCAACCAGAGCGCTATGGTGCGCGCAGATTTTCGCTTAAGGTTTCGGGTTCGCATATCAGTCAACTCCTCTGCTCGGTGATGGGGCGGGTGGCCCATAAGACCCAATGGGAAGACCAT
>DATEFT010000155.1:0-22017 GCA_035280505.1 Blastocatellia bacterium | reverse complement strand
TGGAGAGAGGTGCTGAAAGTAGAGAGGGTGAGACCGGAGGACAACTTCTTCGAGATCGGGGGGCATTCGTTGCTGGCGACCCAGGTGATCTCGAGGATCAGAAATACGTTCGGGGTCGAGATCGGCGTGATGAGCATCTTCCAGGAGGCGAAGATCGAAGGCCTGGGGAGAAGAGTAGAAGAGTTGATCAAGGCCGGGAAGAAGGAACTGGCGCCGCCGCTGGTGAGAGTGACGAGAGAGGCGGCAAGAGGAGGAGGGCTGCCGCTGTCGTTCGCGCAGCAGCGGCTCTGGTTTCTGGATCAGCTCGTACCCAACAACCCGCTATACAACTGCCCGCGCGCGGTGAGGCTGGAGGGTGAACTGAATCTGGAGGTGCTGGAGAGGGTGATCAACGAGATCGTGCGAAGGCACGAGGTGCTGAGGACCAGGATCGAGACGGAAGAGGGAGTGCCGATGCAGGTGATCGATGAATGGAGGCCGCGAAGCCTGGAGATGGAAGACCTCACCAACTTACCGCCGCACGAGGGAGAGCGCGAGGCTGAAAGAATCACGCGGGAGGAATCGGAGACCGGTTTCGATCTGAGGCGGGGGCCGCTGCTGAGAGTGAAGGTCCTGAAACTGGGAGCGGAAGATCATGTCGTGCTCTTCACCACGCATCATATCGTGAGCGATGGCTGGTCGATGGGAATCTTGATCAGAGAGGTCGCGGCGCTCTACCAGGCATATGGCGCCGGAGCGGCGTCGCCGCTGAAGGAATTGCCGATCCAGTATGCGGATTTTGCGGTCTGGCAGCGGGAATGGTTGAAGGGCGAAGTGCTGAAGGAGGAGCTTGGTTACTGGCAGAAACAGCTGGCGGGGCTCGAAGAGCTGCAATTGCCGTCAGATCATCCGCGACCGGCAGTGCCGAGCTATCGGGGAGCAGGACAGCCTTTTATCGTGGAGAGAGAGGTGGCTGCCAGGCTGAGAGAATTGTGTCAGCGCGAGGGCGTGACGCTATTTATGGCGCTCCTGGGCGGCCTCGACATCCTGTTGAGCCGATATGCCGGTCAGGATGACGTGGTACTCGGGACCGATATTGCGAATCGAAATCGGGCAGAGGTCGAAGGAGTGATCGGGTTCTTTGTCAATCAACTGGTCCTGAGGGTCGAGGTCAAAGGATCGGAGAGTTTCGGGACCTTGATGAAGCAGGTGAGAGAGGTCTGTTTGGGGGCATATGCGCATCAGGATGTGCCGTTTGAGAAGCTGGTTGAGGCGTTGCAACCGGAGCGAGATCTGAGCCGATCCCCATTGTTCCAGGTCAAACTGATCTTACAGAACATTCCCAGGGAGAGCCTGGAATTGGAGGGGCTGAAGCTGGGCGGCGGCGGGAGCGAAGTCGAGACGGCCAAGCTCGATCTGACAATGGTAATTACCGACGTCGGGCACGGTCTGGTCGGAGTCGTGGAGTACAGCCGAGACCTGTTTGAGGCGGAGACGATCAGGCGTCTCACGAACCACTACACCAACCTGCTGAGGGCGATCGTCGAGAAGGGCGAGAGATCGATCTCCGAACTGAACATGTTGAGCGATCAGGAGAGCGCGCAGATCATCGTCGAATGGAACGAAACGACGAGACCTTACCCTCAGGCTCTGCGCATTCATGAACTGGTGGCGGAGCAGGCAGCGCGAAGCCCCGAGCGAATCGCCCTGATCGATCAAAATCAAGAGATGACCTATGGCGAGCTGAATCGGCGAGCCAACCAGATGGGACGCTATCTGCAAAGGCTGGGAGTGGGATCGGAAGTAGTGGTGGGGGTATATCTGGAACGGTCGGTGGAGATGGTGCTGGGACTACTGGCGGCGCTCAAGGCCGGAGGCTGCTATCTGCCGCTGGATCCGAAATACCCTCTGGAAAGAGTGAGCTATATGCTCGAGGATGCGGGAGTCGGGGTCGTCGTTACGGAGCAGCGCCTGGAGACGCGTCTTCCGGCGTTTTGGGGACGGACCTTATGTCTGGATGCGGAATGGGAGAGCGTGCGTGAAGAGGCTCACGGCGATCCGGAGAGCGGAAGTGCGGCCGAGAATCTAGCATACGTGATCTATACGTCCGGATCGACCGGAAGGCCGAAGGGCGTGATGCTGACGCATCAAGGGCTCTGCAATCTGGTAGAGGTCCAGAGGGAAGCATTCAAACTGGGAGAGCACTCGCGAGTTTTGCAATTCGCATCGCTGAGTTTTGACGCCTCCGTCTGGGAGATCTTCAGCACTCTGATCGCCGGCGGGAGCCTGTCTCTCTCGGGGCAAGAACGGCTGATGCCGGGAGACAGTCTGCTGAGAACGCTCAGGGAAGAAGAGATTACGGTGATGACATTGCCGCCGACGGCGTTGGCGGTGTTGGAGCCGGAAGAGCTGCCGCATGTTCAGACGGTCATCGCCGCGGGGGAGGCCTGCAGCGCCGAACTGGTCGAGCGTTGGGCGAGAGGAAGAAGATTCTTCAATGCTTATGGGCCGACCGAATCGACCGTCTGCGCCAGCATGGAGCGATGCGAGGCCGGCGGTAACGGCAGGCCGACCATCGGGCGGCCGATCGCGAACACGCAGCTTTACATCCTCGATCATCATCTGATGCCGGCGCCGATGCGGGTGCCGAGCGATCTCTACATTTCAGGGGTCGGATTGGCAAGAGGATATCTTGGAAGGCCGGAGTTAACGGCCGAGAGATTCATCCCCAATCCCTGCGCCGCCGAACATGGAGAGCGCTTATACCGGACGGGAGATCTGGGCAGGTATCTGCCGGACGGGAGCGTCGAATTCATCGGACGAACAGATGCGCAAGTGAAGGTTCGGGGATATCGGATCGAATTGGGCGAGATCGAGGCGGTGTTGAATGGCCATCCGGGAGTAACCCAGAGCGCGGTCATCACGAAGGATGACGGAAACGGCGGTCTGCGACTGCTGGGATACGTGGTCGGCCTAGGCAGAGTGACCGCCCCGGACCTGAAGGAACATCTTCGAAAACAACTGCCCGAGTACATGATTCCGGAGACGATGACCGTGCTGGAAACAATGCCGGTCACCGTCAACGGTAAGATCGATCGCGGGCAGTTGCTGGCGCGATCCGAGACGCGGCAATCAAAAGAGGGCCTGATCGGGCCGCGAGATGTCCTGGAATTCCAACTGATGCAGATCTGGGAGAGCGTCCTGGGGATCCAATCAATCGATGTCAGGGATAATTTCTTTAATCTCGGGGGGCATTCACTGCTGGCCGCGGGCCTGATGGCCAGGATCAGAAATGTCGTGGGGCGGGAACTGCCATTATCCGCTCTGTTTCAGGGAGGAACGATCGAGTATCTCGCTTCGCTCCTGCGCCAGGATGCCGCCTCTCTCTCCTGGTCTTGTCTGGTCGAACTTCAAGGCTCCGGCTCGCGACCGCCTCTCGTCCTGGTGCATCCGGCCGGCGGGCACGTGCTCTGTTATCTGGATCTGGCACGCGGCCTGGGCTCGGATCAGCCGGTTTACGGATTGCAGGCGGCAGGTCTATATGGGGAGAGGGCTCTCTTTACCAGCATCGAGGAGATCGCCGCTCACTACATCGAGCAGTTGAGCACTATTCAGCCTGAAGGCCCTTATTTCCTGGGCGGATGGTCGTCGGGAGGAACCATCGCCTACGAAATGGCGCAGCAACTCACCGCGCAGGGCCAGAAGGTGGCTCAATTATTGCTCTTAGATAGTATGGCTCACGTCTCTCAGGAAGAAGATCTTGATGAAGATGATGCAACACTCCTGATGAACACCTTCTCCAGATCTCTGCCAATCACTGAAGAGGAACTGAGGCCGTTAGAGGGCGATGAGCGGCTCGATTTCATTATCCGGAGAGCAAAAGCCGGTAATCTATTGCCTCCCGATCTTGAAGTCGCACAGGTCCGTTCATTCCTCAAGATTTACAAAACAAACGTCAAAGCCGTACATCACTACACTCCTCAAGTCTATCCCGGAGCCGCCACTCTGTTTAAGACGACGAAACCGACTGCGGCGTCTCGAGCTAATGGATCTGCAACCGATGGCCAGACGGCCAAGACGGTCAAAGATCCGACCAAAGGCTGGGGTCAATTGGCGGCCGGAGGAGTGAGGATCGTCGATGTCCCGGGGACCCATGCAACGATGCTGGACAAACCCCACGTTGATTCCCTGGCGCTGCGGATCCAGACGTGTCTCGACGAGAGTGGGACGGCGGATGAGCGATCGGGCGCAATTAAAGCTGTCAGCCGGAGTTACTATGAATAATGACTTGTTATATCTTCGCCAGAACATTCAGGTCGAACCGCTGTTTGACTACTGGTATGCGTGGTCACACCTGATCTCTCCCGCGACGGCGGCGAGAAATCTGACGGAGCGGCATTTAAAGATCATGGATTCCTATATCAATATGCCGCAAGTCCACGCCAACGCCGTCAAGAACCCCAAACTGTTGGGGGGCCCGTTCATCGACTATGGCGGAGAACGAGTAGCCGAAATCAAGAGCTTGCGGGACCAGACTAAGCGAACGCGCTCTTCTTTATTGGAGCTTTCCGCCGCCATCTCCTCACTCGACGAGATCTTGCGAACGCAGGCCCGAGGACTCTCGCTGCAACCGCTCTACCAACTGGTGCCGGACGCCTTGAAGGGCTATGTCGAACTGGTCTACGACCTGAATCATAATCCGAGCTTCCGCCTCATTGAGCCGCTGCTCTATCAAAGCCGCTACTACGACCGCTCAGCACAGAGCTTGATGTTGTCGGTTCTGACCGGCGATGATCGCCCATTCGTCCTGAGCACCCCGCGATTGGAATCCGATTCGCTCTTCCATTTTCGGGTCCCGTTCGATGACGAAAGGGTCGATGAACTATTCCGATTGAAGTCGTCTCCCCGGCCCTGGCGGGAGATCCAGGAGATGCTGGAGTTCCCTGAATCGTCGGCCTCCCTGGTTCGTTCATTCCTGACGCCCGAGCCGCCGTCGCGCTACTCACCTTATCAAGGGCCAGGCGTTCGATGGCGCTACTTTGGCCATGCCTGCATTCTATTGGAGATGTCCGGTCTGAGCATTCTGTTTGATCCGGTGTTGAGTTATACCTATGAATCGGACGTTTCGAGATATACCTATCTGGATCTGCCGGACTCGATCGATTATGTAGTCATTACCCATAACCATCAGGATCATGTCTTATTCGAAACCTTATTACAGATTCGGCATAAGGTTAAGAATATCATCGTGCCGCCCAGTTCCGGAGGCTTCCTGCAGGACCCTTCATTGAAGCTGATTCTTAAGCAGATCGGCTGCCGCAACGTGATCGAGCTGGGCGAGATGGAGAGTGTCGACTGGGGGCATGGTTCGATCAGCGCCTTGCCGTTTCTGGGCGAGCACTCGGATTTGAATATTCGATGCAAGGCGGCCTATCTCATGCGAGCCGGAAGTCGATCGCTCCTGTTCGCGGCCGACTCCTGCAACCTCGAGCCTCGGCTCTACGAACATCTCCATCGCGAGATCGGCGGCGTCGACGCCGTCTTTCTGGGCATGGAATGTGATGGCGCACCGCTCACCTGGCTCTATGGCCCCTTGCTGACCAGGAAGATCGAACGGGCCATGGACGAATCCCGGCGACTGGCCGGATCCACTTTTGATCAAGCCATCGATCTCGTTCGGCGATTCGACAGCCGATCCGTGTTTGTCTACGCCATGGGACAGGAACCCTGGTTGAATCACATCATGAGCCTCAAATATACCGAACACTCCCGCCCGATCATCGAATCTAACAAGCTCATCGAAGCTTGCCGGGAGCAGGGCGTCTACGCCGAAAGATTGTTCGGAGAGAAAGAGATCTTGATTGAAGAGGTCGGCTGAAGACCGGCTCGAGTTTCTCAAACTTACCCGCCCAACCTTTTTAGCCTATGAATAGAACGACAGGTGCTTGGTTTCAGAGCCATTCTGAACAGGAGCCGGCCAGTCTCAGGCTTTTCTGTTTTCCATACGCCGGTGGAACGGCGCTGGTCTTCAACAGGTGGAAGCGCCTGTTGCCTTCATCCGTGCAGATCATGGCAGCCGAACTGCCAGGGAGGGGGCTCCGGCTCCATGAGCCTCCGTTTATCAGTCTACCGGCTTTGATCGATGAGTTGAAAAACGTGATCCGGCCATGCCTGGGCCTGCCGTTCGTTTTTTTCGGCCATAGCATGGGCGCGATCATCGCTTTCGAACTGGCGCGGACGTTGCGCCGCGAATACGGCGTCGAACCGCAGGCGCTGTTGGTGGCCGGTCGGCGAGCGCCACAGATTCCGAAGGGTGAATCGGTGACTTATAACCTTCCGCGGGATGAGTTCATCAAGGAGTTGATCAGACTGGATGGAACGCCTCGGGAGATAATAGAACACGTGGAATTGATGGAGATCATCATCCCGCTGCTCCGCGCCGATTTTCAACTGGTTCAGACCTATGAGTACGCCGCCGAGGCCCTGCTGCAATGTCCGATCGTCGCGTACGGCGGGGAAGAGGACCGTGAAGTACCGCGCGACAAGATCTTACCCTGGAGCGAACTCACTACTTCCAGATTCGCCCTGCACATGTTGCCCGGAGATCATTTCTTCTTGCGGTCAGCTCAAGCGCAGTTGCTGGAGTTGATAAAGCGCGAATTGAGCGAGGTCCTCGCTCATGCGTCTTTGAACCGGAGGTCGATTTCAAGGAGTTCCGATGCCTGAAACAAAAAAGAGACGGATCCCGTGGTCCAGCGCCTGGAGGGAAGCGCGGGCCTTGATTGTGGCTCATCGCTCGCTCCTCGCCGTGGGAACGTTGTTGATGATTATCAATCGTCTGGTCGGATTGGTGCTGCCCGCTTCGTCGAAATACGTGATCGATGAGGTCGTCGTCAAAGGGCGAGGTGAATTGCTGGTGCCCATTGCCCTGGCTGCCGGAGGTGCGACGTTGTTGCAGGCCATCACTTCATTCTCACTGCTGCAGATCCTCGGTTTCGCTGCTCAACGCGCAGTTACCGAGTTGCGCAAGAAGGTTCAATCGCATGTCGAGCGCCTGCCGATCCGTTACTTCGACACGACCCAGACCGGGAAACTCATCGCCCGAATCATGAGCGATGCCGAAGGCGTAAGGAATCTGGTTGGAAACGGGTTCGTTCAACTGACCGGCAGCCTCTTGACCGCCACGATCTCCCTGGGAGTACTCTTTTATCTCAACTGGCGATTGACTCTTCTGACCACGGTCATCCTGCTGGTATTCGGCGGAGGGCTGGCCTACGCCTTCAAACGGTTGCGGCCGCTCTTTCGCGACCGCGGAGAGCTGTACAGTCAGGTGACGGGACGGCTGGCCGAATCGCTCGGAGGCATCCGCATTGTCAAAGCGTATACGGCGGAGAAGCGCGAGGCGCTGGTCTTTGCGCGCGGCAGCCATCAATTGCTGCGAATGTTCAGGCGCTCGATGACCGGCGTGTCGGCGGTGACCGCGTTCTCTTCGGTGATCGTCGGAGCGATCGGCGTGGTCCTGATCATCGTTGGAGGTAAATCCGTTCTCGCCCGCGACATGACGCTGGGCGACCTGTTTATGTATATCTCTTTCACCGGATTGATCGCGATGCCGGTGATCGATATCGCCTCGATCGGGACGCAAATCACCGAGGCTTTAGCCGGTCTCGATCGCATCCGCGAGATTATGAAAACCCCGACTGAAGACGAAGAGGATGAGTCGAAAGAGATGGTCGACGAAGTTCGGGGCGAGATCGAATTTGAAGACGTCTGGTTTGAGTATAATCCCGGTGTTCCGGTCCTGAAGAACGTCTCGTTCAAAGCTCCGGCAGGTTCGACCACCGCCCTGGTCGGTTCGAGCGGATCCGGCAAAAGCACTTTAATCAACCTGGTCATGAATTTCAGTTGCCCTTCCGCCGGCCGGGTCAAAATTGATGGACGCGATCTGTCGAAGATCAGGTTGCGGAACTATCGGGCCAACCTCGGCGTCGTCTTACAGGACAATTTCCTCTTCGACGGGACGATTGCCGAAAACATCGGATTTTCCAGACCGCAGACGACCCGCGAAGAGATTCAATCCGTGAGCCGCATCGCTCATTGTGTCGAGTTCATCGAAAGCTTCGATCAGAAATACGAGACCATTGTCGGCGAACGAGGAGTGAAACTCTCCGGAGGTCAGCGCCAGCGGATCGCCATCGCCCGCGCGCTGCTGGCCGATCCCAAAATTCTGATCCTCGATGAGGCGACGTCGAACCTCGACAGCGAGAGCGAAGAGTTGATTCAGGAGGGCCTGCGCCTATTGCGCCAAGGACGCACGACCTTCGTGATCGCCCACCGTCTTTCCACGATCCGCAGCGCCGATCAGATTCTGGTCCTGGAGAACGGTGAGATCGTCGAACAGGGTAAACATGAAACATTGCTGGCCGCCGGCGGGCGGTATAGTCAGCTCTATCGGAAGCAGTACAGATTTGAGCTCGATCAATTTGCCAATGGCGGCGAGACGGCCAGGCCCGACCAACTGAACATAGAGGCTGAACGGACAGCGCCGACGCCGCGATCGGTCGCATTGTAAATAAGACTATCATCTCGTCATCCATCACTTTTCAATCGATCTATCGATAGATCCATCCTGATAGAAGATATGCATGAAAGTATTCTGTCTACCGTTGGAAACACGCCCCTCGTTAAATTGAACCGGCTCTTCAGATCTTCGGGCTTCAATCTCTACGCGAAGCTGGAAGCGTTCAACCCCGGGGGAAGTATCAAAGACCGCGCGGCGCTCGGCATCGTCAAGCATGCTTTAGCTCATGGCTTGATCAAGCCTGGCGATACCGTGATCGAATCGAGTTCGGGGAATATGGGAATCGGCCTCGCACAGGTCTGCGCCTATTACGGGTTGCGTTTCATTTGTGTAGTCGACCCGAAGACGACCAGGACCAATCTCGAGATCCTCCGGGCGTTCGGTGCCATTATCGACCTGGTCTCGACTCCGGACCCGCAGACCGGAGAGTTTCTTCAAGCTCGAATCGACCGGGTGCAGACGCTGCTTCAAACCATCGATCATAGCTTCTGGCCCGATCAGTATCGCAACCCCGGTAATCCCCTGGCTCATCATCGGACCATGCAGGAGATCTCCGTCGCGCTGGATGGAAAGATCGACTTGCTCTTTTGTGCCACCAGCACCTGTGGCACGATGCGCGGGTGCGCTGAATACGTCAGGGCGCACAAAATGTCGACCAAGGTCTATGCGGTCGATGCCGTCGGGAGCGTGATCTTCGGCGGACCATTCGCCAGGCGATTGATACCGGGGCATGGTGCGGCCGTCAAACCCGCGCTCTATCAACCCGACTTGGCGGATGAATGCATTCACGTGACGGATGTTCAATGTGTGATTGGCTGTCGACGGCTGGCTCAGGAAGAAGCCATCCTGGCAGGCGGTTCATCCGGAGCGGTGATCATGGCCGTCGAGGCGGTCAAACATCTGATTCCGGAGAACGCAAATTGTGTGGCGATCCTGCCCGATCGTGGAGAACGGTATCTCGATACCATCTTCTCGAATGAATGGGTCGGAAGGCATTTCGGAGATCTCTCCTACCCGCCGGCCGACTATGCAAAAGATCGACAACCGGCCTGGCTGTCAATCTGACTCGAGCCGACAACCGAACTTTAAACCTGCAGAGTATCGTCTTATGCCAATGGAAACCTCGTCGATTCTGATTCTGAAGGCGTCAGAGATCCTGAGCCTCTTGAAAGAGCAGGAAGCCGCGATCATCGAGACCGTGAAAGAGGCCTACCTCACCCATGCCGCCGGGGCCAGTTCCCTGCCACATTCGTCGTTCTTGCGGTTCCCGAACGATGAAGTGAATAGAATCATCGCCCTGCCCGCCTACCTGGGCGGAGATTTTGAGATCTCAGGCCTCAAGTGGATCAGCTCATTTCCCGCCAATAATAACCTGGGAATGGAGCGCGCCTCCGCCGTCATCATTCTTAACTCGACTCGAACGGGGCGGCCACGGGCGATCTTTGAGGGAGCTGCGATCAGCGCTCAGAGGACTGCGGCCAGCGCCGCGCTCGCCGCCAGATATCTGCACCGGGAAGACCGAACGAGCACGGTCGGCCTGATCGGCTGCGGCCCGATCAATTTTGAGATCGTTAAATTCCTGAGGGCGGTCTTTCCCGGAATTCGCAATCTGATAATTTTCGATACTCAACCCGATCGGTGCCGCTCGTTCGGAGAGAGATGCCGGAACTCCTTCGCCGAGATGCAGGTCAGGATCGCCGGAGATGCGCAGGAAGTATTGCGCAGTTCACCGCTCATCTCTGTGGCGACGACCGCCGTCAAACCTCACATCTCGCAGGTCCCCGGCTCTCTTCCCGGAACCACCATTCTGCATATCTCGCTTCGCGATCTCTCGGCTGAGGTCATCTTGGCCGGAGACAATGTGGTAGACGATATAGATCATGTCTGCCGGGCCAATACCTCAGTGCATCTGGCCGAACAGGTGGTCTCCAACCGAAACTTCATTCGTTGTACGCTGGCGGATGTTATCAACGGTCAGGCCCCCGCGCGCGGAAGCGATCTAGGCCCTTCGATCTTTAGTCCGTTTGGTCTGGGGATTCTCGATCTGGCCGTGAGCAAATGGGTTTACGACGAGGCGACCAGGCAAGGGATCGGAACAATGATCGATTCATTTTCAGCTCCCGAATGATCTATTTCCACCTCGGCCTAACCTGAATCCAACCCAGTTCGCGCCCCCGATGCCGCGCATCGTCAAACCTCTCCGGCGCGAAGGCAGTGAAGTTCCTGGAGTCGGCTCGGATAGAGACGATCGACCGTCACCTGGCGATCGTGCGCAGCCACCACCCTCCCATCCGCCGACTATTTCCTCCCTCGTCATGATAAGGTTACCGCTTCGGCGGCAAGGTTTGATGGCTCCGTGGTAACCGGGGGACTGCAGCGACGGCGGTTGTCCTTTCTTCCACCATCATGGTAAAAAGATAACCGGCGCCGGGGGCGCCTCCAGTCCGCGGAAAGGGCCGTGCCCACCCAGCCAAGCAAACCTAGGATGATGAACCTTCTTTCAGCCTGAACCTGCGGACTCCAGGCGCTCGATGAAAGGAGATTCGTATGTCCGATGCACTTCCACTCCCGCCTCGTCCCAACCTCGAACATTACAAGAAACGCGCGTCGGACTGACGGCGACGAGTTGTCATCCGGAGGCGGCCGGGGTGCAGATCCAGTTGATGGATCTGCTGATTGAACACGGAGCGAAGATAGACGGCCCGGATGGCGGCAGCGCCGTCAACGGCTGCCTGCACAATGGACGCGGAGAAGCGGCAGCGTATTTTGGGGTTCCGGGAGAAATTTTGATTTTTGTTACTGTAGAGGTGTCAAAACGCGGTCGCTGACCGAAATCAAAGGACTTATGACCCCAATTTCTCTTTAATTGATGCGCAAAGTCATCGATCAGGAGCTTGCAAACCATTGTACAGGATAGACTTTGATCTTGCAGTAACAAAAATCAAAATTTCTCCCGGAACCCCAATGTCGGATCGGAGTCGGGTGTTGATCTCCACCAAACCATGGGCTCCCGAAAGAATCGTGATGAAAGCATCGGTCAGTTTCTCGATCGGCGTATGTTTGACCGTCTTCTGCCGAATCCGGACGTGATTGCCGATCACTTCAAACAGTCCCAACGACTTCAATTTCACGCCCAGGGCTGCCAGGCTCGCTCGCGGCGTGAAAATCTTCGACTGAGGATTAGAATTAGTTCTGGGTACTATAAATCCTCCTTTTTTACCCAACTCATAATTTGGTCAAGGAAGATTTTCTCGTTATGTTAGTATGACTTACAAGAGATAGCCCCTCTACTTTGGACGAAATCCATGGCAAACATAACATCTATTATCAGACTCATGATGTATGATTCCCGTACCATACAAAGGTCCCCACTCTGCCCCGCGAGGTAGAGTACCGAGACTCCCTGAAAGACGCGGAAGACGCTAAATCATGAAGCTTTCGCGTCTTTCGCATCTTTCGCGGTTTGCAAACCGACTTTGTGAGCGAAGTATTCGGCTCACCGTCTCAGGCGAATCCACCATTGGCGCGGAGAACCTGGCCGTTGATCCAGCCGCCGTCGGGGCCGGCCAGAAAGGCCACGACGTTCGCAATATCTTCCGGCTGGCCCAGCCGCTCCAGCGGAGCCAGTTTGCTCAACTGTTCGATCTGCGCCGGAGTCTTGTCCTTGAGAAAGAGGTCGGTCCCGACGGGGCCCGGAGCCACGGCGTTGACCGTGATGCGACGGCCGCGCAGTTCATTGGCGAGCACGTGAACGAGCCCCTCGACCCCGGCCTTGGAAGCGATGTACGGACCGTAGGTCGGAAACGACTTGGCCAGCACGCTGCTTGAGAGCGCGATGATGCGGCCGCCCTCCACGACCTGCTGCGCCGCCTGCCCGAGCACCAGGAAGGCGCCGCGCAGGTTGACGGCGATGACCTTGTCAAAGGCCGCCACATCGCCCGCGGCGATCGGCGCGAGCGGCATGATTCCGGCGCTGTTGACGACTACCTGAATCGGACCGAACGCGCGCGCGGCCTCCTCGAAGAGCGCGCCGACCTCGGTCGGATTGGAGACGTCGCCGGAGATCGCGAGCGCCTCCCCGCCGGCGGCGCGGATCTCCCGGACCGCCTCTTCAGCCTGGGCGGTATTGCCCGCATAGTTCACGACGACCGAGAAACCATCGCCGGCCAATCGTTTGGCGATGCTTCGGCCGATCCCACGGGAAGCCCCCGTAACAATCGCAGTTTTGGCCATCAGGCCCTCCTTTGATTTCCAATGTTAATAAAATCATCTGTTGTCCGATCCGTCAGTATGTAGTATTGGAGCCGGGAAGACATCACTAGATCGAGTTCTTTTTTCATATCACGATCGAGGTATGATAGTTTGGCCGACAAAGATAACGAGTTTTAAGACATGCTAATTCAAGATTCTCTATTTGCTGCGTGGCCCGGCCGTCCGGCCTGGTTGTTCCTGTTCTCGCTGCTGCTTCTCTGCCCCGGCGCCGCCCGCGCGCAGGATCCGAACAGTTCCAACCAGGGCGCAGCTCCGAGCGGGGTCCATCATAAATTGCTGGAAGGGACAGTCAGCGCCCCGGAATTTCCGAACGGGCTCGAATGGCTCAACACCGACCGGCCGCTCTCACTGCGCGAATTGAGGGGGAAGATTGTGCTGCTCGATTTCTGGACCTACTGCTGCATCAATTGCATGCACATCATCCCCGATCTGAAGAAGCTCGAGGCGAAATACGGCCATCAACTGCTGGTGATCGGCGTGCATTCGGCCAAGTTTCCCAATGAAAAAGGGACGGAGAACATTCGACAGGCGATTCTTCGTTACGAGATCGAACATCCGGTCGTCAACGACCGCGAGTTCGAGGTCTGGGGCTCCTACTCCGTGGAAGCCTGGCCGACGCTGGTGTTGATCAACCCCGAAGGAAAGATCGTCAAATGGCACGCGGGCGAAGACGTCTTTAACGTTTTCGATGAAGTCATCGGGCAGTTGACCGGCTATTTCCGGGCGAAGAACCAATTGAATGAACGCCCTCTCAGTTTTAAACTCGAAAAATACTCGGCGCCCCCGAGCCTGCTCAGCTATCCGGGCAAAGTCCTGGCGGACGAGCGAGGAGACCGGCTGTTCATCTCCGACTCCAATCACAACCGCATCGTGATCACCTCCCTCGACGGAACGGTGCGGGAGGTCATCGGCGATGGAACGATCGGGGCCCGGGACGGCGGCTTTGCCGAGGCGGAGTTCAATCACCCGCAGGGCCTGGCGCTCGACGGAGAGACCCTCTACATCTGCGATACGGAGAACCACCTGATTCGGAAAGCCGATCTGAAGGCGCGAACCGTAGTTACCATCGTCGGGACCGGAAAGCAGGCGCGCCGCTTGAACGTCGCGGGCGTGGGAAGAGAGGTCGCCCTCAACTCCCCCTGGGATGCGCTGGTCCTGAAGGGCCAGCTCTATGTGGCGATGGCCGGGTCGCATCAGTTGTGGATCGTCGATTTGAAGACGGGCGCGGCCGGCCCCTATGCGGGCAGCAGCCGTGAAGAGCGCATCGACGGCAAGCTCCGCGAGGCCGCGCTGGCGCAACCGAGCGGAATTACCACCGACGGCAAGTCGCTCTTCTTCGCCGACAGCGAGGTCAGTTCGATCCGCTCGGCCTCGCTCGAAACCGGCGGCGCCGTCAGCACCCTGGTCGGCGAGGGGCTCTTCGAATATGGAGACGTGGACGGCATCGGCGAGGAGGTCCGGTTACAGCATCCCCTGGGCCTCACCTTTTTAAAAGGCAAGCTCTATGTCGCCGACACCTACAATCACAAAATCAAACAGATCGACCTGACGCCGAAACCGGCGGCGCCCACCATCCTTCCCGGCGGTATCCAACGGCAAGGCCGGGTCATGGCGCCGCAGTTTGAGAGCCGCACCTTTGCCGGTCGGGGCGACCGAGGAATGCAGGACGGTGATCGCCAGCAGGCGCATTTCAACGAGCCGGGAGGCGTCTCCGCCACCTCGAAG
The DNA here is from genome assembly GCA_035280505.1 of Blastocatellia bacterium. Lineage (GTDB taxonomy): Bacteria > Acidobacteriota > Blastocatellia > RBC074 > RBC074 > JAKEHZ01. The sequence goes on along the minus strand of DATEFT010000155.1, from coordinate 7,460 downwards.
GCGCTCTTCGTCGCCGACACCAACAACCACCTCATTCGCCGGATCGATCTCGCCGGCGGCCGGGTCTCCACGCTCGAGTTGAAAGGCCTGCAGAACCTGACCAGACAGTTGGTCCGAAGATTCCGCGGTCGTCCGGTCGAGTTCCCCAAACAGGCGATCGCTCCGGGCGCGGGCACGATCGCGCTCTCCTTCGTCCTGCCGGCCGGCTACAAATATAATCAGGGCGCCCCCTTCTACGTGGCCTCTCAAACCGGCGACGAACAGGCGGTGAAGATTACGGCCCGGGAGACGGCCCGAAACTTCTCGGAACCCAAATTCCCCATTGAAATCCCGATCCAGGCCTTCAAGGGAGAGACGACGGCGACGATCGATGCCGTCATCTATTTCTGCAACGACAACCAGAATCAGGTCTGTCTGGTGGATAGCGTGCGGGCCCAGGTTCCGCTGGAGGTGAAAGACGGCGCCCCGACCCGGGCGAAGATCGAAATCGAGGCCAAAACAAGGGGAAAGTAAGTTCTTTAGAATCTCAAATTCCAAAGAACTTACTTTTCAAAGTACTGAAGACTCTCTTAACAAAATCCGGATCCCAATCAGCCTCCGAGGCGCCCCCGGTTCCAAAATCGACCGCTGCAAATTGTTCCCTGCAGTTCGTTCCAGAGGGGTAGGCCTCTGTCTTTCGGAACATCTCGAGACATCTCGGAGGATTCAGATCATGAGAACTCAAATGATGAAGATCGGTTTGCCGGTTCTCTCTCTCCTGTTGGTAGCGGTCGCCCCGAACGGGGCTCAGGCCTGCGGTTTCATGGGCCAGGGCGGCGTCTGTGAAGCCACGGCGAAGGCCGAGGCCGTCTTCGTCGGAGTTGTGCAGAAAGTGGAACCGCCGACATCCAAGAAGGGCCTGCCCCAGATCGAACAGGGCGCCGGCCGGATCGCTCGCATTCGCGTTGAGAAGGTCTTCAAGGGAAAGATCGGGTCTGAAATCTCGATTCGCTCCGGATTGGCCTCTTGCGATCCGGTCTACCAGGTTGGAGAGCAGCGGTTATTTTATGCCTCTTACGACGAGGAGACCGGAATCTGGTCGACGGGAGGGGTATGTAGACGCAGCAAGCCGACCAGATACGCGGCGAATGATCTCCTCTATCTGCGCGGGCTGCCGGCCTCCGCACAACAAACGCGGATCTCGGGCGTCGTCGAATACCTGAAATCGGACCCGGAGCATGGGGCCACCGTCACCGCCATCAGCGGCATCAAGTTGAAGATCATCGGCAAAGAACGGACCGCCGAAGTTGATACCGATCGGAACGGCATCTATGAAATCTATGGATTGCCGCCCGGCGAATACCTGATCAAACCGGCGGTTCCGAAACGGACCGAGATCTTTCCGATCCGGGCGGGCAGCACGGACGGCTCGGAGGACGAGGGCGCCAAGGTCGAATTGGGTGAGAAGAGTTGCGCCGAATTGAATTTTTCCTTCCAACTCGACGCGGAGACCAGCATCGCCGGAACGGTGAGAGGCGCCGATGGGCGCCCGCTGCCCAGTGTGCTCCTGAGCCTGCAGCCGCCGGGGAAGCGCGCTCTGCAATCCTGGCAGTTCGTTTATACGAATCAGCAGGGAGGTTATCGATTGGAGAATGTTCCGCCCGGAGAATATCTCATCGTCGTGAAGGGCAATGGCGATATCAGCAGCTACGCTCCATTTTCCAGGGTCTACTATCCCGGCGTCCTCAAGGAAGAGAACGCCGCCGTCGTTCAGATGACCCGCGGTGAAAAGCTGGAGAATTACGATATCAACCTCCCGCCCCAGGCCGCCACTTACTCTGTTCAAGGAAGGCTGCTCTACGCAGACTGGCGCCCAGTCGAGAAAGGATCCGTGCAATTCAGAGCCGACAGAGTGGAGGAGGGGGTCACCGGCGAGGTCCGCACTCAGACGGACGCCCAGGGCCGTTTCACTCTGAATATTCTGCAGGGACTGGAGGGACGACTCTCCGGGTTCATCTATCCGGATCGGGACGCAGAGGCGAACTGCCCGGCGTTCCAGAGATCGGGGACCGGCGCGGCCTCGATCCTGGAGACTGAGCCGTTACAGTTGAAGATTACCGCAGATCTGCAGGACCTCAAGCTGCTCTTCTCGATCGTGCCCTGCGAAAAGCCCAAACCGAAGTGACATCCTCGGCGGCGGCACGGCCTTTACCATAACCGCCGCTTATGACTATTGTCGTAAGGCCAGGCTTTGTTCCGCACCCTCCCTTTAGAAGCGTGCATGGCGTCGCACGAAGTTGATGATGGCGAGGGCCAGATCCAAGATCAGTAACTGGCGTTTCTCCACATCATTCCGGATGACATCTGCAATCTCGATCTGGATGGAGCTGATGAAAGCCCCATAGTGCTGAACGGTGAATCCCCCGTCCAGCGAACTATTTTCCGGAGTCTTCGCGTCGGGAGGGAAAACTCGATACTGAACGGGTGGCAGATCGGGCCCGCCCGGATTTATATGGCGGGCCGAGATGAGCTGTCCGGCAAGTCCGTGCTGCATGAAGAGGCTGGCTCGACAGAATCCGGGAAGCAGGCTTCCGCCATTGTCGGTTCCCAAATGGATATCGATAGGATCGCTGACGATCTGGCGAAATCCGTGGATGTCAAAAAGGAATCCCCGATTGGCATTCTGTCGGCGGATCTCATCGACATAGCCGGCGATCCGGTCATGATATTCAGCATATAATGGCTGCGCGTTCGGATCGGTGAAAGCGCATATTTCCGGGCGATTGGCATCGACAAACCGCCGGCGATATTCCGCAATCACGACATAGGGCGAAAGCCCCGTCAGATCGAGGATCTGCTGGGCCACCGACTGGGTGATCAGAGCGGTCTCGAGGTCTCCATCCAGCTCGAATTGACAGTCGGCAGGTGTGGCATCGCGGTCTCGAACTTTGATGCCCGGCGGGTTTTGCCTTCCACCATGCGGGCTGGTCAAGATCACGGGCAGTGAGCCACGGTGCTGTTTCACCAGGTGAGACTCCTCATACATAACAATCCGCATAAATTTCCTCCTCAAGCTCAAATGGTCATCCGGGAACGCTGATTGGCGTCCGAGTGGCAGTTCGCCTCACGTTGCCGCCGCCGATATTCCGACCACCTGCCGATAACCGGACCGAGTTTCGGTTCACAACCCGCGAACCCCGCGAAGGCCAATCGCTTTCGCGGGGTTCGCTCATTATGCAGCCGGTCTCTGGACACAAGTTCGCCCGGTAGTTAGACTATAATTTCACGGCCGCAATCTTGCCTGAACCTCTTGCTCGGGCAATCAACATCATACCGCACTAATAGTAACAATTGCCCGCGAGGGAGCAGCTTCTCTCCTTTCGGACGCATATGGCCTTGGCAAACAACATCTGAGGTGTTTATGAACCTGACGAAATACAGCAATTTGCTATTGATCGCATGGCTCCTGTTCATTTCGATTCCGGCGGCGGTGAGAGGAGCCGACGAGAAACCTGTGCCAAACCAGAGACTGACGCGGCTTTACTCGGAGCTTCAGACGCTTTTCCGTCATTACTATCCAAACGCCACGTCTCGCTTGCAGAATGGCGAGATTCATTTTGAGCATAACACGCGAATTTACATGATCCACCACCGAACGAGGAGGGGCGAATGGACAGATGCAAGTGAAGAGCAAGGACCGAAACGAGGTGGCATTCTATGTGACATTTCCCTCCAGAAAGGGGAGTATCAGGGCCCACTAGTTTATCCTCAAACATTTGACGAACGGTACTTCAAAGTGCTGCGGATGGCTCCATACTTACCGAAGCATGATGTTCGTCTGGAGGTTAGGCTCTCTTACCCCGAGGATGTGAATGAAGACTTTTTGGAGAAGTTCACTAAACTTATTGACGATTTTCCCAAGTATATAGACTAGAGAGAAGACGCAATTCCGATCGCCCGTGGCGGAATCGCCGAGATCGAGAAACCGATGGCTGAGCAGGGGTTGAGCGATAGGCCGATCAAATCAATACCGGTAAAACACTAAACCGATTCAAGCGCGCATCTGAACGTACAAGACGGCGAGCATCATTAAGCTACCTACTAGGGACGCGAATGGCGATCTTCACGAAAAAAGGCAAACAGCACGAGACCATGCGAAAACTTATGATCTTCACCATGATCTTGTTGGCGGTCAGGATCTTCGCGCAGACGTCGGCGAACCAACAGGAGAAACCGTTCATTCAAGATTACCTCAAAGCCGCGGTCGGCACGCCACCGGCGTCACTCGGAGTCGATTCTTTCTACAAAAAATATACCGACGCCCTGGGCATCGTCATCCTCAGTTCAGAGAAAGTCCCGGACGCGGCGCTGCTGGTCGCGCGCGACATCGTGATCCACATGCTGGCGAAACGTCCTGATTTGCGGGCGGAGATGGTCAAGAAGGGGATGCGCGTCGGCGTCATGGCGCAATCCGAAACCACCACCGACATCCCCGAACACCGCAATAACAGACGCCCCTCCCGCAATGATCCGCGACTGACGCCGGGCGAGAAGGCCAACTACGACAAGCCCGGCGGCATCGCCAGTATGACGGATAAGGAGTATTGGGATCGACGCGCGCGCGGCCTCGGCGGCAATCCGACGACCTGTGCGGAAGAGAACCTGCTCGGTTACCCGGGCACACGCTATTTCGGTGAGAATATTTTCGTCCACGAGTTTTCGCACGCCATGATGGGCGTCGCCATCCGATCGGCGGATCCCGCTTTATACGCTGAGATTCAGGCGGCTTACAAAGAGGCGATGGCGAAAGAGCTCTGGAAAAATCATTACGCCTCGACCAACGCCAATGAATATTGGGCCGAAGGCACGCAAACCTGGTTCTGGTCTAACTACGAGTATACCGACGGCGAACAGCGCGTACAGACGCCCGATGATCTGCAGCGCTACGATCCGAAACTGTACGAGTTGCTGAACCGGGTCTATCTCGATCATCACATCCCCATGGACGTGTATTACGGCAAGAACATCTTTCCCAGACGCCGGTCGCGCTAAACCGCGAAAGAGGCGAAAGATTGAGGGTTGGGCGGATCACACCTATTCGTTCCTCAAGGCGACGATCGGGGAGGTTCTCGCCGCCCGGCGCGCCGGAAGATAACTGGCCAGCAGGGAGACCAGCGTCAGCAACGCGGAAACGGAGCCAAAGGTCACCGGATCCAGAGGACTGATGCCGAACATCAAACTCTTCATCAATTGTGTCAGTCCCAATGCCGCGATCAGGCCGAGCGTGATGCCAATCGAGGTCAATTTCATTCCCTCCTTCAGAATGAGTCGCAGCACATCGGCGCGATCCGCCCCCAGGACCAGGCGGATCCCAATCTCAGGCGTCCGTTGCGTGACCGAGTATGAGGTGACACCGTAAATCCCCGTCGCCGCGAGCAGCAGCGCCATCAACGCGAAAGCTCCGAGCAAAATCGAATAGAATCGCGAATCGGAGATCGCCGCCGCGGTGATCTCCGCCATCGTCGCGATCCCTTCGACCGGCTGATCTTTATCCTCCGCCCAGACGGCCTGCCGGACGGATTGGGCCAACTGTGAAGGGTCGCCCGTGGTGCGAACGACCAGCGCCATCGGATTAAATGATTTCTGGCCGAACGGAATGTAAAAGGCCGATTCGAGCGGTTGATCGGGCCGTTTATGGCGGACATCGGCCACGACACCGACGATCTCAGCCTTCTCCCCGAACAGTTCGAGTTGCCGGCCCAGGAGCTCTTCATTCGGAAAGTATCTTCTCGCCAACTCGGCCGTCACCACGACCACCCGGCCGGACTGGGCCGTGTCTTGATCCGTAAAAGTGCGGCCCTTCAACAGCCGAATGCCCATCGTGCGGAAATAGTCAGTGCCCACGATCCGATATCGGGCGCGGAGTCTCCCATCCGCCGGAGCCTGTTCTCCGACGATCAGGAAACCGGCGGCATAATCGACGCCGCGCAAAGGAACGGAGGCGGTCGCGGCGGCGCTCTGGACGCCGGGCAGGGCCCGGATCCGATCGACGACGCGATCAATAAAGGCTCGCTCCGACATCTCGATCGAATCTCTTTCCCGCTTCTGGAGGCTCTCGTATTTGTGCGGCGGGATCGTGAAATGCATGGTCAGGACCTGGTCAGGGTTGAATCCGAGCTCGACCTGACGAAGCTGCCACACGCTACGAATCATCAGTCCGGCGCCGATCAAGAGGGCGAGGGACAACGCCGTCTCGGCGATGACCAACCAGTTATGCACTCGCCGCGTCCGGACCTGCAGGGTGGAGTTGGGAGTGCCGGCCTTCAGCGATTCATTCAGGTCCGGTCGTGAACTCCGGAGCGCCGGTAACAATCCCGACCCGATCCCGACCGATATTGAGAGGAGCCAGGTCACTCCCAGGACCCATCCATCGATCGCGACCTCTTCGCCTCGCGGCATCGCTTTCGGCAACAGCGTGAGCAACAGATCGCGTCCGCCAAAGGCGAACAGGATTCCCGCCCCCCCGCCGAGCGCAGCCAGGATCAGGCTTTCAGTCAGCAATTGTCTGATCAGTCGTCCCCGCCCCGCACCCAGAGCGGCGCGGACCGCGAGTTCCCTTCTCCGTTCCATCAATCTCACCAACAGCAGATTGGTGATGTTGACGCACCCGATCAACATGACCGCGGCGACCGCCCCCAATAACAGTAGCAGTGGCTGCCGCATGGCTCCGAAATGATATTGGTGAAGAGGAGTGAGCTGAACGTAGAGGTTCTGACTCGGCTTAACGCGAAATTCTTCCAGGTGCTGCGTCAACCGACTCATGGCGGCCTGTGCCTGTTGAATCGTGACGCCCGGCTTCAGTCGTCCGACAACCTGATAGGCCGCATGGTTCCAACTGGTCCGCTCTTCCGTTCCAAAAGTGAGCGGCGTCCACAATTGCGTCGAGTCCGGATAGCTGAATTTAAACTCCGGCGGCATGACGCCGATCACCCTGAACGGCCTGTCATTCAACCGGATGGTTTTGCCGATCGCGTTCCGGTCCCCGTCGAACCAGCGTTGCCAGAAGGCATGGCTGAGAACCACGACCTGCTCATGTCCCGGCTGCTCCTCTTCCAACGAAAAGGTTCGGCCCAGCGCGGCTTCGACCCCTAACAGCGAGAAGAGATTACCAGAGACGAGCGCGCCGGAGATCCGCTCCGGCTCGTTCCCTCCCGTCAGGTAATAACGGGCGCGATGGGAGATCGCCGCATCTTCATAAGCGGCCACCTCCGCAAAAACGTCTTGACGGTTCCGCCATTCCAGAAACAAGGCCGGCGAATTCGGCGACGGTTGAGGCGACCTCTCTTTGACCGACCTCTCCCAGACCATTACCAATTGTTCCGGTTGTTGATATGGTAACGGACGCCAGATTACGGCCTTCACGACGCTGAAGATCGCCGCATTGGCCCCGATTCCCAGGGCCAGGGCGATAACTGCGATCA
>DATEFT010000154.1:0-4761 GCA_035280505.1 Blastocatellia bacterium | reverse complement strand
AGGCGTGAATCCAGCAGACGTTTAGCGAGAGAAACTGCATTAGGGTGTCTCATTCTTCACCTCACTCTTGGTTCCTTAGCCAGGTTCCTTTGTAAAATGACTTATTTTCCCGTAACCATTAATCTGCTCGCAGAAAGATGTAGGCATACTAATGCCAGCGCGAGCATGATTCAAGTTAATTGTGGATTAGATCTCATAGTTTTAATCTGGGGCCGCATGTGAATCTATTCATAAGTGCAAGATCTCCTGAAAGATATCGGCCTCGAGTGGAGAATTTATGATTTCAACGAGATGCGTGGCGGGTGTTTGGATGGAGCGCAGGCAGGTTAGACTGAGGGCTTGAGACGTTGCCATCGTGCGGTGCCTTGAACGGTGGCCTCCAGCCGGCGCGAGGGGCCGAGTCTGATCGAGCCGTCTTCGCAGAGTGCGGAGATCTCCTGTCTCGCGCCGTCCTCATCGATCTCCGCATCGGAGCCCAGCACTCGATCGATGATCAATCCGGCCAGTCCCACCCTCAGGCTTCCGACCGAAGCGGACAACTGTTCCGGGCTGTAACGGCCGCTCAACTCGGTGACGATGCCGAGCAGCGCTCGAGCCAGAGGGCTCAGCTTCGCATCGGCGAGCTGTTGGACTGCGGTTGGCGGCGTGATGGGCGCGGCCGGCGGCGGTGGAGCGACGATTCGCTGTTCAGCCGGCAGCAGCGGCAACGCGGCTTGCCGTTTACCGCCCGAGCGCAGTTCATAATCGCCCCGCAATCCACGCTCCGTCTGTTTTTCATAGAGCCGCAGCGTGCAGACCGCATCGAACGCGGCATAGTTCAACTGTTCCGGGCTGAGCGGGCGCCGGCTCCAATCGCTCCGCTGTTCGGTCTTGTCCATCTGCAGACCGAGATGGGTCGCCGTCTGGGCTTTGAGCGAGCACTGCTTCTCACCATTGCGACGCGCCGCCAGCATGGTGTCGTAGATCGGCGCCGTGGCGATGCGATAGTGATGTGCGATGCGGACCGCATCGTAACTGGCGTTGTGAATCACCTTGATCTTCGAACTCAACTCGAGCGGGTGGCGCAAAGGCTCCGGATCGAAATTGGCCAACACGTCGATCACCGCGACCGTCATTCGGTCGCGTTCATGGAAGGCCAGTTGAAGGAGCGAGACCCGCTCTCTCTCTCGATCCCACCAGTTGATCGTCTCGATGTCGAGCGCCATCACCGTGGCCGCCTCGATCCGCTTCAACATCTGTGTGAGCGATGAACTGTCGCAAATATATTCAACATTGTGATTGAACATCGATCATTATCTTCTGAGATTTCAAACCGGATGGCAAGACGCCACTCTCTAATTTTAATGTAGGCGCGTGTAGACTCGATTCCTGTCATGGGCTATCTTTATCAGGTTAGAGGATTACACCTTCAAGAGGAGAAGAGTACGACGATGGGTCATAGTCAAACCTCGGAGTTGCGGTATGACTGGACTCCGGGCGAGATCGAAGCAATCTACACCCTGCCGTTACCTGAACTGATCTTCCGCGCCCAGACCCTGCATCGACGCCATCATAATCCAGAAGAGATTCAAGGTTGCACGCTGCTCAGCATCAAGACCGGAGGCTGTCCGGAAGATTGTGCCTACTGTCCACAGTCGGCCCACTATCAAACGGCCGTCGATCGTCAGGCCTTGCTGAGCGTCGAGGAGACGCTCGAGGCGGCCCGCCAGGCCCGCGCCCAGGGAGCCACTCGATTCTGCATGGGGGCAGCCTGGCGCGATGCGCCGTCGGGCCGAGAGTTCGATCGCGTGCTGGAGATGGTCCGCGGGGTTCGCGAGCTGGGCCTGGAGGCCTGCTGTACGCTCGGGATGCTCTCCGACGAACAGGCGCAGGCTCTGGCTAACGCCGGATTGACAGCTTATAACCATAATCTTGACACCTCGCCGGAGTTCTACGGAGAGATTATCAGTACTCGGACCTACGACGAGCGATTGAGCACGCTGGCCCGGGTGCGGCGTGCGGGCATCACCGTCTGTTCCGGCGGCATCATCGGGCTGGGAGAGACTCGCGCCGATCGTTATCGATTGCTCGAGCAGTTGGCCAATCAGCGGCCGCATCCCGAGAGCGTCCCGATCAATCTGCTCTCTCGCGTCGAAGGCACGCCGCTTGCAAATCAGAGCCCTGAGGATCCACTGGAACTGGTGCGGATGATCGCTGCGGCGCGCATCCTGATGCCGGCTTCGATGGTGCGCCTGAGCGCCGGAAGAGTTGGGCTTTCGGACGAAGCCCAGGCGCTCTGTTTTATTGCGGGTGCTAATTCGATCTTCATGGGTGACAAATTGTTGACGGTGTCGAATCCGGAACGCGACCGGGACCGGGCCCTCCTCGATAAATTCGGGATGCGGTTAAGGCCGGGTTCGCCTCTCCGGAGCGCCGCACCGCCGCCGCTCGATTGAGGGGAGAGGCTGGGTGGCTGCTTGTCTCACTCCTTAACCGGATGCTAAGATCGCACTCTTTTTGTCGGCTTGCATTCAATAATTCCGGGCTCTCCGGCCTCAACTGACTACAAACCGGAGACGTGCCTGCTTTCAGCGATCAAAATTCATACTTAGGGAATTTGAGGATAGATCATGCCACAAAATAATCAATTGCCTGATCGATTGGTGCAAATCGAGCCTTTGAAGAAATCCTCCTCATCTTCAACCGCTTCAGCAGGGCAAGCGAAGAGTCCATCCGCCGAATTTGAAATCCCGCAACTTACCGACTGGCAGGTCTATCAGAAGAAGACCTATGCGGCGCTGGTCAAAATTTCCGGTTTTCTCTATACCACGCACTCTTACGGAGCGACCCGGCGCTGGCTGCTCGCGACCTTCCTGCCGGACAAGATTTTGTATCGATGGAAACCCTATCAGCGGGGGGGATGCAATCGATGCGGTCTCTGTTGCAAGATCGTCTTCCGCTGCCCATTCTTCTTCGAGACTGAGACGACGACCGCGTGCATGATCTATACCACGAAACACGCGACGCCGCCCTGCGTGGTCTTTCCCGTGGATCCGAGCGATCTGGCTGAAGTTCAGCGTGAAGTCGCTCCCGCACCCTGCCCTTTCCATTATGAAGGCCAACCCGAACATCCGACGATCTGGGGCGCGATCAAGGCCGAGCTGCGCACCGAACTCGGGAAACGGGTCGATAAGCTGAAAGAAGCCTTCGATTCCTGAGCGCTCCGTTCACCAAAACGATTGTTAAACCGCGAAAGACGCGAAAGACGCTAAACAGCTTCTTTCGCGTCTTCCGCGTCTTTCGCGGCGGGTCCTCAGACTGTTAGAAGTTGAACCTGGCGACGAACTGAATCAGGCGCCCGCCCGGATCGTTCGTGGTCGAGGTGTCGCGATAGGCATTGGTCAACTGGCCGAACGCGGTGCCGCCGGCTCCCAGCGTATTGACGTCGTTGGCCGGATTCCCCACCAGAAAGTTGATGTTGTTGAAGGCGTTCAGGAACTCGGCCCGGAACTCGAAGTTGAGGCTCTCGGTGATCCTGGTCTTCTTGACGGCGCTCAGGTCGAACCGCGTGAAGCGCGGGCCATAGAGGATCAGGTGCGAGAATCCGTATTGACCGGTGTAGGCCACCGGCTGGTTGTAGTTGGCCGGAGCCAGGTACTTGCCGGTCGGCGCGCCGTCGGAGAGGCTTCCGAACGCCCGTCGAGTATTGTCGATCAGATCCTGCGGCAGGTAGTAGGCGATCTTATTGGGCTCCTTGCGGACCTTGATCGACTTCTGCAGTTCCTGCCGCGTCAGGCCGACCAGTTTGACGTTGCCGAAATCGAACGGCGCACCGCTCTGGATTCGCGCCGTCCCGTGGAAGGCCCATCCGCCGACGAGGCGGTCCAGCCCGGAGCCGGAGTTTCCGAAGAACTTTTGACCCTTGCCGATCGGCAATTCATAGATCCAGTCGGCCTTGACGGCCTGGGTGATGCCGAAGGCCGAACGCGATTTGTCGAGGCCGGGGTCCCGCAAGGTCGAATACTGGCTGAAGACCGTCGAGCTGCTCGCAAACATGTTGGTGAAGGCGCTGCTGAATGAGTAGCTGCCCTGGACCAGCAGGCCTTTCGAGAGCCGCCGTCGCAGTTCGACCACCAGCGCGTCGTACGAGCTGCGGCCGCTGTTGTCGACCAGAAAGGCGCCGCCGTTGCCCGCCAGCGCGGTGCTCACATCCGGATTGACCACGAAGAAATTGGGTGCCAACCCCGCCGCCTGGGCATTGGCTCCGTAGGTCGCCGGATTCTGATAGATGGTCGTGGCGAACCCGGCGGCGTTCGGCCGGACTGTGTCCAGGTTGCTGATAAAGGCCGTGTTGCGAAACGCCGTCGAGGTGTAGAGGGCCGCATCCCCGGCCTGCGCCGCCGTCCCGCCATTGAAGAAACCGAGGAGGATCGGGAGGGGCGCGGTGCCGCTGCCGGGACCCGCATAGGCGAAGCTGCCCGCTCTGGCTCCTCCCGCCAGATTGTTGGCCGCCAGGTTCTTCTGCGCCTGGACGAACTCGTTCAAGAAGCCGTTCTCCAGCAGATTGAGCTCGTTGAGATTGTATTGCCGCCAGAGCCTCAGCCCGCGATTGCCCACGTAGCGGACCTCCAGGGCCGTATCCTTGGTCAACTCCCGCTGCACTCCGAAAGTCCAGGACTGCACGTAACCGGTCTTCAGACCGGGCAGGAAGCCGTTGGCCGAGTTTCCGATGGTCGAGGTGATCGGGTAGTTGGGCGCGCTCGCGAGGCCCGTCAGCGGCGG
>DATEFT010000153.1:0-4985 GCA_035280505.1 Blastocatellia bacterium | reverse complement strand
CCCATGAACACTCGAAAGCAGATACCGGTCAGTGCCAGCAGGGAGACCGCCGTGACGATAAGTAGAACTCGCTTCTTCAGTAGAGATCGCTCCATAAATTTATTCCTCAAATATTTCCTCTTCGGGGTCGTCCGATTCCTCGGGTGCCAATCCCACCCGTTCTGAGTATCAGTCTACAACATCCGGAGCCGTTAGTTTAATGCCCGCCGTTCGCCCGGGGCGGAAAACAGATTTACAATTTCTCAGCAATCGACTTGGCCTGCAGGAAGAGCCCCAGGTAGTCGCGCCCGCCGGCCTTCGAATCGGTGCCCGACATATTGAAGCCCCCGAAAGGATGCACGTCAACCAGGGCCCCGGTACATTTGCGGTTGAGATAGAGGTTGCCGACGTGGAACTCGCGCCGGGCCCGTTCGAGGCGTTCGCGGCTGCTGGAATAGAAGGCGCCGGTCAATCCGTAGAGGGTGTTGTTGGCGATGGCCAGGGCCTCGTCCACGTCTCGGGCCTTGATGCAGGCCAGGACCGGGCCGAAGATCTCCTCCTGGGCGAGGCGGGCCCTGGGATCGATCTCGCCGAAGACGGTCAGGGGAATGAAGTAGCCCTCTTTCGCCAGCTCGTGCCGGCCGCCGCCGGTCAGCAACCGGCCCTCCTGCCGGCCGATCTCCAGATAGTGGTTGATCTTCTCGAAGGCCCGGCGGCTGGAGACCGGTCCGGTGAAGTTGGTCCCGTCCGTGACCGGGCCGACGGAGAGTTTTCCGGTTCGCGCCAGGACCTTTTCGAGGACCTGATCGTAGACCGCTTCGACGATGACGGCGCGCGAGCCGGCCGAACACTTCTGTCCGGAGAAGCCGAAGGCCGAGGCCACGATCCCCGCCGCGGCTTCGTCGAGATCGGCGGTCTCATCGACGACGACCGTGTCCTTGCCGCCCATCTCGGCCACGACTCGCTTGATCCAGATTTGACCCTCGCGCGGTTTGGCCGCCAGTTCGTTGATGCGCAGCCCGACCGCCATCGACCCGGTAAATGAGATGAATCGGGTCTGTGGATGCTCGACCAGAAATTCGCCCACCGTCGGTCCGTCGGCCGGCAGAAAGTTGATCACGCCGGGCGGCAGCGAAACCTCCTCCATCAACTCCATGAATTTGGCCCCGATGATCGGGCTGTCGTCCGACGGTTTGAGCACCACCGTGTTGCCGGTGACGATGGCCGCGGTGGTCATCCCGGCCAGGATGGCGAGCGGGAAGTTCCACGGCGGAATCACGATGCCGACGCCGAGCGGAATGTAGCTCATCTCGTTGGCTTCGAACGCGAGCGGCGACGGGGTCAACGGCTGAGGCGCGGCATACCGCAGCGCCTGCCGCGCATAGAACTCCATGAAGTCGATGGCCTCCGCGGTATCGGCCTCGGCTTCAGCCCACGATTTGCCGACCTCGTAGACCATCCAGGCGTTGAATTCCGATTTGCGCCGGCGCATCTTCGCCGCGGCCTGAAAGAGGTAGTTCGCGCGGGCTTCGGCCGGAACGTGTTTCCAGGTCTCGAAGGCCTGCCACGCGGCACGAATCGCGCGGTCCGCCAATTCCCTGGTTCCGTGATGCACGCGGCCGATGACCTGGGAGAATTTTGCCGGGTTGACCGATTCGAGCAGCTCGCCCGTCCGGAAGCGTTCGCCTCCGATGATGATCTCGTATTCGCGTCCCAATTGCGATTCGACCAGTTCGATCGCCTCGCGCATGGCCCGGGCGTGCTGCTGGTCGGAGAAATCCGCATAAGGTTCGTTTTTGAAAGGCGCCAGATTGAGCATTGGTATGATTCCCTCGGTATCAGAAGTCAGGACCTCTTGCGTAATGATGCTATCAACCGGGCTCCTCAAGATCAAGCATCGGGATCGAGCGTGGCGATGGTCGCGCCGAGTCCCCCGGCTTCGGGCGGCGCATCTTCATAACTCGACACGAACGGAGTCCGGTCGAGGAGCTTGCGGACCATCTCGCGCTGAACTCCCCGGCCCTTTCCGTGAATGATCCGCACGTGGCGAAAGCCGCGCGACCGCGCCTCGAGCAGATACTCGGCGACCACGGCTTTGACCTGCCGGGGAGGAATCGGATGCAGATCGATCACGTCACGGATCTCCAGCCGGACCGGTTCCTCGAACGGGTCTTCATCCGGGGCGAGAGGGGGCCGGTCTTCGAGCTCCGGAGTCTCTTCGCGCCGGGGCGACCCGCGCCAGCGATTCAGCAGTTCGATCAGGATCGATTTCATGAGTTCCTCATTCGGCGTCTGCCCGCGGGACGTGGTAAATTCCTGATTCGCTTGCCCATGGCGGCCCCACGGCAGCCATGGATTTTCTCTCAATTAAAACAGCGCGCTTTTCGATATGTTTCTATATGAGCGATAAATTTTCAAACCCGTGGCGGACGGTTGAGAGCCGCCAGGTCTATGACAACCCGTGGATTCGCGTCAGGCAGGATGAGGTGATCCGGCCCGACGGCGAGGACGGAATTTATGGAGTGGTCCATTTCAAAAATCGGGCGATCGGCGTGCTGCCGATCGACGAGGAGGGCTACACCTATCTGGTGGGACAATATCGCTACCCTTTGAACCGCTACTCCTGGGAGATCCCGGAAGGCGGCGGCCCGGAGGATGAAGAGCCGCTGGAATCGGCCCGGCGTGAACTGCGGGAAGAGACCGGATTGGAGGCCCGCCATTGGGAATTGCTCGGCCACGCTCACCTCTCGAATTCGGTGACCGACGAAGAGGCCCTCTACTATCTGGCCACCGGCCTGGTTCAACTGGACGCGCAGCCTGAAGGGACGGAACGGCTGGAGCTGATGCGAGTGCCTTTCGCCGAAGCGTTGCGAATGGTCCTGGCCGGCGAGATCACGGACGCGCTGAGCGTGCTGGCGATCATGCGTTATGAATTGAAGTCTAGAAAAGTCCGGAATTGACGACGAGCCTATCTGTTTCTGCCGCCCACTCCGTGGGCTTCAGAACGGACGACTTTTCTAGACTTTTCTAGACTTTTCTAGACTTTTCTAGACTTTTCTAGACTTTTCTAGACTTCTTTGATGACGCCCATGAACAGGATCGTGCCGGTGGCCTGGTCCTTGATCACCATCAGGAACGGCCGGTCGGCGGTGAACGTGAATCGCTGCCTGAGGGAGGTGGTCCGGACGCCGACCGAGGTCACGGCGGCGGCGACGGTGCCCTCTTCATTAACCTCGAGGATGGCCTTGTGTTTGACTTGAGAGATGAAGACATCCTTCTCCGGCCGCATGCCGCTGAAGTCGGCCTGGGTGGGGTTGAAGGCCGGTCCCATCCCGAGGGCCGCGAGCGCTTCGTTGAGGCTGCTCTCGTAAGCGGCCTTGAATCGCGGAATCTTGAGATCGCCGGGCGACGGGCGGAGATTCTTGGCCCACTGGTCGTATTTTTCGAGCGTCAGGTTCTGCATCAGCTCCTCGACCGATGAGCCCTGGTCGGGCAGGAAGAGTTCGAGGCTGGCGCCCTTCTGGCCGTAAAATAGTCGGACCGCCTGGAATTTATCGCCCTGGTAGTACGGATAGTCGCCGGCCTGGGACATCATCGGCACCGTCTTGGACGCGCCGGAGAGTTGATGAAAAGGCTCATTCCTGGTCAGCGCCTGATCGAATTTCTTCTCCCAGAGCCCCTTAAAATAGATGGCATTGATCAGGAACATGACGTCCCGGGCATCGATCCGATCCATAATGGTGGGAATCTTATTCTTGGTGTTCCGGCTGACCCAGTTGTTGATGGTGTTGACGGCGCTCGGATCGGCGAAGTTGAGCGAGGAGATCTCGGCTCCGAAAAACTGGCGATTGCGCTCCAGAAAGGCTTCGTTGAATTTGACCCCCTGGCGCGACCAGAGCGAATTGGCGATCAGGAGTTCGACCTTCGGATCGGCGCTCTTGAGCGCCTTGAGCAGCGCGGCGCTGGCCTGGTTCAGTTCGTCCTGGCCCAGGCCCTCGATCTTGAGAGTCCGGGCCATGGCCGCCTGGGTCTCGCCGGCGGCGCCGTTGTAGGTCATGGCCAGGGCCAGCGTGACGCTCAACGGAGAGTAGAAGACATTTTGATTCCGGTCTTTCAGCCGGAGTTTGTTGAAGAGATCGAACCCGAATTGGTTGGTCGCCGAGACCAATCTGCCGTTCACGTTGCCACTCAACTTGTTCTCTCCGACCGCGGCCGGATTACGAATGGCCGCGCCGCATGCCAAGAGGGCGCAGACCGAGAAGATGGTCAAGGCCGAAATAATTTTATTCCTCATTCAAATCCCTCCTCAGCTTGGTGATAAATCCCGAGTTCAACGCCGCGCAAACGAGGCGTCGCTCAAGTCGTTCTGCCTGGGAACGGAGAAGGGAGCTGAATCTTGCGTCTTCATCGCCGCCGCGCGATCCCTTCATCCTTCCGCCAGGGCTTCATCCAGCGCCGCCCGCATTTGATTGGGGCTGGACCGCGGATTGAACCCGACAAAATGTTTTTTGATCTTTCCGTCGCGACCGATCACGATCATCTGGGGAATTCCGTTGCGCCCGTTCATGAGTCCATCGGCCAGCTCCGGATTCGCCCATCCGATCGAGTAGTTGATGTTGAACTCCTGAGTGAAGCTCCGGACCGACGGCTCTTCAGTTTGCGGGTCTTCCGTCGAGAGTCCGACGACCTCGACCCCTTTGCTCTTGTATTCGTTGGCCATCTCGACCAGGTGCGGAATCTCCTGGCGGCAGGGGCCGCACCAGGTCGCCCACAGATTAACGACCACCACCTTGCCGGTGTAGTCCGCCAATTTGAGCGATTGACCATTCAGCAGTTTGAAGCTCATCTGCGAGACGGCCGGAGGAGCCGACTCTCCAGGATGGCCCTGAAAATAGGCTGAGACCACGGCCGCAATCACGATGATCGCCAGGGCGGTCAGCCCGATCCGTGTTGACGTCCAGAAGGATTGATTCGAAGAATTATTTGGTGAACTCATAGCTCGAATT
>DATEFT010000152.1:0-4661 GCA_035280505.1 Blastocatellia bacterium | reverse complement strand
CCATGCGGGATGAGAAGCTGCCGCGGAAACCGAAGCCGCCGGCGGCCCAAACCGCCCGGCAATAGCTCGGCGGAGAGCACCGACGAAAGACGCGGACCGGGCGAAAACACGAAGGGATTTTTTCGTGAGTTTCGCCCGGTTCGCGTCTTTCGTCTTCTGAGATCGTTTGCGGAATGGTAGATGAAGGGGGAAAATATCGCTCTACTTGCAGTCGGGATTTTCATTCAGGAGAAGGAAGGAACGATATGTCAATTACGCTGCGCCAGGCACTGAAGGTCGGCGGATACGTGTTCAGGCAGAAATTGATGGGCAACCGGCGGTATCCGCTGGTGTTGATGTTGGAACCTCTCTTTCGTTGCAATCTGGCGTGTCTGGGTTGCGGCAAGATTCAACATCCGACCGAGATCTTGAAGAAGAATATGTCGCCCGAGGATGCCTTCAAGGCCGTCGAGGAGTGCGGCGCGCCGATCGTCTCCATCGCCGGAGGCGAACCGTTGCTCCACCCTCAGATCGACGTGATGGTCCGGGGGATGATCGAGCGCAAGAAGTTCGTCTATCTCTGCACGAACGCGATTCTGCTCGAGAAGAATCTGGATCGGTTCGAGCCGTCGCCCTATCTCACCTTCAGCATCCACGTGGATGGATTGAAGGAACGCCACGATCAACTGGTCGATCGCCAGGGGATCTTCGACATCGCCGTCAGCGCGATCCGGGCGGCCAAGAAGCGCGGTTTTCGCATCACCACCAACACCACCGTCTTCAACGGCGAGGATCCGGCGGAACTGCACGAGATGTTCGATTTTCTCTCCGAACTGGGGGTTGACGGCATGATGATCTCGCCCGGTTACAGCTATGCCTGGGCGCCGGATCAGGACAACTTTCTCAAGCGCGAACAGACCAAGGCGCTCTTCCGCGAGGTGTTGGCTCCGGCCCAGACCCGGCGCGGGCGAAAGTGGCAATTCAATCATTCGCCGTTCTATCTCAAGTTTTTGATCGGGGAGATCGATTACGAATGCACCCCCTGGGGGAACCCCAACTACAACGTCTTCGGCTGGCAGAAGCCCTGTTATCTGCTCAACGACGGATACGCGGGATCGTTCAAAGAGCTGATGGAGACGACCGAGTGGGAGAAGTACGGGCGCCGGAGCGGAAATCCCCGCTGCCGGGATTGCATGGTCCATTGCGGTTATGAGCCGACGGCGGTGATCGACGCCACCAGCAACTTGAAGAAGATGATCGCCTCGGTGCGCGGGATGTAATGCTCATCACCAGCCCTGCCAATGAGAGATTGAAACAGGCGCGCCGGGTGCGCGACGGGCGCGAGGCGGACCTGATCTTCATTGAGGGCGAACGACTGATCGCCGAGTGTCTGCAGTCCAACTTGAAACCGGTGGCCTGTTTTCAGGCCGCTCCTCAGAGTCCGCGCGCGCAATCGATCATCGGCGAACTCGAACGCGCCCAATGTCCCATCTATCCGACTACCGAGGCGGTCCTGGCCACCATCAGCGATACGGTCCACAGCCAGGGCCTGATCGTTCTGGCCGAGCGGCCGCAGTTCACTCTGGATCAGGCGATCTCGCCGCGCGATCAGCATCCGCCGTTGATCGTCGGGCTGGATTCGGTGCAGGATCCGGGAAATTTCGGGACGATCGTCCGTTCGGCCGAGGCGGGCGGGGCGAGCGGCATTCTGGCCCTGAAAGGGTCGGTCGATGCCTTCGCGCCGAAGACGCTCCGGAGCGCCATGGGCTCGGCCTTCCGGCTGCCGGTGATCGGCGACCTTCAAGCCGACGAACTGTTGGCCCGCGCGCGCGCCCGGGGGCTCGCCGTCGTGGCGACCGCGGCCCAGGCCGAACTGGTCTACAGCGATTTCGATTGGTCGCAGCCGACATTAATAGTCTTCGGCAACGAAGGGCGCGGAATCGAGGCCGAGATCTTGGAACGATGTGACGTTCGTTTGCGTATTCCTTTGCACGTCCCGGTCGAGTCGATCAATGTCGCGGCGGCGGCGGCGGCGGTTATTTTCGAAGCCGCCAGGCAGAGGAGGGCCAGGGTAGTTAGATGAATGTAACGGGAAAAGAACCTGATCTGGTCGGGCGCCTGGAGTTTCTGGTGCGCCGATTCTTTGAGCGGATCGGCGGGGCGATCGATTTTGCTCTGCGTCGGGGCGGGACCTCTCAGGTCGGGACCCGGACCGACCTCTCGGTGCTGGTTCCGCAGATCGAGCGCGCGATCGAGACCCACCTCCGGCCGGATGATTCCGAAACGGTCGCGCCCAACTGGATCGAGCTGCGGTACGATTACGAGACCTACACGCGAATCGGAGAGAAGCGGCGCGACTACCTGCAGAAGGAACTCAGCGCCAGCGCCTACGAATATATCTACAATCGCCGCTACAAGACGCTCGACGACGTCCAGGTCAAGATCACCTATGACGCCTTCACCATCGGGCTCGAGATCCGGGTCAATTTCGGCAAAGGTCAACATTCGGTCATCGTCGGCGCCCCGGAGGGCCGGGGGCTGTCACCGGTCGGCCCGGAGACCGGAACGGGCTGCGAGGTGACCTTGCGCGGCGCCAACGGGTTTCTGGAGGTTCGGGCCCGCGTGACCGAGACGTCCGACCCGGTCGGCATCGGACGCAACTCCGCCAACGAGCTGATCATCAAAGACCCGACCGTTTCGAACTTTCATGCGGCCTTCGTGCTGAGGCGCGACGGCACGCTCGAACTGGCCGACCGGGGCAGCGCCAATGGCACCTATGTCAACGGCGTCTTGATCGAGGCCGGAGATCGGGTCATCGTCCGCTCCGACGACCGGGTGCGGTTCGGTGACGTGGAGATGACCTTGACGATGCGGACGGCGGGATAACCGCTCCGGAGACCGGATCGGCCAATTTCTCAAGTACTGGTTGGGTCTGACATGAAATTTCCCTTCATCGCCACTCTGATTGTGCTGTTCGGATTGGGCTGGATGGTCCTGTCGCTGATCCATTCGGCTTTGCGGTCCCGTTCCGGCGGGGCGGTTCTCGATTCGGCCGAATCCGGGCTGCCGGAGGATTTCGGTCCCCGCCTGACGAGCCACCGATTACGATACGTGCGATGGGCGTTCGCGCTGCTGGTGCTGATCGCCCTGGGATTCCATTGTTACTGGGGGCTCTTCGCGGCCGGGCCGATCGACGTCAACGAATCATTCGAGGGTTTGAAAGATCGCCGCGATCAGCGCAACCGCCGCGAGGTCGAGAGCACGCTGCGCGGGTGGATCTATGATCGCCATCACGATGCCCGGCAGACCCTGGCGAAATATCGGTATCTCAACGGCCAGATCGTTCGGGACTATCCGCTGGGCCCGGCCGCGGCGCATCTCGTCGGTTACGGGACGTTGTTGCGGGGCGATGCCTGGCTCGAACGGGCCGTGGTCTCCCAGCCTCTGCCGAAGGTCGAACAGAGCTGGTGGGAGAAGGTCTTCTCCTTCAATGACCACAGTCTCCGGCCGCCGGTCGGTCCGGACCTGGTGTTGAGCCTCGATTTCAACCTGCAGAAAGAGGCTTTCGCTCAGTTGAAGGATAAGCGGGGAGCCGTCGTCATGCTCAATCCGCAGACCGGAGAGATCCTGGCCATGGCCAGCAGCCCCAGTTACGATCCCGAGTATATCGAGATCAAGGAGCGATGGGCCGAACTGCAGAACGACGTCAGGAACCAGCCGCTGCTCAATCGGGCCTTGAGCGAATATTACCTGCCCGGTTCCACGCTCAAGACCATGACGGCCGCGGCGGCCATCGAATCGAGATTGGACAACCTGACCTTCACTTGCCGGAGCGAAGGGTGGACGCCGCCCGGCGCCAATCGCCCGATCCGCGACGACGAAGAGGAGAATCACGGCGCCATCAACCTGACCGAGGCCTACGCTCACTCCTGCAACCAGTACTTCGCCCAACTGGGAGTCGAGGTCGAACGCAAACGCATGGCCGACGCGGCCACGCGCTTCGGACTGGTGGTCTTCGAGAAAGCGGCGGAATCGATCGGTTCCGGCCGCCGGTACGATCTGTGGAATACGGAGAATCGAGTGCTCTCGTCGGTGCTCGCGCCGCTCAATTCGACCTTCGTCTCGGGCCCGGGCGTGACCCGGTATGATCTGGCGCTGGAATCGATCGGCCAGGGATATGTTCAGTTGACGCCGCTGCAGATGGCCATGGTCGCCGCGGCCGCGGCCAATCGAGAGGGGATGGTGATGCGGCCGACGATGGAGCTGGGCCGGCCGCCGAAGGCCCTGAGCCAGGCCGTCTCGCCGCAGACCGCCGAACGCCTCCGGCAACTGATGGGCGCGGTCGTTCAGCGCGGGACCGCGAGCCGCGGGCTGGGCGCGATGCTCCGCGGCAAGTTGACCGCCGGGGGCAAGACCGGCACCGCTCAACGCCAGGTCAACGCTATCGATCCGAAGACCAATCGGCCGATCATGTATCGCGATGAGCGCGGCCGGGAGCGCGTCAAGAAGGAGTTCCGGATCGACTCCTGGTTTATCGGTTTTGCGCCGCTGGAGAACCCGCTGATCGCCTTCGCCGTGGTCGTGGAAGGCGGCGGATACGGCGCCAAGACCGCCGCGCCCATCGCCGGCAACCTCCTGCTCAAAGCCGCCGAACTGAAACTGCTGGATTCGCCGCCGCCGCC
>DATEFT010000151.1:0-22887 GCA_035280505.1 Blastocatellia bacterium | reverse complement strand
CGGCAGCGTGTCGGCGGAGGCGCTGCGCAGGACGGCCCGGCCCGTCGTCTGCGCCAGGGTGATGCCGTAGTCGAAGTTCGGATCGACGAACCGCGTGAAGTGGTCGTAGGAGTCGTAGATCGAATGGTAGACGCCGTTGCCATTGTCCTCGCCGTCATAGCCCAGATTGAGCGAGGCGATTCCGAGGTGTTGCAGAAACGGCGTGTAGTCGGAGCCGGAGCCGAGGGCATTGATCCGCAACTGCGCCCGGTCTCTCGCTTCCCGCTGCTCTTCCGGGTTGCCCCGGACCTGTCGCAGCGCGCGCAGCCGCGCGGCGACCGAGATCTTCTTCCGTGGATCCTCCACGGTGCGGGCCACCTCGTTGACGAATCTCTCCAGCGTGTGGGAGCCTCCGGCGCTGAGGAACCCGCGCCCGTTGCCGTCGGTGTTGATGTAGAGCGCGGCATGCTGCTTCAACTGCTCGGCATGGGCCTCGGCCCACTCGGTCGAACCCAGGAGGCTGGGCTCTTCGCCGTCCCAGGCCGCATAGATGATGGTGCGCTTCGGTCTCCAACCGCCGCGGGCCAGTTCGCCGACGGCCCGCGCCTCTTCCATCAGGGAGACCAACCCGCTGATCGGGTCCTGGGCGCCGCAGACCCAGGCATCGTGGTGATTGCCGCGAATGATCCAGGTGTCGGGCTGTTCCGATCCGCGCAGCCGGGCGATGACGTTATAGGCCGGAACCTGTTTCCAATCGAACTCCAGTTTGAGACGGACCTTCGTGGTCCCGGGGCCCAGATGGTAGGTCAGCGGCAGCGACCCTCGCCATTCGGGCGGGGCCAGGGGGCCCCTCATGGTCCGCAGCAGCGGCTCCGCATCGGCAGCGGAGATCGGCAGCACCGGAATCTTCATGATCGTGGCCGCGTCTTTGATGGCCAATCGCCGGGCCTCTTTGGTGGAGCCCACTCCGGGCGTCAACGGGTCGCCGGGATAGAGCGGCATATCCATGACCGAGCCGCGCTGCGCTCCGGACTCGTTGCGCCACGGACCCTCCGGATAACGGTCTCCCTGGAAATATCCATCCTCGTGCGGGTCGGAGTAGATGAGACAGCCGATCGCGCCATGTTCGGCCGCGACCTTGGGTTTGATTCCCCGCCAGGACCCGCCGTAGCGGGCGATGACGATCTTGCCTTTGACGTCGATTCCCTTCTCGGCCAGCACTTCGTAGTCTTTGGGCACTCCGTAATTGACATAGACCAATTGGCTCGTGACATCGCCGTCGGCCGAGTAGGCGTTGTAGGTCGGAAGCTGTTCGGCCGTCAGACCCGAGGTCGAATCCTCCGGGAGCTGCGGCTCGGCCAGTTTGGCCTTGAACGGTTTGGGTTCCACGGTCTCCAGCAGCCGCAGCTTCGGGGTGGGAAAGAGCACGTCGAACTGCTCGATCTCGGTCTCGTAACCCCAGGCGCGGAACTGCGAAGCGATGAACTCCGCATTCTCCTTGCCGTAGGCCGAACCGAGATGATGCGGCCGGGCCGTCAGCCGTTTCATCCATTGATTCAGGTTCTCCCGTTTGAGCGAGGCGTCGAACTGCTTCTCGAGGGCCAGTTGCCGGGCCGCGCTTTCGCGGGTGAAGCCCAGCAGCAACTGATCATCGAGGGGATCGCCCTGCGCGATGAATCCGATGGACAGACATAAAATTAAGAGAGGTCGCGGTAAGAAGTAACGCATTGAAGCCTCCAGTGAATGGTCTTCGAGATCGGAGTTGATGAAATCGACTCCCTCATCATCACTTAAAGGCCGGGATGGGACAAACGAAAAACCGCGAAACTAACGAAAAAGTCGGAACTTTCCCCTGGTTTCGCGGTTCGGATTTGAAATCTCAAAAGGCCGCCATCCGTTGGAGCCGGCGGGGCGGGGCGGGTGGAGGCGGGGGCGCCTCGTCGTCGGCGCCCGTTCCGAACCCGCTGACGACGTGGGCCAGGGTGCCGGATTGATGGCGGATATTTTCGGCGGAACTCTGGAGATCGGTTGAGAGGTCTTCCGCCTGCCGGGTGATCTCACTCAACTGCGCCATGGCGCGCACCACTTCGGCGGCCCCGGCCGATTGCTCCTTGGCGGCGGCCGAGATCTCCCGCGTCAATCGGGAGAGATCGCGCGTGGCCTGGGAGATCTGTTCGGCCCCGGCCGATTGTTCCGAGGTGGCGGACTGGATCTCATGGGCCCGCGAGGCGATCTGTTCGACCGTGGCGCGGATGGTTTGGAGCGCCTCGCCGAAGGAGTCGTCGGCCATGTATTTATGAATGATCTGGTTCGATTCGGCCATCTGGGTGACGGCCGTCCGGGCTCCCTGCTGGATCGCCTCGACGATCCCGCTGATCTCCCTGGTCGAGCGGGCGCTGCGTTCGGCCAATTTCCGCACCTCATCGGCGACGACCGCGAAGCCGAGTCCATGCTCGCCGGCGCGGGCGGCCTCGATCGCCGCGTTGAGGGCCAGCAGGTTGGTCTGGTCCGCGAGATCGTCGATGGTCTCGACGATCTTGCCGATATTCTCCGCCCGGGCTCCCAGCAGGTCGATGGTCTGGCCGG
Source organism: Blastocatellia bacterium (assembly GCA_035280505.1). GTDB lineage: Bacteria > Acidobacteriota > Blastocatellia > RBC074 > RBC074 > JAKEHZ01. Next base: position 20,322 of record DATEFT010000151.1, on the reverse strand, counting down.
CCGACTCGACCGCCGCGTTGATCCGTTCCATGTTGGCATTGGCGTGGTCGAGGGTCTGATGCCCGGCCTCGGTGGCCTGGCTGGCGGTCGTGGTGAGCGAGGCGAGCTCTTTGACATTTTCGGCGGTGTTCCGGAGCGAGGCCACCATCTGGGTGATGGCGGCGGAGTTTTCGGTCGCCGCCGCCGCCTGGGTCTGGGCATGGAGCGCGACCTGGCGGATCGAGCCCTCCATTTGTTGAATCGTGACGGTGACCGTCTCGCACGAGGAGGAGAGGTTCTGCGCCGAGCGCCGCGATTGATCGCTGGCGGTGGCGATCTGCGAAGAGGCCGCGGCGACCTGGTGGGCCCCCTGATCGATCCGGCTGATCGAGGTCCGGAGGCTGGCGATCATCTGTTTGAAGGCGTTGCCGAAACGATCCTGCTCCGACCTGGGGATGACCTCGACCGTCAGGTCGCCAGCCGCCAACCGGTCGGCGAGGTCGGCCATCGCTCTCAGGTAGTCGGTGACGGCGTTCATGGCGGCGATCAATCGGCCGCTCTCGTCGGTCGACGTCGCGGGGATCTGTTCCGCCAGCTCACCCTGGGCCAGGCGGTCGGCGATTCCGACGGCCCTGGTCAGCGGTCTGACGGTCCCGGCCGAGAACCAGGCGGCGGATCCGACGCTGGTCAGCAGGACCGCCAGGATGCTGCCGACGATCGCCGTGTACTTCTTCTCGCTGAATCCACCGATTCGGGCCGTGAGCAATTCCTGGAGGGCCGGGTTGGCCACGTCCCAGAGTCTGAAACTGGCGCCGAGGGCCCGGCGCCCGGCGGCGATGAACTCTTCGGGGGCGAGCCGGATCTCGGCGGCATTGACCAGCTCTTTGTCCAGCAGCTCGATCAGCGCCTGGTTGGAGGCCAGTTGCTCCTGGAACGGAGCGTTCAGCACCTTCAGCGACCCGGAGCCGTTATTGGCGGTTGCCTTGCGGACGTCGTTGCCGATGCTGTCCAGGTTCGATTTCAGGAGCCCGCTCCAGACCACCAACTGGGTCTTTTCGTCGGCGGTGATCTGTTTGCGCCCCAGGATCTCGGCCCCGGTCTGCAGGACCTGGGCCAGCAGCGACTGATTGTTGGGCAACTGGATGATCACGGAATCCATGACGTAGTAGCTGTCGAGATCCGGGTCGAGGATCAGGTTGGAGGTATCGCCCACCAGGGAGATCGATCCCAGGATCTCGGAGACCATCCGGTCGTGAAGGGCCCGACTCTCTCCGGGTGGGCTGCCGGAGCTGCCGGAGCTGCCGGAGTTGCCGGAGTTGGAGGATTTCAGTTCCCGCCAGGCGGTTTTGAGGGCGGTCAGCTTCTCGGCCGTCTTGAGCGTCTCGCCGGATCGCCCGTCGGCGCTCTCCAGCCGGCCGAAGGCGGCCTCGACGCGGGAGTCGTTCTCCGCCCCGCGGCCATGTTCGGGAATCAATTCCAGCAACTCTCTGAGCGGCGGGAGATAGTCGCTGCCGATCAACTCCTGCTCCGCGAAGTCGATGGCGATATTCTTCTCCGCCACCAGCAGATAGAGCAAGACGGCGACGAGTAGGCTGAAGGCCACACAAATGATGGTCAGCTTCTGCCAGATCTTCAAATTACGGATCATCTTTGCGCTCCTTGGCACCGATTAAACTCCGCCCGGGACCGACAACCTTCGGCGCGGTCGGACGTTGCACGGGATATCGAACTGCTTATCGGTCGAGGCGCGCGCCGTCTTGAGCCCGGGGCCGGATTCGGATCCGCGCAAATTTACGATTGTGAGGCGTCGAGCGCCGGTCGGGATTTGTCAACGGGCTGGCCCGCATGCCACAATGCGCCCCCGGAAAACCCCGTCATCTATAACTGAAATCTATTGCCGTATCGGCTTTATTATTAAAAACAGGGTTCAGTTCTGTCTCGAGGTCCGGTTCTAATCCGGAGGGGGAAGCAAGGGGCCCGCATCACGCGCGAACCGGTCCGAAAATGTTGGCGAATGGGCCGGATTTCGCGATTTTCGCGTTCTCTCTGAAATTCAGATAGGGTATAACCACAGGCGATAGGTACGTCTTTAGGCACTACCCCACAATTTGTCGAGATCAGTCCTGAGAGGAGCACAATGGCAGAGACTACTCACCGATTTATTGAGACCAACGGTGTTCTAATGCATATTGCGGAACAGGGGGAGGGGCCACTGGTGATCTTGTGCCATGGTTTCCCGGAACTCTGGTATTGCTGGCGACATCAGCTCTCGGCGCTGGCCGAGGCCGGTTATCACGTGGTGGCGCCGGATCAGCGCGGTTACGGCCAGACCACGGGCCCGGCCGCCGTCGAAGCCTATGATATTTTCCAATTGACCGCGGATATTGTCGGTCTGGTGCAGGGGTTAGACGCCGGACCGGCCGTCATCGTGGGCCACGACTGGGGCTCGCCGGTGGCCTGGCATTGTGCCCTCTTCCGCCCGGAACTCTTTCAGGCGGTCGCGCTCCTGAGCGTTCCCTATCGCCGCCGGTCGTGGGGCGACCTGCGTCCGACCGAGGCCATGAAGCTCCTGGCCGGCGATAAACAATTCTATCAACTCTATTTCCAGGAGCCGGGCAAGGCCGAGGCCGAACTCGAAGCCGATGTCCGCACGAGCCTCAGCATGTTCTTCTATTCGGCGTCGGGCGATGCTCCGCCGGAGAAGCGCTGGCGCTATATCTTCGGCAAGGATGAGACGCTGCTCGATTCCGGCTCCCTGCCGGCGGCGCTGCCGCCGTGGCTGACCTCCGAAGATCTCGACTACATGACCCGCGAATTCGAGCGGACGGGATTTCGGGGTGGGCTCAACTGGTACCGGAACATGGACCGGATGTGGGAGCTGACGCGGTTTCTGAGCGGCGCCAACGTCCAGCAACCGGCGCTCTTCGCCGCGGGCGAGCTGGACGGCGTGATCACCATGTCCCGGCCGTTCTACGACGCCCTGCCGGAGACCATGCCCAACCTCAGAACGAAGGTCCTGCTGCCGGGCGCGGGCCACTGGATCCAGCAGGAGCGGCCCTTCGAGATCAACCAATTGCTGATCGAGTTTCTGAACGGGCTGAAAGCTACTCCTGAAGTTTGCGAAACTCCTCCATCTGACGTTCCGACTCCTTGACCTTCCCCTGTTTGCGGTAGAGGCCGGCCAGGCCGAAATGGGCCTGCGCCGCCAACGGGCCGCGGTTCTCGAGGGTCACCACTTTGGTCCACGCCTGCTCGGCGGCGGCGGCGTCGCCGTCGAGTGAGGCGGCCTTTCCCAACGAATAGAGGGTCTCGGGCATCTCCGGCTTCAACCGGTCGGAGCGTTCCAGCTCCGACCGCGCCTCGCGGACCTTTCCCTGCTGCAGGAGCGCGCTGCCCAGGCGATAGGCCGCCTCGGCGTTGCCCGGCTGGAGCCTGGTCTCGGCGCGAAACTCCTCTTCGGCCGGCCCCCACTGTGAACCCAGCGCATAGACCTGGCCGAGCGCCAGGTGGACGCCCGGCACCTCCGGTCGCAGCCGCAGCGCCTCCCGGTACTCTTTTTCGGCCTCCGGCAGCCGCCGCAACGCGAAGAAGTTCTCGGCCAGCGCCTGGTGCGCCCGCGCCGAATCGGGATCGGCCGAGATCATGGCGTCGGTGATCTGTTTCGAGAGCAGCCCCGAGGCGCGGCCGAGATAGTAGAGCAGATCCGGATCGTTGGGCCGCCGGGTCACGGCGGCCTGTAGATTCGAGACCGCCTCCGCCAACCGCCCGGTCTCGAGCTGGGCGATCCCGAGCGCCTCCTGAGCCTGAACCCGTTCGAGATGCGGAATCGCCTCGGCGGCGTAACCCTGGGCGAGCAGCGCATACCCGAGCAATTGATGGGCGACCGCGAGGTCCGGATTGAGCTCCAGGGCCCGTTTCAGCGGCGGAATCGCGCCGCCGAAATCGCGTTTCTCCAGGTAGGCCTGGCCGAGATTGACGAAGGCCGGGGCCAGCTTCGGCTCGAGTTCGGTCGCTCGCTGGAACTCCGTGATCGCCACGTCGAACCGCCCCTGTTTGCGCGCCTCCAGGCCCGCCTGCAGATGTTGAACCGCCTCGGGCGAGGGGGTCTGCGGGACCAGCCAGAGAAGAAAGAAGATCAGGATCATGACGTTGCTCACAAAATTACGGATGATTTAGCGTGTTTAGCGTGTTTAGCGGTTTGCATCTTCCCGGACTTCGAGGAACTGATCGGCGCGGACATCTTTCAGCGTCTGGCGCCTGCCCGACGGCCATAAGATCTCGACCTGCGCGCGCTCGGCCGTTCCCAGTCCGAAGTGAAGAACTTTGTCGTTGGCCGACAGGTAACTCCCGGCCGTCGTGGCGTCCTGGCTCTGCCCGTTGACCTGGACTCGCGCTCCCAGGCCGTCGCGATTGCTCTGCGTGCCGCGGAGCGAGATCGCCAACCAGTGCCGGGTTCCGCCCCGGTTCAGAAACATCTGGGGCGGCCCGCCGAGGACGCTCATCAGGACATCCGGCCAGCCGTCGTGGTTGAAGTCGCCGGCGGCCGCTCCACGGCCCGCGACGGCCGCCGCCGTGCCCGGATCCGCGCGCTCGAAACGGCCCCGCTGATTGAGGGCCGCCAGCGGCGGTTGCTGGTACCGCAGCGAGGGATCGATCTGCTCGACGTTGTCCATGACGTGGCTCTGGGCCACGAACAGGTCCTTCCATCCGTCCTGATTAAAATCCCGCAGGCAGACTCCCCAGCCCGAACTGCCGGACGACAGCGCCCCGAGCCCGGTCTCCAGGCTGCGGTAACTGAACGAACCGCCGCCGTCATTATGATAGACCGCATAGACCTGCCGGGCGAGATTGGTCACCACCAGGTCCGGCCGGCCGTCGTTGTCGTAGTCCTGAAACTCCACGCCCATGCCCGCATAGGGCTGGCCGTCCTGCGAGAGCGCGACTCCCGCCTCGAGCGCGCACTCCGTGAACGTGCCGTCCCCACGGTTCCGAAAGAGAAACTGTTCCATGCCGTCGTTGGCCACGGCAATGTCGATCGCCCCGTCGTCGTCATAGTCCGCGAACGCCACCCCCAGCGACCGCGCCTTCTTCGCGGCGACGCCGGAACTCCGGCTGACATCCTCGAAGGTCCCATCTCCACGGTTGTGGTAGAGCAGATTGAACGTGGCCGGAAACTCGATCGGCGGACAGTAGGTGCGATGCGGACCGCCGCAGACCTTGTTCCGGGCCGGGTCCCATTCCACGTACCGGGTCACGAACAGGTCCAGCCATCCGTCCCGGTCGTAATCGAAGAAGCCCGCCGAGGCCGACCAGCCGCCCGCCGCGACCCCCGCGCGCGCCGTCACCTCGGTGAAGGTGCCGTTCCCCTGATTCCGGTAGAGCACGTTCCGGCCGTAGCTCGTAACGTAGAGATCGGTATGGCCGTCGTTGTCATAGTCGCCCGCGGCGACTCCCATCCCGTAGTTCCCCGCTCCCGCCTGCGCCAATCCGGCCGCCTCCGTGACGTCGGTGACGCTGCCGTCACGGTTCTGCCGATAGAGCCGGTTCCAGTAACGGGGGAGATTGCGGCCGAAGCTCTCCGGCCGCTTGATCGGATCGGTCAGCTCTCCGCTGTTGACCAGGAAGATATCTAATAATCCGTCATTGTTATAGTCCAGTAATGCTACTCCACCTCCCATGGCTTCGATCAGGTACTTCTGGGAGGTAGGTGAGTTCCGATGTGTGAATTCCAATCCGCGCGGCAGCTTAACCTCGAAGAGCGCCGCCGCAGGGCCGCGCGCCGCTTCCGGCGGAAGGGCCGATCGGCCGTATGAGAACACGACACCGCCTAGAGTAACCAGACCCAGCAGCGCCGGGAGCACGTTCGTTTGCCACATCTTCGCCATCAGAATGTTCATAACCGCCCGATACCCTCAAGATGGGTAAGGTCTAATTGGGAGTGTCAGATACCATTTATTATAGTACGGATTATGACAAACATGACGATCGTTAGTCTTGTAAAATCACAACCCGAGGCATACACTCGACGCTGCAGTACAGTAATCCACAATACAACTCCGTATTACATACAAAGTTACTTGAAAGGTGTTCAAGTTAAATAGAACACGGATCAAGCTGAGGCAACCGGTCGGGCGGATTGGTCGATCCCGGCGGTGCCGTCGGCTCGATTCGGCCGTCATTTAGGCGATTGCTTTAGTAGCCGAGGGATGGAACGGATGAAGCGAATTAGCCGGTGGCTTCATCTGTCATTAGTTACCAGCTATCTACCAGCTATCTAATAGGAGGTATACCTATGTTTAGGCGCCGGTTTTCAACGATCATGGTCGCTCTGGGCCTGATCCTGTTGTTATACCAGTCGGCGGCCGCGCAATCCACCTACGGCTCGATCGTCGGATCGGTTGCGGACTCGACGGGGGCCGCGGTCAGCGATGCTCAAGTGACCCTGACCAGCCTCGGCACCGCGCAGAAGCGGACTGTCACGACGAGCACCGAAGGGCTCTATACGTTCGTCAACCTGGCCCCGGGTCCGTACCGGGTCGATGTCGAGAAGCAGGGATTCAAACGCTTCGTCCGCGAGCCGATCGTGGTCGAGGTCCAGCAGAGCCTGCGGATCGACGTCCAGTTGCAGGTGGGCGAGTTCAGCCAGACGGTCACCGTCAGTTCGGAGACGCCTTTCCTGCAGCCGAACACCTCGTCCCTGGGCCAGGTGGTCGAGGGGCGCAAGGCGAACGAACTGCCTTTGAACGGACGCAACGTCTTCAACCTGGTGTCGCTGGCGCCCTCGGTCGTTCCGCAGGGCCAATCGGGCGGCACGCCCGTCGGCACCAATCCGTTCGGCTGGGGGAACTACCAGATCGGCGGCTCGTTCGGCAATCAGAGCGCGGAGTATCTGGATGGTCAACCGCTCAACATCGGTTACATCAACCTGCCGGTTCTGATTCCGACGCAGGACTCGGTGCAGGAGTTCAAGGTTCAGACCAACAGCCTCGGACCGGAATGGGGTAAATTTTCGGGCGGCGTGATCAACATCAGCACCAAGTCCGGGACCAACCAGATTCATGGCCAGGCCTACGAATTTCTGCGCAACCGGGTCTTCAACTCGAACAATTTCTTCAGCAACCGGGCCGGGATCGAGACGTCCCCGTTCACTCAGAATCAGTTCGGGGCCAATGCCGGGGGGCCGGTCTATCTGCCGAAACTGTATGACGGCCGGAACAAGACCTTCTGGTTCTTCAGTTGGGAGGGCTTCCGGTTGCGGCAGGGCGCGACCTTCACCACCACGGTTCCCACCGCGCTGCAGCGACAGGGGATCTTCACGGAGACCGCCGCGCCGATCTACGATCCGCTCAACGTGACCGGCGGGCAGCGGGCCCAGTTCGCCAACAACACGATTCCGGACGCGCGGATCGATCCGACGGCGCGAGCCCTGCTGAATCTCTTTCCCATGCCGACTGGTCCGGGCACCATTCAGAACTACACGGTCTCGACCAGCGTGGGCGGCAACCAGAACCAGGTCGTCACCCGGCTCGACCATACTCTCAGCGCCAAGTCGCGGATCTATGGCCGGTTCAGCTATTGGGACGTCCTCAATCTGCCCGTGGATCCGCTGGGCACGGGCGTCTGTGTGGACCGCTGTACCGAAATCTACTCGACCAAGGCGGGAGTCATCGGGTACAACTACACCTTCACTCCGCACCTGATCGCGGACCTCAACTTCAGCGCCAGCCGGTTCAAATACAACCGTAATCCGACGAATGCCGGATTCGATCTGACGCAGATCGGCTGGGCGGCGGCTCTGAACAACGAAGTGCCGGACGTCATGCGGACTCCGCCGACGCCCTGCATCCTGGGCATGACCCAGGAGATTATGTGCAGCCAGGGTCAGAGCTTCATCCAGGATCGCAACACGCAGTTCACCTTCTCGCCCAGCATGACCTACATTCGCGGGCGCCACACCTTCCAGTTCGGAGGGCAGATTCAACTGGGCCGCGACAACTACACCCAGACCAACATCGCCAGCGGGGCCTTCGCGTTCGACAACACCTACACGTCCAGCGCGGTCATCAACGGGCAGGGCGGGCTGGGCTTCGCCAGTTTCCTCCTGGGATACGCGCTGCCGCAAGGGAACGTCACCAACCACTTCTTCGGCGCGGCCCAGGTTCCGGCGTTCACGGCGGGCCAGCAGATCTACCGGGGCGTCTTCTTCGGCGATACCTGGAAGGTGACCAACAAGCTGACGCTCAACCTGGGTCTGCGCTACGAACAGCAGGGGCCCTGGTCCGAGCGGTTCGACCGGATGAGCTACTTCGATCCGAATGCCGCCAGTTCGCTGGCCCAGGCGAGCGGGCTGCCCAATTTGAAGGGCGAGACCTTCCTGGTGGGCACCGGTCCGGTCAACTCCCGGAACAACTTCAAACTCGACAATCGAAACTTCGCGCCGCGGGTCGGGCTGGCCTACAGCCTGAATCCGAAGACGGTCATCCGGTCGGGATACGGAATCTTCTGGATCCCCACCTATGTCTCGTTCGGCGTCAATCCGCTCAATGATTCGGTGAGTCTGGCGACCACGGTCTATACCGGGTCGACCGATGGCGGGGCGACCTTTGTCAACCGGATCAGCAACGCCTTCCCGAACGGCATCGCTACGCCGCCGGGGCGCAACGTCAATCTCCAGCAGTTCCTCTCGGGCAAGGCGCTCGGGATCACCGATTACCAGGATCATCCGTACGGTTACGTTCAGCAGTGGAACCTCAACGTGCAGCGCGAGCTGCCGGCGGGCCTCTTCGTGGACGTGGCCTATGCGGGATCGAAGGGCACCCATCTGCCGGCCTACAGCACGCAGATCGATCAGTTGCCAAACCAGTATCTGTCCCAGGGCGCGTCCCTGCTGGACCTGGTTCCGAATCCGTTCTTCGGGGCCCTGGGCGGCAACGGCACCGCGCTCGGCGAGCCGGATATCGCCAGGTGGCGATTGTTGCGGCCCTTCCCGCAGTTCGACGGCGTGCAACTGGCCGGTCAGGGAGTCTACGACAGCATCTACCACGCGTTGCAGTTGACGGTGCAGCGGCGGTTTGCCAACGGCGGCAGCCTGCTGGTGGCCTACACCGCGTCGAAGCTGATCAGCAACACCGATACCATCACCTCGTGGTTGGAGGGTGATTCCGGCGGCGCGGGCGGCATTCAGGACAACTACAACCTGCGCGGGGAGCGTTCGATCTCCTCCCAGGATGTGCCGCAGCGGCTCTCGATCAGTTACGTGCTGGATCTGCCGATCGGCCCGGGCAAGAAGTTCCTCTCGGGGGTGCGCGGCAAGACGAAACAGTTGGTCGGCGGCTGGGGCATCCAGGGCGTGACCACGTTCCAGAGCGGATTCCCGCTGAAGTTCACCGACGTCAATCAGGTTCAGACGTTCGGGGCGGGCGCCCGTCCCAATCGGGTCGCGGGATGCAATCCGGCTCGCTCCGGCAGCGCCCAGTCGCGGCTGGACGGCTGGTTCGACCGGGCCTGTTTCGCCGGGGCTCCGGACTTCACCTTCGGCAACGAGTCGCGGGTAGATCCGCAACTGCGTCAGCACGGCATCAACAACTTCGACTTCGCGCTCTTCAAGACGACCAAGTTCGGCCCGGACGGCCGGTACGGCGTCCAATTCCGCACGGAGTTCTTCAACCTCTTCAACCGGGTCCAGTTCGGTCCGCCCACTACCAACTTCGCGGACGGAGGGGGCACGGCTAATGAGGGGAACTTCGGCAAGATCAGCTCGCAGATCAACAACCCGCGGCTGGTCCAGTTCGCCTTGAAGTTCCAATTTTAAAGAAGTCTAGAGAAGTCTAGAAAAGTCGAAGAGGAGACCCGACTCTCCGAAGCCCAAAGGGACCGAATGCAAAAAGAACGAGCCCACGGAGTGATTAGCATTCCGTGGGCTCGTCTTCATTCTGCCGACTTCTCTAGACTTTTCTAGACTTCCTGAGGGATGATAGTACATCTTCGGCTGTATCACCTTTGACGGCGAATTCAAGACCAATTTCCGGGAGTTGAGGCCATGCAGACGATTAAACTATTCATCCTGACGACGATCATTCTGACCACGGCGGTCTGGTCCTGGTCGGCCGCCGGCCGGCAGCAGGAACGGCCCCGAGAGGTGACGGGAAAGTCTCCCTCCAAGGAGACGCCGGAACCGAAAGAGCCCTCCAAGGCGGAGCCCAGGAACGCCCCCAAGCTCTCTCCGACCCAGTTGAATGGCAAGCTCGACCCGGAGAACTATTTCATCGCCAACACGGCGATCTGGGAGGTCGGAACGGGAGCCTATCTCGGTGGAATGATCGAGACCAAGAAGCGGCCGACGGACAAGATCACGCCGGACTCGCGGCTCACCATCAAGAACCTCTCCAACAACGTCGTTCTTTACGAACGCGATTTCGACGGCGCGCCGAACTCCATGTATCTCCGGAACGTCACGCCCGACGACGAGCCGGAGCTGATCGCGGACCTGGGGATCGCCGCCTCGTCCAATCAGTTCCAGATCTTCGCCGTCACTCCCTCGGAGGCCCACTTGATCTTGAACGAGAACTACAGCCAGGATGCGACGCTGATCGATCTGACCGGCGAGGCCGTCGATGTTCTGATCACCACCGGGTTCGCGCAGGCCGCGCCGTTGACGACCACTCTCTACCAGTTTAAAGGGGACCGGTATCAATCGGCCGGCGAGATCTCATACAAGCGGATGAGAAGCCTCTTCAGCAAACAGTTCAGATTCCGGCTCAACGCCAAAGATTCCGGCAAGTGAAGGCTGTTCGACCGATCTTAAACCGAGAAAGACGCGAAAATCGGCCAACTTTTCGCGTCTTTCGCGTCTTTCGCGGTTTAAAGTGAATTGGTTCAAGGATCTCTCAACCACCCTCCCTATCATTGAACGGGTGTCTCCCTTCCAGCAAGGGACTGCCCAGATCGTCTCGCATCGTCCATCATTTGACCAGAGAGCTGGAGGATGGCCGGTTCATTGGTCATTTCGACCTCAGACCTCAAAGACGCCGATTTTACTGGAATTATGAACAGGCTTTCTGGCATTAGCATATTGCCGGTTGATCTCCGGAAGGGCTTGCGGAACGCGATCCGGTCTCTGGTTGCGGTCTGCCTCGCGGGCCTCTGGATGGCCGGTTGGACCGGAGCCGCCGCCGCCCAGGGTGAGGATTCGAAGCCGTCGTCCGGCATGCTCAAGAAACTCAGCCTCGAAGAGCTGGTGGATCTCGAGATCACCTCCGTCTCCCGTAAGTCCGAGAAGTTGTTCGATGCGGCTTCGGCCATCTACATCATCACGCGCGAAGAGATTCGCCGGTCCGGCGCGACGAGCATTCCCGAAGCGCTGCGGCTGGCCCCCAACCTGCAAGTGGCGCAGGTCAGTTCGCGCGAATGGGCGATCAGCGCGCGCGGATTCAACAACACCCTGGCCAACAAACTGCTGGTCATGATCGACGGGCGCACCATCTATACTCCGCTCTATGCCGGAGTCTTCTGGGATGTGCAGGACGTGCTGTTGGAGGACGTCGATCGGATCGAGATCATCAGCGGGCCCGGCGGGACCGTCTGGGGGGCCAACGCGGTCAACGGCGTGATCAGCATCATCACCCGGAATTCGAGGGAGACCGAGGGCGGTTACCTGACCGGCGGCGGCGGCAACCAGTTGCAGGGATTGGGCGGCATCCGTTACGGCGGCCGGCTGGCCCGCAATCTCTATTACCGGGTCTACAGCAAATATTTCACCCGCAATCGGACGCTGACGGAGTCCGGCACCGATCCCCTCAACCAATGGCGATCGGGCCAGGGCGGTTTTCGCGCCGATTGGGAGCCCTCGCCGAGCCACCAGGTCACGGTGCAGGGCGATGTCTATGACGGCAGCGTCGATCAGGTCCACCGCGAAGAGACCCTCTTCTCGGGCGGCAACCTGCTCGCTCGCTGGTCTCACACGCGAGCGCGCGATTCCAACCTCAGTCTCCAGTTCTATTACGACCAGACCCGGCGTGAGCTGCCCGGGATCTTCGGAGAGCACCTCGACACCTACGATTTCGATTCGCAATACCGGTTTCGGGTGGGCGACCGTCACGACGTGGTGATGGGGCTCGGGTATCGCCTGACCCGGGATCGGATCCACAATATCTCCGGGCTGGCGTTTCTGCCGCCGCAGTTGACGCGGCAACTCTTCAGCGCCTTCGCTCAGGATGAAGTGGCGCTGGTTCGCGACAAGGTCAGTCTGATCGTCGGCTCGAAGTTCGAGCGCAACGACTACACCGGTTTCGAGATTCAACCCAGCATCCGGATGACCGTGACTCCGAGCGAGCGCCAGGTGATCTGGGGCGCCGTTTCGCGGGCGGTCCGCGCCCCGAGCCGCATCGACCAGGTCTTCATTCCCAAGACTCCGCCCTTCATCCTGCAGGGCGGGCCCGACTTCGATTCCGAGGATCTGATCGCCTATGAACTGGGCTATCGCCGGCAGGTCCGCTCGAACGTCTCGCTGTCGCTGGTCGCGTACTATCACGACTATGATCGGCTCCGGACCATCGAATCGATTCCGCGGCCGCCGGACTATCCGCGCGGGTTGACGGGGCCGTTCATCTTCGCCAACGGGAGCGAGGGGAAGACCTACGGGGCGGAGGCCACCGCCACCTATCAGGTGCGCGAGTGGTGGCGCTGCCGCATCGGTTATACCCATTTTCAGAAGGAGATCTCGCTGAAGCCGGGCAGCACGGACTTCAGTTCGCGGGCGAGAGAGGGGAATGATCCGAAGCATCAGTTCTCGGTCCAGTCCTCGATGGATCTGCCGGGGCGCCTGGAGCTGAACGGCGGATTCCGCTACATCGGAGCCCTGCCTTCTCCGCGCGTTCCGGATTATGCCGAACTGGACGTCCGGCTGGGGTGGAGGGCGAACAAGCATCTCGAGCTCTCGGTGGTCGGCCAGAATCTGCTTCATGACCGGCACCCGGAATTCGGAACGGGCGACAGCCGGCAGTCGATTGAGAGAAGTATTTTCGGAACCGTCACATGGCGATTTTAACCGGGTCGGAAAAAGTCTGGAGCCGTACGGGACGGCCCGGCCGCGTCGGAGCCGGCGGGGCGATTCGCTCGATCTTCTGGATGATGATCTGCTGCTGCGCCGTTCAGTCGGCGGTCTTTCAAGGGCGGGACCAGGCTTTCAGGGAGTACGATGTGAAAGCGGTCTTCCTGTACAACTTCACGCAGTTCGTGGGGTGGCCGCCGACCGCCTTCGCGGACGATTCGGCTCCGATCGTGATCGGGGTGCTGGGCGCGGATCCGTTCGGCAAGAGTCTGGAGGAGACGGTGCGCAATGAGGTGATCCGCAACCGCCGGCTGATCGTTCAGCGCTACGCCCGCGTCGAAGAGATCAAGACCTGCCACATCCTCTTCATCAGCCAGTCCGAGACCGGGCGGCTCGATCAGATTCTCCCTCAGCTCAAAGTGCGGAGCATCCTGACCGTCGGCGAGGGCGAAGGGTTTACTCAGCGCGGAGGCATGATCGGTTTCGTGACCGAGAAGAACAAGGTCCGGCTCCGGATCAATCTGGCGGCGGCCAAGGAGGGCAATTTGATCATCAGTTCCAAACTACTCAGGGTCGCGGAGATTTAGGAGCAGTCATGTCGTTCAATGACTTTCCGATCAAGCGGAAGTTGATGGCCGTGATCGTGCTGGCCAGCAGCACCGCGCTGTTGATTACGACCCTCGCCTTTATCACCTACGAGGTGGTGACCTTCAGGCATACCATGATCCGCCATCTCTCCGCGCTGGCCGGAATCGTCTCGAACAACTGCACGGCCTCACTGGCCTTCGGGATCGAATCGGACGCCCGGAGCGTGCTCTCCGGGCTCAAAGCGGAACCGCATATCGTGGCCGCCGTCCTCTATGACAAGGATGGGCGGCCGTTCGCGAGGTACCCCGAACTGGAGCCGGCGGCGCCGTGGCCCCCGGCGCCCGAGCCGGACGGTTACCGTTTCGAACCGACTGCCCTGGTCATGTTCTGCCCGGTGGTCGAGGCCGGTAAGAGGCATGGCACGCTCTATCTGAAATCGGATCTGCGGGAGATGAATGAACGCTTCGGCCGCTACGGGATGATCGTGATCCTGGTCGCCACGGGGTCGCTGCTGGCGGCCATGGTGCTGGTCACCATCCTGCAGCAGCGGATTTTCCAGCCGATCATCAGTTTGACCGATGCCGCCCGCGTGGTCTCCGAGCGCAAAGACTACGGAGTGCGCGCCCAAAAGTACGGGCACGACGAGATCGGCCTCCTGACCGACGCCTTCAACGAGATGTTGATCCAGATCCAGGATCGCGACGCCCATCTGCGCGACAGCGAGGAGAGCTATCGGACCGTGGCCGAGACCGCGTCGGATGCGATCATCACGATCGATCACGAGAGCAAGATCCTGTTCGTCAATCGCGCGACCGAGCGGATCTTCGGCTATATGATGCCGGAGCTGCTCGGTCGGCCGCTCACCATGCTCATGCCGCAGGCTCTCCGCGACGCGCACACTTCGGGTCTCGCGAAGTACCTGGCCACGTCCCAGAAACACATCCCGTGGCACGGAGTCGAGGTTCCCGGGCTGCATCGCACCGGGCGGGAGATCCCGCTCGATATCTCTTTCGGCGAGTTCGTCAAAGACGGCCGGGTCTTCTTCACCGGGGTCGCGCGGGACATCACCGAGCGTAAACGGGCGGAAGACCAGATCCGCCGCCTCAACGAAGAGCTCGAACGACGGGTCATCGAACGCACGGCCCAGCTCGAGGCCGCGAACAAGGAGCTGGAGGCCTTCTCCTACTCGGTCTCCCACGATCTGCGGGCGCCGCTGCGGGCCATGGCCGGGTTCTCGCGGATTCTGCTCGAGGACTATGAGTCGGTGCTTCCGGAACAGGCCCAGGGTTATCTGAGGACGGTGCGGGACAATGCCCAGCAGATGGGCCACCTGGTCGACGACCTGCTCGCCTTTTCGCGACTGGGGCGCCAGCCGTTGCGAAAGCAGGAGGTCGCGCCCGCCGACCTGGCGCGCCAGGTGATCTCGGATCTGCACGATCAGCACGAACAACGGGACGTCGAGATCAGCATCCGGGACCTGCCGGTCTGCCAGGCCGATCCGGTGCTGCTCAAACAGGTCTTCGTCAACCTGTTGACCAACGCGCTCAAATTCACCTCCCGGCGGGAGCACGCGGTGATCGAGGTCGGTTGCCTGGACGGCAGCCGGCCGAACGAATGCATCTACTTTGTGGCCGATAACGGGGTCGGATTCGATATGCGGTATGCCGATAAACTGTTCGGTGTCTTTCAGCGGCTGCACCGCTCAGAGGAGTACGAGGGGACCGGAGTCGGGTTGGCGATTGTGCACCGCATCATCGACCGCCACGGCGGCCGCGTCTGGGCTGAAGCCGAAATCGATCGGGGCACCACCTTCTACTTCACCCTGATCGGCGGAAATGGCGAACACAAGGGCTGAAAAAAGAGGAGAGACCGTGAACCGCGATCTCTCCTTAACCATCCACTTTACCACACTACTAAATTCAGGAGCACACTCAATTCATGAAAGACCGGCAGGCCTCTTCGCGGGTGTTGTAGATATCGAAGACGCGCTGCATCCGAACCAGGTTGATCAGCCCGCGGACCTGATTGGTCAGGCCGAACAACTTCAACTCTCCGCCGCCCGCGTGCAGTTTGCGCACGCAGGAGAGCAACGCGCCGAGGCCGGAATTGTCGACGAATTGCAGTCGGCTCATATCGAAGACCATCTTTTGATTGGACGCCAGAACCGGGGCCACGCCCTGTTTGAAGTCGTGGGCATTGCTCTCGATCAGCTTCTCGCCCGGCAGTTCCAGAATCGTGATATCCGCCATCTTTTCCATCTTAGTCTCCATGACCCTTGCTCCTCTCATTCCAATTTTGTCAGTCAATCTGGTGGGCCAGCGGCCCCGATTTCGATTCCGTCGTCTGCAGACGCCATGATCTTGGCAAGTCATATGCCGCATCGAGGCTCTTGGCAGCGCCGCCGTCTTAAGACTGTGTAAACCTTGAAAAAGGACACCTTGTCCGCGCGAAAGTCTGGTTTTACTACATCCCGGACCCGCGTCTTTCAGGCGATTTTTCTGGGAATTGGATGAGCGGCGCGGCGCAGTTTCAGAATCTCTCTGGAATTCAGACATCTGTCCGTCCGGCGGCTGAGATTTTTTTCTTCCGGCGCGGTGCGGTGGAATATCACGCCGGAGTCCACGTCTACTGTACATGGATGCACCAAGAAGGGTGGCCCGGGGAATGTTTCGTCGGTTAGCGAAACTTCAAGATCGTCTTGCACCTATCAGCCATCGGGCCTTTTGAGGGATACGCCATTCAACTCTCCCATCCCCTCAACCTTCTTGGCGTAGCGTCCATCGGCCCTCTAACCTCTAATCACCATCTCGAAGCTTTTGGCGAAGGCGTGCCCGTCGACGGTCGTGACCAGGGCGATACAGTTGGATCGATGTCGCGCCAGTTTGGCGATTCGTTCGTTCATGGGGCCGGAGGGGCAGGAGCGGCCGACGCCGATCTCGTACCGATGGCCGGCGAAGGGCGAGAATTTGGGGTCGAGGCGGATTTCGAGGTGGGCGCCTCGATACCGATCGTCGAGGCAACGCCAGACCAGTTGCTGGTTCGGCCGCAGCGACAGACTTTCCAGTTCTCTCCCCTGGTGAGTGATGGAGAGACATCCGGCGGTTCCGGTGTCGTCCCTGACGATCCTGATGATAATCTCGAGCGGGTTTTCACATTCCATGCATGTTCTCCTGAGGTTTTAATCAAGCGACCACCGGTCGTTGCCGGACGACGATCACGTAGGGGTCTTTGACCACCATGCGTCCCTGATGGGTGGTGACGATAATCTGGTACTCGTGGCGAGTGCTCTGGCAATGGCCGTTGTAACCGTTGCAGGCCACGTGGGGACCGGCCGCCTCGTCGATCGGCCGGCCCAGATGGATCGGCAGTCCGGCGGGTTGTTCATAACGCCCGACCGGGTCGCCGAAAGGATCGCCCGCCGGGGTGCTGGCCGGATCGAAGATGATCTGCATGGAGCCGTCGTAACAGATCCATTCCACCTCGTCGGCCTCCGCCCCGTCCTCGCTGATCTCGACCCGCACCAGGTCGGCGGGCGGCCCGTCCGGCTCGGCGAAGCTCAGTTCCAGAACATCCCGCGCCAGTTCATTCTGAACTACTTTCACAATCATTCTCTTTAGTTGCCCCATCTGCTTTTTTCTCCTAGATCGTACTTCAAGATCGGTTTACCAACCGCGGAACACGCGAAACACGCGAAAGGTCATTGATTTCGCGTGTTTCACGTCTTGCGCGGTCGAAGCTCCTGAAGACTGAAGAGTGTTATCGAACGAGCTGCTCGAATCTGGGATCGGAGCGCAGACCGGCCAACACCGGTTCGAGTTTGAGCAGGGCCGGGCTATACCCGCTCTCCACGGCCCGTTTAGCCCAGGTCACGGCCTGGTTCCGATCGTGGCTGACCGTATAGACGATGATGGCGCTGTACATGCAATTGACGTTTTCGGGCGCCAGCTTGAGAGCCTGCCGGATCTTCTGGAGGGCCTCCGCGGTCCGGCCCCGCTTGGCCAGACAATCGGCCTGCCGGGCGAGTTCGTCGGGGTAGAGTTGCCCGGTCTCGGACTTCCGGTTCCAGTATTCGATGGCCCGGTCGTAGACCTGGGCGGCCTCCTGGAAGTTCGAGACCTCGCGATAGGCGTCGCCCAGATTGCCCAGGAGCGTCGGATCGTCCGGGCGCAGCTTCAATCCCTTGTGAAAGGCCTCGATCGCGTCCGCGAACCGTCCCTGGTAGTAGAAGGCCGTGCCCAGCCCGACGTAGCCCTCCATGCTCTCGCCGATGACCAGCGCCTGGCGAAAGGAGGCGGCGGAGGCGTCGATCTGGCCCATGCTGAAATAGGTGTTTCCCAGGTTGATGTGGCCGATCTGGCGGCCCGGCAGCAGTTGGACGACCCGTTTCCATTGCTCGATGGCCTCGGCGTATCGCCCGCGGCTGTAGTAGAAGTAACCCAGTTCGTTATAACCGTTCCAGTAGCCGGGCGCGATCGCGAGCGCCTCGCGATAGGTCTGCTCCGCCTCGCGGGACTGCTGATTCAGATCGAAAGCCTCGGCCAGCCCGAGCTTGGCGATCAGGTAGGAGGGTTGCTGCCGGAGCGCCTGTCGGAAATTGCCGATCGCCTGCGGATACCGGCCCAGACTGACGTTGAGGTGGCCGAGCGTGGCCTGAACCTGATAGGCGTTCTGGTCCAGTTCCTGGGCCCGGTCGCAGGAGTTGCGGGCCAGCCCGAACCAGGTCTGATCTCCGGTGAGCGCGTGTTTGAAGAGATAGGCTCGCGCCAGGGCCGCGTGATAGGGCGCCTGATTGCCGTTCGTCGTGTTGACGATCTCGCCCAGAACCTGGATCACGTTCGTGATCGCCTGCTCCTGCAGGTCGCCGGGCAGGACTCCGAATCTCTCGAAGGGTTCTCCGGGCAGATAGCCGATCGCCTCGAGATAGCGGGTCTGAATGGACGGATCGAGTTTGGGATGGCTCCGGTCCGGCCCGGATGAGGCCAGGCCCAGGGGCTGCACCACCTCTTCCGCCAACAGGTTGAGCGCGCCGAAAGAGTCAGGGTCGCTGACGGTCCCGTGGGTGATCGGCCTCTCCCGTTCATCGAGCAGGGTGTATTCGATCTGCGTCCGGTCTCCCGTGCGATGGAGGGCCCCGCGCAGGATCAGGCTGGCCCCCAGATTCTTGACGATCCAGCCGGTCTCGGTCTCCGTCGACGGGAGCGGCTGCGTGATCACCTGCAGACCGGGGACCTGGACCAGGGCCTCGCGCAGATATCTGGCCAGGCCGTCGCTGAAGATCTTGTTCTCCGGTTCGTTCATCAGCTTGAAGGGGACGACGACCAGGTTGTGGGGTCTGATGCGAGGCTGTTGCAGGTACCACCAGGTTGAGACGCCGGAGAGGATCAACAACAGCCCCGCGACCGCCCAGACCAGGGGCGGTTTGAAGCGCCCGCGAGCCTTGAGATGCCAGGGCAGATGCTGGGGCAGCCGCACGATCTGGGTCTGCTTGAGGCGGCCGGTCTGCGCCGCCTCGAGCCAGCGCCGGGCGTCACCGGCCGTCTTCAGCCGCAATTCGGGATCTTTCTGCAGACACTGGCGAATCAGGTCGCGGACGATCCGCGGCATCGCCTGGGGCAAGGCCAGCCAATCGGGTTCGAGGCGATGGATCGCGGTGATGACCTCGGAATTGGATCGGCCCTCGAACGGCAGCTTGCCGGTCAGCGCCTCGTAGAGCACGCATCCGAACGCCCACAGGTCGACCTGCTGGTCGATGATGCCGCCGTGGGTCTGCTCGGGGCTCATGTACGGAACGGTGCCGACCGCGCGGCCCTCATCCGTGAAGGGCCGTTCCTTCTTGGTGGTCGAGAAGAAGGCGGCGTCGCTCTCGATCTCCATCGCGCCGGGCGCGAGTTCGGCCGTCGAGGCCTGCAGCATGGTCAGGGTCGGAGCGTCGTCTTTCACGATCTTCGCGATCCCGAAGTCCAGGACTTTGACCTCTCCGCTCGGCGTGATCTTGATGTTCGACGGTTTGAGATCCCGATGGATGATCCCCTCGCTGTGGGCGGCCTCGAGGGCGGCGGCGATCTGGCGGAAGAGGGCCACCGCTTCATTGACCGGAATCGGACCCTGGTCCAGCCGCTCGGCCAGCGTGCAGCCCCTGACGAATTCGAGCACCAGACAGTATCCCTGGGCCGACTGCTCCAGGTCATAGATCGCCGCGATGTTCGGATGGTTCAACGAGGCGAGCACCCGGGCCTCCTGCTCGAATCGCGCCTGCATCTTCGGATCGTGGGCGCTGGCCTCCGGCAGCGTCTTCAGCGCCACATCCCGCTTCAGCCAGGTGTCGTGGCCCAGGTAGACCTCACCCATCCCTCCCTGACCGAGTTCGGAGACCACCCGGTACCGGCCGATCATCTCTCCCGGCAACAAGCGTTTGGCCGCCCAGGCTGAGTTTCCGGATAACGGCTCAATCTGATTCTTCAAGACACCTATCCTCCGTCAATCTATTGGTCTGCACTTCTTTATTTCTTCGGTACTTCGGCATTAGTCGGCAGCTAAGGTAAAGAGGTTCTAATATTTCGAGCGATTGCCAAATGTCGGGAATGGCCTTGCGTCTTTCCCTATCAGGATAACGCGAATTTCGGCAAAAGCTTTCATGCAGAAAATTATGAAATTTGCATGGCCTGATAATGGCTTTGGCCCGGGCATTTTATCCGAAGCGATGCCCG
>DATEFT010000150.1:0-4296 GCA_035280505.1 Blastocatellia bacterium | reverse complement strand
TGCAGAGTTTAACTCGATCTCTTCTTCTCTCTAACCCGGATTGTTTCTGGCGTATGGCCTCGATAGCAGCTTAGCGTGGTTATAGAGCAGCGTCCAGTCGTTTGAAACAGAAACACGCGAAATCGGCGGCCTTCCGTCTCTTTCGCGTGCTTCGAGGTTCGCAGATCGATCTGATCGGCGAGGCAATCGGCTGAATTACGGCGGGCCGATCGACCATCGCTGCGCGGTGGAGCCGTTGTAATCCCAGAGCTGCAGTTGGGTGCCGGTCGTGGTAGTGGCGTTGGGAACGTCAACCACGCGGTTTCCGTTGACGGACGAGATGACGTAACTGCCGTCGGCGGCCCGTTCGAGGTTGAATTGCTGGCAACTGCCGCCCCAGTAGCTGTAGAGGTCGAGCCTGGCGCCCGCCGCGGACGAGCAGTTGAGAACATCGGCCGACAGGCCTCCCTGGGCCGACGCGATCCGATAGGCGCCGTTGCCCAGGCTCACGAAGTCCCAGAGCTGACAGAGCCCGCCCCAATAGGAGCCCTGCGCGATCGCCTCCAGCGAGCCGCCGGTGCAGCCCCAATCATCCCACACCAGCCCGTTTCCGCGGTTCGTGATCCGATAGCGCCCGTTAGCGATCCAGTCCGCGGAGGCGTAGGGCCAGCCCGCACTGTCCCAGCGCAGATTGCTGACCCGCAGCGTGGGCGCCCCGTTGGCGTTCCGGTCGTAAAAATGATAGGTCAGATACTCGACTCCGTTCTCGGCGAAGGATCCGGCATGTCCGGGCCCCACATACCGACCGGAGGTGGCCAGGAACGTGGAACCCGTACTGTTGCTCAGAGAGTTCCCGTTCCGATCCAGGTAGGGGCCGTTGGGATTGGCCGAGCGGCCCATCTGCATGTAGTAGGTGCTGTTGACCCCGTTACAACAGATGCCTCGATTATAGAAGAGATAGTAGAACCCGTTGTGTCGAACGACATAGGCCGCCTCGGCATCGGTCACGCGGGCCACGTTGACGAGAGTGGAGTTCAGCCGCTTTCCGGTCGTCGGATTCAGTTGCGCCATCCAGATTCCATCCAGGTGCGAACCGAAGACGAACCAGAGATTGGAATTGGCATCCTGAAAGACGGAGGCATCGATCGAGCCGTAGCGGGTGACGTTGTCCGAAAAGACCACCATCCCCTGATCGGTCCAATTGACCAGGTCCGTGCTGGTCACCAGCCCGATCGCGCTGGGCCGGCCTCCGGTCGAGCACGAGTAGTAGAGATAGTACCTGCCGTTCAGATAGATGCACTCCGGCGCCCAGAAGAAACCGCCGAAGCCGGGGACGTAGGTGTTGATCCAGCTCGGCCATTGCCCGGCCGCAAAGACCGTCGGCGCCACGGTCCATCTGATCAGATCGGTTGAGGTCAGATGATAGATTTGATTGCCGGTTCCCCAGACGTGATAGACCCCATTGCGCTTGATGATGGAAGAGGGGTCATGGATGCCGGTCGCTCCCTGGAGCGCATAGGCTGAATCGAAGGCGCAGCCGACGATCAGCACCAGGAGCAGCGCCCCGATTCCGCGGCGAATCCAGTGAGGCTCTCGCCTCTGGTCCGGTCCGGTTGTTGAGTGGAAATAGCTGAAGGGTTCGTTTCTCGGATTATTATGGTTGACCATGTGAAAGCCTCGTACTGTGGTTAGTATCTCAAACTTTCAGAATTTCAACCCACGACCAACATCATGCATCGTTCCAAATCGACTTGGCGTACAGTCCGTTTTAAAATAATCCCAGCAAAGCCAGTAAACCGCATATGCACATTTATCTGGAATTTCAACACGTTCACTGCTCATTTTGCACTATAACACACACTAGTCAAGTAGTTTCCCTTCATTATTACCGCAAATTTGTCGGAATCGAACTCGCCAGGAGAGGCCAAGGCGGGTGGCGTTATCAGACTCACGAAATGACAGAAACAGGCAGCCTGAATGCAGCGAACGGAGCAAGCGGCAGAGAATCCAGCTCGCCGTCTGCTCCGTTCTTCCCGGATCTATCTTCTATATATCTTCTATATATGCCTCTATCTCTCAACCAAGCCCGGCAGCGGCCGCCGGTTGACCCAGGACCTGGGTGGAACCCGGATCTTCGGACGAGTTGCCGGAACGTGAGACGGTCAATGATTCGACCGGAGTGGTCACCAGGCGTTGGCCGTTGGCGAAGATCTCCATGCTCAATCCGACGCCGACCCATCCCAGCTTGAGCATGCTGCCGCCGAAAGTTGAGCCGTTGACGATCGCTTCCACTGGTTCAGCCAGAAGACGCCCGCCCTTGACGATGGCTCCACCGTACTCCGGTTCAAGCAGGAATATTTCGTAATCGCTAGAACGTGTACGAGCGTGGATCACGTCGCCGGCCTCGAGTGTCTGGAGTAAGATCCCTTCGAGCTTGGGGCTAAGCTCGCTGGCTCCGTCTAAAGTGTTAAATCGCGGTATGATATACATAGTCAATCAACACTTGACCGCTCCTTAGAGCGCCCAATATTCCCCCTTTCATGATGTTTAACTGCAAAGATCGTGCCAGCTCAAAATGTTCGGCCCGACGACAATCGAGTCCACGGTTCGAACCGCGAAGAAAATAGTGGTGGGCCCTGAGCGGCGGGCGCCAGCGGCCGGGATCGCTGCTTGCTCAAACTCTATCGATCTCGCATACTTATCATTTCTCAATTTGGGTCGTTCGTCTTCCCTGCTCTCTTGATGGTCTGAAGCACGATGAATATTCTCTCGCTCGAAAATATCAGCAAGACCTTCGGTCTCAAGCCGCTCTTCTCCGAGGTCACCTTCGGCCTGGATGAGCGCGATAAGATCGGTGTGATCGGCGCCAATGGTTCCGGCAAATCGACCCTGTTGAAGGTGATCTCCGGAGAAGAGTCGCCGGACACTGGCCGCGTCGTCATCTCTTCCGGAAAAGTGATTGCCACGCTCTCACAGAACCCGCCCTTCGATCCCGAGCAGACCGTCATCGAGGCCGTCTTTGCCGGAAGCAACGAAGCGCTCCATCAGAAGCTGGAGTTGCTGCGACAGTACGAACTCGCCTGCAGCCACCTGGCCGAATCCGGGCAGGGCGACGAGAAGCTGCTGCAACGAGTCTCCGACCTGGCCGAACAGTTGGAGATCTCCGGCGCCTGGCAACTGGAGGTCGAACTCAAGGCGATTCTGCACGAACTCGGAATCACGCGATTGAACGCCCCCATGAAGGCGTTGTCCGGCGGTCAACGCAAACGAGTCGCGCTGGCTCACAATCTCTTCATCAAACCGGACCTCCTGATTTTAGATGAGCCGACCAATCATCTGGACGCCGAGACGGTCGAATGGTTGGAGCGGTGGCTCGCCGATTTCAACGGCGCGGTCCTGCTGGTGACGCACGACCGCTACTTCCTGGATCGCGTCACCAACCGCATCATCGAGATCGATCGCGGCCACGTGCAATCGTTCACCGGCAATTACGGCCAATATCTGGAACAGAAACAGGAGCAGGATGAGCGCCAGGCCGTCCGGGCCCAGAAGCTGAAGCAGATGGCGCGGCGTGAATTGGAGTGGTTGCGCCGAGGCCCCAAGGCCCGCACCTCCAAAGCCAAAGCCCGAATCGATCGCGCTCACGACCTGATCCGGCAGTCTCGCCAGGCGGCCAGCGAGATCGCCGACAAACGATCGATCGACCTCGGATTCGAGGCCTTCAGCGCGGGCCGCCTGGGCAAAAAGATCCTGGGGCTGCAGAACGTCGACAAGAGCTTCGGCGGCCAGACCGTGATCAAAGATTTCAATTTTCAGTTCAAGCGCGGCGATCGCCTGGGCATCATCGGCGCCAACGGGTCGGGAAAGACCACGCTCCTAGAGATCATCGCGGGTCGATTGCAGCCCGACGCCGGCGAGATCGACCGGGGCGAGACGGTCGTCATCGGCTACTACGATCAGGAGAATCGCGAATTCGACGAATCGCAGCGGTTGATCGATTACCTCAAGGAGGTCGCCGAGAATATCCGGACCGCCGACGGCGAGGTCATCACCGCCAGCCAGATGCTCGATCGTTTTCTGTTTCCGCCGACCATGCAGTACCAGCCCATCTCCACGCTCTCGGGCGGAGAGCGGCGCCGGCTCTACCTGCTGCGAGTCTTGATGAGCGCGCCGAATCTGTTGCTGCTCGACGAGATCACCAACGATCTGGACATCCCGACCCTGGTCGCGTTGGAGGAGTATCTGGAGAGCTTCCCCGGCTGTCTGGTCATCGTCAGCCACGACCGGTACTTTCTCGATCGCACCATCGAATACATT
>DATEFT010000149.1:0-27845 GCA_035280505.1 Blastocatellia bacterium | reverse complement strand
GATCACTCGTTGTTGGAGGCGACCCGGACTGGTGATGAAACGGCCTTTCAAGAGCTGGTGCGCCGCTATCGGCATCAGATCACGAACTATGTGTATCGGATGCTTGAGGATTACGATCGCGCGGTCGATCTGGCTCAGGAGACCTTCGTCCGGGTGTACGTCAATGCGGATCGTTATCAGGCGACTTATAGTTTTTCGACTTATATCTACCGCATTGCTCATAATCTGGCGATCAGCGAATTGAGGCAGCGCAAGCGGCGCCGCAATGTTCCGTTTCCGACCTTCTTCTCGGACAAGGATAACGAAGAGGTCGAGATCGAGATCGCGGACCAGCGGCATGTCCCCGCCGAGGACGTCATGATCAGCGACGAACGGCGGAAGGCGGTGGCGAGAGCGATCTCCAGCCTCCCGGAGAAGTACCGGGACGCGCTGGTGCTCTGCGATCTGGAAGAGAAGAGTTACGAGGAGATCTCGGAGATTTTAGGGTTACCGACCGGGACGGTTAAATCGCGAATCAATCGCGCCCGGAATCTTTTGAAAGAGAAGTTGAGGGACTACCTGTGAAGTTCCACCGTAGAACTTCGGAGATTCGCAGATTCGGAATCTGGAATTTCGGGGTCCCAGACGATCCGTTTGAAAATCCGTTTCGACCGGGTCTTTCCGATTGGGCCCAGCCGGCCAATCTGGTCTTTGATGATGGAGAATTAACAGCATGAAGTGTCAAGATGTGCGTTCGGCAATTGATCTCGCTTCCCATCGTGAACCGATGAGCAGCACAGCCAATATTCATCTCACCGGCTGTTCCAGTTGCCACCGTTACGCAGACGAGACCAAAGCCCTTTTGCAATTGATCAAAGCGCAACCCGAGATCGAGGTCCCGGCCGACTTCGACTTCAAGTTGCGGGCGCGGATCGCGCGCGCCAACAGCGAGCGGCAAAGGCCGGCGGCATTTCTGGAGAGACTGTGGGCCAGATCTTTCTCGTGGACTGAAGTGACGGCGGTCATGGCGACCGTGACCTTGGCGGTGACGCTCACGACCTTCCACTTCATCCAGACCGAGCAACCGGGCGCCGATCCGAATCTACCGAGCCTGGCCAATCCGGCCGATCTCGCCAATCTGCCGGCGCCGTCCGCGCCGGTCGCGATGGCTGAGGTTCCGGCCGCCGCCGCGTCGGTCGCCAACCGGGCCGCCGTCAAACCGATGGTCGTGAGATCCGGTTCGCGGGTCGCCAGAATGGCGGTGAGCGGCGAGAAGACGGCTCCGCTCGCGACCAATAAGTTGGAGATCGCCGCGACCGAGGTTCCGAAGGTCAAAGGCGAGAATCTCTGGCGCGGTTACAATCCCGCCCGCGGCCAGTTCATCAGCGCTCCGAACGGTTATCTCTACGGAGCCGAGGGATCCAATCTGCGTTCCGCGCCGATGGTCGCGGTCTCGTTCTAATCGATGGTCCGGGAGCCGCCCCCGACGAGGCGTCGTCCCGGATCGCGGATCACTATTTCGGGCCGCAAGCGCCACTTGAGCCTTGCGGCCTTCATCTACTGGACCTGGCTATCATTCGGATGACTCTGCGAGTCTATATTCGGCTTCTGGTGATTACTCTATGGATCCTCGGGCTCACGGCCTCAACGTTTGCTCAGTACTCCAGGCGTCGACCTAAAGCCCCGCGGCCAGAGCCCTCGCCTTCCGCTCCAGCGCCCGCCGAGAGTCAATCCGAGACCCTGGTGCGGCGGCCTTCCGAACCCGAGCCGCAAGGCTGGGTCTGGATCACCCTGACGCAATCCATCGATGTCGTGCAGCAATTGGGCGGCGAAGAGAACATTATGACGCTGGACGGCGAACCCCTGCCCGATATGATGCGGAGCCGCATCACGCTGGGCCTGATCATCGACGACGAGGGGCACATCGTCACCCGGTTGATCGATGTCACCCCCAGCAAACCGCCCGCCGAGATCATGGTCAAGGCCCGGGGCCTGAAACCGACTCCGGCCAAGTTTCTGGGAATGGATGCGGTCAGCGGCCTCTGCGTGCTGAAGGTCAACGATCCGAATTTAAAACCGGCCACCCTCTGCGATGAGAAGCAACTGCCGGCCCGCTCCAACATTCGGGTCTTCGGATTCCATCCCAATCAATCATCGAACTTCGGCTCGGTGCTGATCAGGGGCAATCCGCGGCTCAACTTCTATCATGGCCAGATCGTCAAAGCGGTCGGCGACTATCGCTATAATCCCGGGAACCCGATCTATCACCTGCTCAGCCCGCGACTGACGCCGGTGCAGGACGGCAGCCTGATTCTGGATAAAGAGACCTCCGTCTTCGGACTGGCGATCTACGACACCGGCAGCGGAGGGCCGCATCTGGTCTATCCGATCTCGCAGATTCAGAGCATCGCGCAAGCCGTCATCAAGACCCACAACAGCATCGCGCATGGCTGGCTCGGCGCCGCCGGGATGGATACCACGGTCGTCATTCCGACGGGCAAGATCAAACCCACGAACGAAGATCTGGGAGTGCGGGTGACGGCGGTCGCGCCGGACAGCCCGGCGGAGATGGCCGGGGTCAGGGCCAAGGACATCCTGCTGAGCGTCAACGAACAACGGGTCGAGACCAAGGCCCAACTGGCCTCGATCATCACGCGCATTCCGGCCAACAGCGAGGTCACGTTGAAGGTCAAGCGCGGGAGCGAGTATAAGAATCTGCGGGCCCGGCTGGCTCCGGCTCCGGCCATCGAGCCGGAAGAACAACCTTTTGTGCTCGCGCGTCGCCTCGAATCGATGGAGGAGAAACTGAAAGCCACTCCCACCTCCGACCCGAATCGCCCGAAACTGGAATCGCGAGTCGGGATGATGCGAGTCTTTCTGGGGGCGGTGACCAGCGCGGCTCCGCCGGAGATCAGATTGCGCGTCTTCTACGGATTCGAGGTGCAACCGCTGAGCGGCCAGTTGATGCACTATTTCGCCGTCACCAACGGCCTGCTGGTCTCCAACGTGGTCGAGAACAGCAAAGAGCCCGGCCCGCGGCTGATGGCGGGCGATGTCATCCTCAAGGTGGGCGCCACCCCGATCAACAATCTCGCGGAGCTCCTCGAAGCCATGGATAAAAGTTCAGGCAATCCGGTTGAAATCACGATTTCACGCCGCCGCGAACTTCTGAAGTTCAATTTTCAACGCTGACCCTCAATCCTCTCCCTAAGTTGATGAAAGATAGGGCGCTGGTTGCGGCTCAATCTTCGAACTGATATCCTGACGCCTCAAGCTCCGGGAGTTCGATTACTGAGCCGCAGTTCGACGAGTGCTTGGATGTGATTCAGATGTCAGCAAAAATTACCGTCATCGTCTACATATTGATCTGCTTCGAGGTTGGGATTCTGCTCGTCTTCCTGCCCTGGACGCCATACTGGGAAGATAACGTATTTCTCCACTTAATCACCGGAAAACTGGACGCACCCTGGATTCGGACACTCCTGATCAGCGGTTATATCAAAGGGGCCGTTTCCGGGTTGGGCGCCCTCAATATCCTGGCCGGTCTGCGGGATATCCTTAAGTTTCGCGAAAGTGTGCAGGCGCTCATCGTCCTCGGCGATTCCCAGAAAGAGGAGGCCAAACCAGCCGTTGCCGAATCTGCCAGACAGTCGTCCATTGCTCTACCTGATCAGCGACCGCCAGGCGCTCCGCCGCAAGCCTGAGGAGACCGAAGCGGAGATTCGACTCCATCAACTCGCCGTCCTTCGTCAAGCCCTCGAAGCCGGTTGCCGGCTGATTCAGATTCGCGAGAAAGACCTGGACGATCCGGACCTGCGGAACCTGACACAGGAGGTCCTGCGGTTGGCCCGCCCGCTCAAAGCACAAATTCTGGTCAACGATCGACTGGAGGTCGCCCTGGCCACCGGAGCCGCGGGAGTGCATCTGCGGGCCTCGTCGATGCCGGTCCCTCAAGCGCGGGCGATCGCCGCCGGCCGTGGGGTGAACGAACTGTTGATCGGCGTCTCGACCCACTCCCTCGCCGAGGCCCGCACGGCCGAGGCCGGGGGCGCCGACTTCATCGTCTGCGGACCGGTCTACCCGACGCCATCCAAAATGAGCTATGGCCCTCCGCTCGGGATCCAGGCGTTCGCTGAGATCTGCCGCTCCGTCACGATTCCGGTCCTGGCCCTCGGCGGCCTCAATCTCGCCAATTTTCGCGAAACCCTGCGGCACGGCGCGGCCGGGATCGCCGGCATCGGTCTCTTCACCGACCCGCAGCAACTCCAACAGAATATCGAGACGATCATGTCAGCGAAGATTTAGACCGCGAAATCCGCGAAGTCTGCCTGATTTCGCGGATTTCGCGGTTCATGACTTAAAGAATTCGATGGCGGCCATCAAGGCCGCGACGTCGCCGATCTGAGGGCCCAGGCGGGCCGGGACGACCTCACAGGCCGCGACGGCCTGCGGCAGCGCCTCTGCGGCCAGCGCCCGCCGCGCCGGTTCGAGCAGGCGATCGCCGAGCGCCACGGCCAGTGAGCCCAGGACGATCACCTGCGGGTTGAGCGTGTCGACGAGCAACGCCAGGCCGCGGCCGATCCAGGTCCCGACCTCGGCGGCGACCTCCAGCGCTTGAGGATCGTCGGCGAGCATCGCCGCCACCACCTCACGGATCGGGGTCTGAACGGACCAGCGTTGCGGAAACTTGCGGGCCGCGAGTTTCACCAGGCCCTCGCCCGAGGCGAAACTCTCCCACGAACCGGCCTTGCCGAAGATGACCGGCCCGTCCGGAGCCAGGCGCAGATGGCCGATCTCGCCGGCCGAATCGCTGGCGCCGTGCAGGATCTGACCATTGACGATCAGCCCTCCGCCGAATCCGGTCCCGGAGGTCAGAAAGATCAAATGGCGCAGATCGTCCCGCTCACGCCCGATGCCGAAACGGAACTCAGCCAGCGCACCGGCATTGCCGTCGTGTTCGAGATAGACCGGCAGATCCGGAAAAGCCTCTCTCAAACGCTGTTTCAATTTGACGCCGTGCCAACCGGGGAGATGCGGAGGATCGATCAGTTCGCCGGCGGCAATCCGCAGCGGCCCGCCGATCGAGACGCTCAGCGCCTTGACCGGGCGACCGGCGCCGGCGGCGCCCTCGATCACCCGCCGGGTCAATCCGACCAGGTTGGGAAAGACCTCTTCGAACGGCCTCTCCGCCTCGGTGGCGATCTCGACTCGCTGCAAGATCGCGGCGTCGAGAGTCCCCTCCACAATCGCAGTCTTGGTCCCGCCGATATCGAGCCCGACGATCGTCGGTTGATCAACGTCCATCACATCCTCCTCACCTTGACTACGGCCTCTCGGCCAAGGGTTGATTGTCGGCAGGGCGCGACGGAAGTCAATAAATTCCCCTCACCGTCTCTCAGCGGAACCTCATAAAATCCTACGAAAGTGAAACTTTTAACTTTGCCCCCTACCCAAGATGATGATATGATAACCAATGAACCCACCAGATAGAGTGTATCTGACCACTTGGTCGTTGCTGATTGAGGATTTTTTCAAGGTTTTACCGATATTGCTAAATAGGAAGAGATGAAGATAGAGAGAGAAGCTAGCTGCGACCCTAACAAGCACCTAAACGAGTAAACCCATTTTGCGTCTCTCAGCTCTGCGCTGGTGCATCGATCTTTGCCATGCTCATCGTATTATCAATTGCAGGTTATGATCCGTCGGGCGGCGCGGGGGTGCTGGCCGATATCAAGACGTTTGCCGCCTTCGGGTGTTACGGGGCGGCGGCGATCACCTCCATCACGTCGCAGAACACGCTCGGCGTGTATGGCGCCTATCATCAGCCGGCGGAGATCCTGCGGGCACAGCTTGAGCCGATTATCAGTGACTTCCCCATCGCCGCAGTCAAAACCGGGATGTTGCCCACGCGGGAGAGTATCGAAGTGGTGGCCGAAACGATCGAGCGCCACGCCCTGCCGAAGGTGGTGATAGATCCGGTGATCCGCTCAACGAGCGGTTACGACCTGATCGATGAAGCAGCCATTGAGACACTGCTCGAGCGATTGCTACCGGTCGCGGACGTGATCACGCCCAACCTGCAGGAGGCGGCCCGCCTGACCGGGATGAAAGTGGAGGATCTGGAAGGGATGAAACGTGCAGCCCGCCAACTCCGCAGAATGTGTGAAGACCGGCGAGGCCGACATCGGGCCGGACCGGCGGTGCTCGTGAAAGGCGGGCATCTGTTGGGCGGGCATCTGGAGGATGAAGCGATCGATGTGCTCGACGACGGGAGCGAGTTACGCGTGTTCCGGGCTCCGCGGATCGCGACGCGTAATACGCACGGTACCGGGTGCACGCTGTCATCGGCCATCGCGGCCTCGCTCGCGGGCGGCCACGAACTTTCCGCGGCGATCTCTAACGCTAAACGGTATCTGGAAGCAGCCCTGCGCGGCGCGCCAGGTGTCGGTCATGGAGCAGGGCCGGTCAACCACTTGGTGAAGAATGACTAACTTCGCAGTCTTTTCTCCCAACTGTTATGAACATGCTTCAGAATAAGGTGAACTTCACGTTGACTGAATCTGAGTTACTGGTTCGACAATCGGACGAGAACTATACGCGGTTCGATCCGCAGCGCATCACCGAGGCGTTGGTGCGCGAGACCCGGCTCGTCCCGGAGACGGCCCAACAGATCGCCCTCGAAGTCAAACAACAGATCGAAAATTCGGGGATTCGAGCCCTGACCGCGCCCCTGATCCGCGGGCTGGTCGATGCCAAACTGCTCGAACTCGGATTGATGAACGAATACCGCGCGCACTCGCGACTGGGCGTGCCGGTCTACGACGTGGAGCGCATCATTCAGTCGACGCCCGGCGAGGCGGCCGTGGTCCACGGCCCGGAAGGCACGAGCCTGGCCCTGGCCGAGGCGATCAAACGCGAGTACGCCATGCTCTACGTCTTCTCGGACGAAGTGGCGAAAGCGCACGTGGAGGGCGATTTCCACATTGAAAACCTGGGCGAGGTGGATCGGCCGACGACCATGATCGGCACCATCGATTTCATCAAACGCCACGGCATCAAGCTGCCCGGAGGATTCGCCGGCTCGCGCCCGGCCAAACGCCCGGAAGTGCTCGCCTCGCATCTGGTCACCTACACGGCAGCGCTGCAGGGCTATTTCAGCCAGGCGTTGGAGTGGGATTCGGTCAACTTCGCGCTGGCGCCGATGCTGGTCGGTCTCAATCAACGGGAGATCAAACAGTTGGCCCAGGGCCTCTTGTTCGAGCTGTCGGCCCCGACCATTGCGCGCGGAGGCCAGCCCGTGCGATGCGATCTGCACCTGGACTGGGAGGCGCCCGCCTATCTCCGCGAGTTGCCGATCGTCGGAGCCAGCGGCGAGAAGTTGAACGCCACCTACGGTTCGATGGGCGAAGTCGCGCGAAATTTTCTGAAGACCCTCTTTGAAGTCTATCTGGAGGGTGACGGACAGGGTCTCTCGTTCATCGGGCCGCGCCCGATCCTGCACCTGAATCAGCAACTGATCGAGAACCCCGCCCATCGCGACTGCCTCGATCTGGCCGGCCGGGTCGCGGCCGAACGCGGAGGCGTGGTGCTGGCTTTCGATCGCCCCCACGCGGCCAATCTCCCGAATCTGAGCCCGGCCGCCGCGGCCTTCACGGCGCGGTACGGAGTCAATGCCGATAAATTGCAGCGGTCCGGTGAAAGCTGGCAATGGCGGGCGGCCACCTTCTCTTCAGTCGCCATCAACCTGCCGCGCGTCGGTTACCGCGCGGAAGGCCGGCGGGAAGAGATCTGGGACCTCCTGACCGCGCTCCTGGAGTTGGCGGCCCACGCCTCGCTCCAGAAACGCGTCTTCCTCGAAAAGCTGCTCGCTCGCGGAGAGGCCGGAGTCCTGGCCATGCTGGCGATGCGGCCGGACAAAGAACCGTTCCTGCCGCTCAGTTGGACAGCCCATGCCATCTGCCCGGTCGGGTTGGCCGAGATGGCGCAGATCGTCACCGGAAGCCCGCTCGACACCTCGATCGAGGCGCTGGACTTCGCATTGCGGGTGATTGCCCATCTTAACGCGGAGGCCGGGCGACTCTCGGCCAAACACAAGGTTCGGTTCCTGATCGCCGAGTCGCACGATCTCGCCGCGCCCCATCGTCTGGCGCGGCTCGACCTCAGAAAATTCGGTCCGACCGCCATCTCTCAATCGCTCGCGACCAAGTCCCAGATCATCGACGAAGGCGAGGTCCATTACACCAATTCGACCAAACTCCCGGTCATGTCTGAAGTGGGCCTGGCCGACAAGATCCGAATCGAAGGCGCCTTGCAGGGCGGAATGGTCTGGAACGCGACGACGGATCTCTGGCTCGGAATGGGGATCCCCACGACCGAGCACCTGGCGTCGATCATCTCTCACGCTTTTCACCGAACCAAGGCCTCAACGCTCACGTTCGCTCCGGAGTTCACGATCTGCCACAACTGCCAGAAACTATCGCGCGGTCTTCACACCATCTGCCCGCACTGCGGATCGACCCGGATCGACGGCCTGGCCCAGGCCAGCAATCGCTACAGCCGGACCTCGACCTGGCCCAGATGGAAACTGGCGGAGTTCAAAAACCGAAAGCGGGAAGAAGTCTAGAAAAGTCGGAAGACTTCTCTAGACTTCTCTAGACTTCTCTAGCCAATGTTCGTGTGTTATTTTTGCAGGGATCAAGGGGAGGTGGGAGTGTATTTTCCAACCGCCTGTAAAATTCACCAGGACCGAAGATATTAAGACAACATCATCATGCCTAAACGGACCGATCTGCGTAAAATCCTCATCATCGGCTCTGGCCCGATCATCATCGGCCAGGCCTGCGAATTCGATTATTCAGGCGCCCAGGCGTGCAAAGCCCTGAAGCAAGAGGGATTCGAAGTGGTGCTCGTCAATTCCAATCCGGCCACGATCATGACCGATCCGGAGTTGGCCGACCGAACCTATATCGAACCGCTCACCGTCGAAACGTTGGGCACCATCATCGAGCGGGAGCGGCCCGACGCCCTCTTGCCGACGGTCGGCGGACAGACGGCCCTGAACCTGACGGTCAAACTCGCCGAGAGCGGAGTGTTGGAGAAGTACAACGTCGAGCTGATCGGCGCGAAACTCCAGGCGATCAAGGTCGCCGAAGACCGGCTGCTCTTCAAGAAGGCCATGGATGAGATCGGCCTGGAGATGCCCAAGGCCCAGTTCTGCCGGGCCATGGCCGAGGCGCTCGAAGCCACCGAAAGCCTCAACTTCCCGATCATCATCCGCCCCAGCTTCACGCTGGGCGGCACCGGCGGCGGCATCGCCTACAACGTGGAGGAGTTCGAAGAGATCGCCGAGCGCGGTCTGGCCGCCAGCCCGATCAGCGAGATCCTGGTCGAAGAGTCGATCATCGGTTGGAAAGAGTTCGAATTGGAGGTGATGCGGGACCTGGCGGACAACGTGGTGATCGTCTGCTCGATCGAAAACTTCGATGCCATGGGCGTCCACACCGGCGATTCGATCACGGTGGCGCCGGCCCAGACGCTGACCGATCGCGAGTATCAGATCATGCGCGACGCGGCCATCAAGATCATCCGGAAGGTCGGAGTCGAGACCGGCGGCTCGAATATCCAGTTCGCCGTCAACCCGCGCAACGGCGACCTGCGGGTCATCGAGATGAATCCGCGGGTCTCGCGCTCTTCGGCGCTGGCCTCGAAGGCCACCGGGTTCCCGATCGCCAAGATCGCGGCCAAGCTCGCGCTCGGTTATACGCTGGACGAAATTCCGAACGACATCACCAAACAGACTCCGGCCTCGTTCGAGCCGACCATCGATTACGTCGTGGTCAAGATTCCGAAGTGGGCGTTCGAGAAGTTCCCGGGGGTCGAGGATTCGCTCGGCACCCAGATGAAGTCCGTGGGCGAGGTGATGGCGATCGGCCGCACCTTCAAGGAGGCGTTCCTGAAGGGCGTGCGTTCGCTCGAACGGCGCGGTTCGTTCCACATCGGTTACGTCGATGACGAAACCATGCGGCGAAAACTGATCATCCCCAATGCCGAGCGCATCTACTACCTGCACGCGGCCTTCGAACGCGGTTGGACCCTGGACGAGATCTATGAATTGACGGGGATCGATCCCTGGTTCCTGACCCAGCTCCGGCAGATCGTGGAACTGCAGAACGAATTGAAAGTGGAGAAATTGCCCACCATCTCCTCCGATCTGCTGCGCCGGGCCAAACGCTATGGATTTTCCGACGACCGGATCGCCGAACTGCTCCGGTCCTCGGAGGACGAGGTCCGGGCGCGGCGCGTGGCGGACGGGATCAGACCGGTCTACAAGCGCGTCGACACCTGCGGCGCGGAGTTCGAGTCGTTCACTCCCTATCTCTATTCGACCTACGAGAGCGAATGCGAGGCCCAGCCGAGCGATCGTAAAAAGATTATGATCCTGGGCTCCGGGCCCAACCGGATCGGCCAGGGGATCGAATTCGACTACTGTTGCTGCCACGCCTCGTTCGCACTCAAGGAGGACGGTTACGAGACGATTATGGTCAATTGCAACCCGGAGACCGTCTCAACCGATTACGACACCTCCGACCGTCTCTACTTCGAGCCGCTCACGTTCGAAGACGTCATGCACATCGTGGAGTTGGAGAGACCCGACGGGGTCATCGTCCAGTTCGGCGGGCAGACCCCGCTCAACCTGGCGATGCGATTGCATCACGCGGGCGTCCCGATCATCGGGACCCGGCCGGAATCGATCGATCTCGCCGAAGACCGCAAACGTTTCGGCAAACTGCTGGCCGACCTCCACATCCCGCAACCGATCAACGGGACCGGCGTCACCATCGAGGAGGCCAAACGGGTGGCGGCCTCGATCGGATATCCGGTGCTCGTCCGGCCCAGTTATGTGCTGGGAGGACGCGCCATGATGATCGTCTACGATGAACAGAGCCTCGAAGGCTACATGAAGAACGCCGTCGCCGCTTCGCCCGAGAAACCGGTCCTGATCGACCGCTTCCTCGAAGACGCCTTCGAGGTCGACGTCGACGCGCTATCCGACGGCGAACGCTGCGTGATCGCCGGCATCCAGGAGCACATCGAAGAGGCCGGAATCCATTCGGGCGATTCGTCGTGCGTCCTCCCGCCTTACATGGTCAAACCCGAGCACCTGGAGACGATGCGGCGATACACGCGGCAACTGGCCAGGTCGCTGGAGGTGCGGGGTCTCATGAACATTCAATTCGCGATCAAGGACGACATCGTCTACGTGCTCGAAGTCAATCCGCGAGCCTCGCGCACGGTGCCGTTCGTCTCCAAGGCCACCGGCGTGCCGCTGGCCAAGATCGCGGCCCGGATCATGACCGGGCAGAGACTGAGCGATTTCAACCTGCCCGAGGAGTTGAAGGTGACCCGAATCTTCATCAAAGAGCCGGTCTTCCCCTTCAACAAGTTTCCGGGGGTCGACCCCATGCTGGGGCCCGAGATGCGATCGACGGGCGAGGTCATGGGCATGGCCGACAGCTTCGGCCTGGCCTTCGCCAAGGCCCAGATGGGGGCCAATGCCAGCCTGCCGGTGAACGGCACCGCCTTCATCAGCGTCAACGACAACGACAAGAAGAATGCGGTCCGGGTGGCCAAGCGGCTCTCGGACCTCGGATTCAGAATCATCGCCACGCGCGGCACCGCCGTCTTTTTGAACGAATCGGGCGTCTCGTGCGACCGGGTCTTCAAGGTCAACGAAGGCCGTCCGAACGTCGTCGATCTGATCAAGAGCGACGAGATCGACCTGATCGTCAACACTCCGCTCGGGCGATCGTCCTTTTACGACGAACGGGCCATCCGGCGGGCCGCCATGCAATACAACGTCGTCACGTTCACGACCCTGACCGGCGCGAACGCGGCCGCGAGCGCCATTGCGGCCCTGCGCCAGGAAAAACTGAACGTGATCAGCCTCCAGGAGCATCACGAGCTCTGAGATGTGGGGATATGGAAATAAATGACCGCGAAGCCATCCGGCGAATTCTCGCCGACTGCCACGTCATTGCGGTGGTGGGACTCTCCGCCAACCCCTCCCGCCCGAGTTACGGGGTCGCCCGGTACCTGCAACAGCACGGTTACCGGATCATTCCCGTCAATCCGAACGAGACCGAGGTCCTGGGCGAACGGAGCTATCCCTCGCTCGCCGAGATCCCGGAGCGGGTGGACCTGGTCGACATCTTCCGCCGCTCCGAAGAGGCCGGCGCACACGTCGACGAAGCCATCCGCCTCGGAGCCCAGGCCGTCTGGCTCCAGGAAGGTGTGATCGATCAGGCCGCCGCCGAACGGGCGCTCCAGGCCGGACTCCGGGTCGTCATGGACCGCTGCATCCTGAAGGAGCACCTGCGACAAGAAAGGGCGGGCGGTTCATAAAAATTCCCCGCCCGCCGATGCCAACCTATAGAATTGGTAAAAATTAGGTTCTGCCGACCGAAAGATAGTTGAGCGGATTGACGGGGCGGTCATGCAACCGCACCTCGTAGTGGCAATGGGGCGCGGTCGAACGCCCGGTGCTCCCGACGGCACCGATGATCTTGCCACGAGTGACATGCTGGCCCACAGTCACTTCAATCTTCGACATATGACCATATCGGGTCGTGATCCCGTAGCCGTGGTCGATCAGCACGACGTTGCCGTACCCGCCATAGACCCCGGAGAAGATCACGATTCCATCGGCCGTCGCTTCGATCGCGGTTCCGTGATTGGTCGCGATATCCATTCCGGCGTGCATTTCAGACCCGCCGCCGAAAGGATTGCGCCGCATCCCGAAACCGTCGGTGATGTATCCGCGCACCGGCCACCCATTGGGCGTCGATGAAAGTTTGACCTGATTCTTATCGAAGACATCCTTGATCTGTCTCAATTCCGTCTCCAGGGCAGCCGTGGCCCGCTCGATGTCGCTGAGCTTGGCATCCGTATCGGGACCGCCCTGTCCGATATTTTTATTGAGTTCAGCCGCCTGACGGCTGACGCCCGAAGTCTCGGCCAATTTGCGCTGAGTAGAATCAAGCGCCACGAACCGATTGAGCAACAGGTCTTTTTTGCTATTCACTTCCTGATTCTGCTCGCGCAGAAACCGATTTTCATTTTCCAACAAGTTCAGCTTGGTTACAACATAGGCATGCTGCGCCAAACGGTAGGTACCGTAAGTAACCGTCAAGAGTCCGACTATGGCAAAACCGAGAATGGAATAAAGGACATTATGGTGAACGTTAAACTTTCTCAGTGGGGATTTCGCTGTCGGGGCAAAAACAAACGTATAGAACCGTCTATCTTCATTCATCTTTTTTATTTCTCCTTGACACATCTCAACCCGCACCACGGGTCAGTGAGTCTGGGAGGGGCTCACTTGCGATAGAAGACAAGTCCAATCTCTCAGCAGGCTATGTGTGTTTCGGATTATCACTTGATCGCCACCTGGAGGAAATATTTGGATGCCTTCTCTCATATCTTAACGAGAAGTGCCGATAAGTGAATAACAGTGTGGGAGGCTAGCATAGCCTCGTCCCGATTTGCAACATGACTTAGCCGCCGACCCTCGGCCGGGGTGCGGGGTTCCCCGCGCACAACATCTAAACAAAGCATTATCAATAATATAAGCTTTAAGCTCGGAGAAAAATTTCCGCCCCGCATCCGGTTTTTCGTAACAATTCATTCATATTTTCGCATGCCCCTCGTGCTACATCCTTAATATAAGTTGCGTCGTATTGGGAGATGACAAACTTTGCATAAAGGATGTCATTTGATAGACTGAAGGCTCAAGTCTAGGCCACCAGTCGCCGCCTGCTCACCGGGGTGTGCGAACACAGGCAACCGGAATCGAGGTACTGAATATGAATAGTATGCTGAGACTAGTTATCGTGTTCGTGGTTACATTTGCGATCGTCTTTGGCGGCGGCAGTCTCTTGCTCAATGATCGGGTCGATGGGCAAGCCGGGCGCAAGAGCTCCGATAAGCAGAAGAAGAACCCCAACGCGAGCGGAGACCCCGAGGAACAACGGCGGCAGGAAGAGAAGAAGATCGATAAGACCATCCCTCCCGCCTCCATCAATATTGAGACCGAGGTGGTCAACGTCGAAGCGGTGCTCTACAACAAGAAGACCGGCGCGCTGCTCCAGGGATTGAAGAAGGAGAACTTCGAGATCTACGAGGACGGAAT
The DNA here is from genome assembly GCA_035280505.1 of Blastocatellia bacterium. GTDB lineage: Bacteria > Acidobacteriota > Blastocatellia > RBC074 > RBC074 > JAKEHZ01. Next base: position 13,678 of record DATEFT010000149.1, on the reverse strand, counting down.
TAAGCAGGAGATCGAGAACTTCTCCACTCCCGAAGCGCCGGTGACCATGGTCCTGCTGCTCGAATACAGCAAACTGGTCGACATTCTGGGTCAGGCGACGGGCGGCTACTTCGAGCCCGGGCGGATCGAGATCCTCCGGCCGGCCTTCGAGTTCGTCAACCGCTTCGTCAAACCCAAGGACTTCATCTCGCTCGTCGCCTACGATATTCGCCCGACGCCGCTGGTCGATTTCACCGATGACCGGAACAAGCTGGCGCAGGCGGTCAACCTGCTGATCCGCAACAATCCGGCCTTCAGCGAGAGCAACCTCTTCGATGCGCTGAAGTTCGTGCTGCAGGGCGGCGTCGGCGACAGCGTGGTCCTCGAAGAGAGCAAGAGCGAGAAGACCGAGTATGCGGGTCTCTCCGAGGTCAACGCGCGAACCGCGGTCCTCATGGTCTGTTCGGGAATCGACACCTTCAGCAAGATCAACTACGACCAGGCGCGCAAGATCGTCGAGAATTCCGGCGTCCCCATCTACGTGATCGGAACCGGCAATCTCTTTCTGAAGAAATACGATCAGGCCCTGGATCCGGGGCGCGGGCTGGAGATCATGGGGATCCCGGACCGCATGACCCTCTTGCAGGCGCAGAATACCCTCAAGACCTTCGCGGATTCGACCGGCGGCAAGTACTTTCCAGTCACCTTCCCCGGCGAGATCCCCTCGGTCCTGCAATCGATCTCCGCGCTGGTGCGCAACCAGTACAGCATGGGATACATCTCGACCAACAATCGGCGGGACGGCAAGCGGCGCAAGATCGTGGTCAAGGCCAATCTGGGCGACCAGATCGATCCGAAATTGATCGTGATCCAGCATCGGCAGAGTTATATCGAGCCGAAAGACGGAGAGAAGAGCAGCAAGAAGTGAACCCAGATTCAGACATTCAGTCACGGATTTCAAACCCATGATGACGAATGCCGGAGAAGCCGCCGCCGATTCGATCACCGGATTGAGCGAGCGGCTTGTTTTCATTAATCAACGAATCGCCGCCGCCTGCGCGCGCGCCGGGCGTTCGGAATCGGAAGTGACGCTGGTCGGCGTGACCAAAACGGTCCCGCCCGCGATGATCAAAGCCGCCGTCGAGGCGGGCGTTCGCGTGATCGGCGAGAACCGCGTTCAGGAAGCGGCGGCCAAGCTCTCGGAACTGGCGGCCCTCAGGGACTCGACGCCGTTTGAATGGCACCTGATCGGGCACCTGCAATCGAACAAGGCCCGGCGCGCCGTCGAACTCTTCGATCAGGTTCAGTCGGTCGACAGTCTCAAACTGGCCGAACGACTCAATCAGACGGCCGGCGAGGCCGGGAAACGATTGCCGGTCATGATCGAGGTCAACCTCGCGGCGGAGCAATCGAAAGCCGGTCTCCAGCCCGGCGAGGTTTTGCCGATCTGTGAACGATGTGACAAACTCTCCAATCTGGAGCTCAAGGGATTAATGACGGTGCCGCCGTACCTGGAGAATCCCGAAGAGGTCCGGCCGTTTTTTCGGCGGCTGCGTGAATTGCGCGACCAGGCGCAACGCGCCGGCATCGTCGGCCGGCATTTCAAAGATCTTTCAATGGGGATGAGTCATGATTTCGAGGTGGCCATCGAAGAAGGCGCCACCCTGATCCGGATCGGCACGGCCATCTTCGGTGAGCGAAGCTGAATCCGGGCATCCTCTAAAACCACAGAGCGCAATGATTGACAAACATTTGCCCCTCATTATGAATATGCTATCGATCGGGGAGGTCGGAAACCTCATCATTTATACGGTCAACAGCCTGCAGGGATTCGTGCAGATCGTGATCGGGATCACGATCGGCCTGGTGACCGCCTTTCTGCTGCTGCGGATCTTAACCGACGTCCTGAAACTCAACCCGTTCGGGCGACTCTATCAGAATGCGCGCCGCCCGACGGATGAAGTGATCGCCCGCATGAAGAGCTCGCGATTCTACTACCCGTTGAGAAAATCGCTCGGCTTCGATCCGGCCGTGATCATGGTGCTCTTCGCCCTGGCCATCACCTGGTATGTCGTCTACACCGTGATCGACAACCTGTTCCTGATCCTGAACTATCTGGGCGCGAGCATCATCCGGTTCGGGAACGGCAATTTCTTCATCGGCGCGCTCTACCTGATCGGCACCCTGCTGCTGGCGATCATCCTCTTTCTGATGACGCTCATGACGATCGTCTTCGTCAATTGGCTCTTCGGATTGCTGCGCGGCGCCTCGTACTGGGCCATGGAACGGCTCTCCCCCCTGCTGCATGTCTTTGAATTCGGCGGGATGTTTGCCGGTTTCTCCTTCATCATTCTCTGGATCGCGCTCACCTTCGCCTATGCGGCGGTGCTCAAGATCTTCTTCTGATCCGTGGCGATCAAGCTGACCTCAAAAGACGAGACCGTGACCTTCGCGGTGCGGGTGCAACCCCGCGCCTCGAAGAACGCGATTGCCGGCGAAGTGGACGGGGCGCTCAAACTCCGGCTGGCCGCCCCTCCGGTCGATGGCGAGGCCAACGACGAGCTGGCGCGATTCCTGGCGAAGCTCTTCGGCGTCACTCGCCAGCAGATCGAAATCGTCTCCGGATCCAGATCCAAGAACAAGATCGTGCGGGTCAGCGGGATTTCGGCCGAGCAGGGCGAGCAGATCCTCAACCGCGGAAGACGCGAAACACGCTGAATCGATCAAGCTTCGCGGATTTAGCGGTTAGATCTATTCCAGATTGGGCGGTTTTCCGCCGTGGCCATTGCTCTTGGAGAGGTGATGAATCAGGGCGCGCCGTTCGTAATCGGCCGCCAGCAGTTCGAGAGTTTCGGTGATCCGTTTCAGCCGCTCGGAGGTTTCGGTCAATTCCAGCAGTTCCTGTTTTCGGGCGGCCTCCAGATCCAGTGAGGCGGCGATGATGAACGAGAGCGCCTGGGCCTCGTCGGGCAGGTCGGGAACCTCCGACAGTTCACGGTCGCCGTCGTCCCGCAGTTTGCGGGCGGCCGCCAGCACTCGCCGAAACAGGTCTTTGGTCAGCGCCGCCGATCCGGAGAGATCCTGGAAGGTCGGTTCATCGTCGAAGAACTCCACCTCGGCTTTCAAATACGGCTCACCCTCGACATAACTGACCAGGCGGTAACGCGTCCCGCCGACGCACAGGATGTTGGAACGGCCGTCGGGCAAGCCCTGGGCCACCGCGACTTCGACGGTGCAGCCGATGTGCCCCGGCGGCAGGCGTTCCGACTCGAAGACGTTTTCGCCGGAACGATAGAGGATGCCGAAGACCCGGTCGCCATCCATGACGTCCTTGAGCATCTTGCGATAACGCGGCTCGAAGATGTGCAGGCGCGTCAGGGCGCCCGGAAATTGCACTATCGGCAAGGGAAAGATTGGAATGACGCGGTTTTCCATTTAATCATTGACTTTCAAGACTGCGAGAAAAGCCTCCTGCGGGATTTCGACTTTGCCGACGCGTTTCATCCGCTTCTTGCCTTCCTTCTGCTTCTCCAACAGCTTGCGTTTGCGGGTGATATCGCCGCCGTAACATTTGGCCAGGACGTTCTTGCCGACCGCCTTGATGGTTTCGCGGGCGATGACCCGCGAACCGATGGCGGCCTGAATCGGCACCTCGAACAACTGCCGCGGAATCAGCTTGCGCATCCGCTCCACCAGGGCCCGGCCACGGGTGTAGGCGGCCTCTTTGTGCAGAATCAGCGAGAGCGCATCCACCGGATCGCCGGCGACCAGGATATCGAGTTTGACCAGATCCGACTCGCGATAGCCGGCGAAATGATAATCGAGTGAAGCATATCCGCGCGAGACCGATTTCAACCGGTCGAAGAAATCGAGCACGATCTCGTTGAGCGGCAATTCATAAGTGAGCAGCACGCGGGTGGTCGTCAGATATTCGAACCCCTTCTGCACTCCGCGTTTTTCATCGAGCAGCGCCAGGATGTTGCCGATGAACTCCTCATTGGTCATGATCATGGCCTGGATGATCGGCTCCTCGAACTTCACGATGTCGCCCGCCGGAGGCAGTTTCGCGGGGCTGTCGATCTCGAACTCCTGGCCGCGAACATCGGTGATGCGGTAACGCACGCCCGGAGCGGTCGTGATCAGATCGACATTGAACTCGCGCTCCAATCGCTCCTGAACGATCTCCATATGGAGCAGGCCCAGAAAGCCGCATCGGAACCCGAACCCGAGCGCCACCGAGACTTCCGGTTCAAAGAAGAACGAAGAATCGTTGAGGCGCAGTTTTTCGAGCGCATCGCGCAGCTCTTCATACTGATTCGGCTCCACCGGATAGATTCCGGCGAAGACCATCGGCTTGATCTCCTGAAAACCCGGAAAGGGTTCGATCGTGGGCCGGGCGGTCTCGGTGATGGTATCGCCGATGCTGACATCGGCGACCGTCTTGATGTTGGCGACGATGAAACCGACCTCGCCGACCCCGAGTTTCCCGATCTGACGAGGTTTCGGGGTCAGGACGCCCAGTTCGTCGACTTCGTAATCGCGCCCTTTGGCCATGAGCCGGATCTTGGTCCCGACCCGCAGCTCACCGTCGATCACCCGCACCATGACGATCACCCCACGATAGGGATCAAACCACGAATCGAAGATCAGAGCCTTGAGCGGAGCATCCGCCACCCCTTGCGGCGGCGGAACCTCGTTGACAATGGCTTCGAGAATCTGATCGATGCCGATGCCGGCCTTGGCCGAAGCCAGCACGGCATTGTGCGTCCCGAGTCCGATCACATTCTCGATCTGTTCTTTGACCATCTCGGGATCCGCCCCCGGCAGATCGATCTTGTTGATGACCGGGATCAGATCCAGATTGTTGTTGACCGCCAGATAGGCGTTGGCCAGGGTCTGGGCCTCCACTCCCTGGCTGGCGTCGACGATCAGCAAGGCGCCCTCGCAGGCCGACAGGCTCCGCGAGACCTCGTAGGAGAAATCGACGTGCCCCGGAGTATCGATCAGATTCAGGATATATTCCTGCCCATTCTTGGCCCGATAATTCAACCGGACCGCGTGGGCTTTGATGGTAATGCCCCGCTCCCGTTCGAGATCCATCGCGTCCAACACCTGTTCCGACATCTCCCGCGATTCGAGCGCGCCGGTAGACTCCAGCAATCGGTCGGAGAGCGTCGTCTTGCCGTGATCGATGTGCGCGATGATTGAAAAATTGCGAATATTTGATGACATAGACACACTTCTACAGAAAAGCGCTTGGGCAAATAAGTTAGCAGAATACCCTGTTGGTGCGCGATTTTCAATTTGACCGCGCGCAGCGCTCTCCCAGGCTCAAACCGGAGGCTGATTGTGAAGGCTTCGCCAGAGATACCAGGAGACCACCGAACAGTAGGGATGCCAGCCGTTCGCTTCCGCGACCTGTTCGATCTCCTCCGCCGTGGGCAGATGATCGAAGCCGTAAAGCCGTTCGATCCCGCGCCGGACCCCCAGATCGCCGACCGGCAGGATGTTCAACCGGCCGAGCGAAAAGATCAAAAACATATGGACCGTCCAGACTCCGATCCCTTTGACCTGGGTCAGGGTCTCGATCACCTCCTGATCGCTCATCCCCGCCAGACGGCGGAGGTTGACGGTGCCGTCCTGGGTCTTGGCGACGAGGTCTTTGACAAAAGAGACCTTGCTGTTGGACATCCCGGTGGCCCGCATGACCGGGTCGGGCGTGGCCAGGATCTGTTCGGGCTTCGGGAACCGGGCCGGGGCATATAACGCCTTGAACCGTTTGAAGATCGTATCCGCCGCCTTGGTCGACAGTTGCTGAGAGATCACGGATCCGACCAGCGTCTCGAAATACCGGTTGTGGGGACGAATCGGGCAGGGCCCATGAAATTTGATGACGGCGCGCAACTGCTGATCGCGCCGGGGCAGAATCCGCTCGGCCTTGTTCAACTCCGCCAGAAAGGTAGTCAATCGGTTCAAAACTTGGATCCCCCTTCTCTCCGTTCCAGAGGTTCAACTATATTTCAACCATCGGGCCAGCTCGGGCAGGGTCGGCCGCTTCCCGTACATCAGCATTCCGACCCGGTAGATTTTGGCCGCGACCCAGATGATGCCCAGGATCGTCACGATCATGATCAGGATCGAAAGCGCGATCTGCCACCACGGCGGCATCTGCAGACCGATCCGTAAAAACATCAGGATCGGGCTGAAGAACGGCACCAGCGAGAGCAGGATCGACAGATTTCCGTCCGGGTTGCGGATCACCAGCGTCGCGATCATCATCGGGATCACGATCGTCATGGTCACCGGCATCTGCACCTGCTGGGCATCTTCCTCGCTCGAGATGATCGCCCCCACCATGGCGTACAGGGTCGCGTAGAGGAAATATCCGAGGATGAAGTAGACAACGAAGAAGACCAACTGGAGAACCGGAATCTTCGGGAGCCGATCCCAACTGGCCGCCAGCACCGGCAGGGCCGTCACGATGCTGATGATGATTCCGGACGTGACCCAGACCAGATATTGCGTCAATCCGACCAGACCGATGCCGATCAGTTTACCCAGCATCAACTCGAAGGGCCGGACCGACGAGAGCAAGACCTCGATGATTCGCGATTGCTTCTCCTCCATGACCCCGCTCATAACCATCAGGCCGTAGACCAGGACCGTGATATAGATGATCAGCAACAGGCCGAAGGAGAGAAAGAAGGTTTGATTGCCCTCCCTCTCGCCGCGAACATTACGAACGTCCAACTGAACGTCCCGGACCAGATTGCGAACATCCTCCGTCTTCAACCCCGCTTGCGCCACGCGGCTCTCGATGATCGCCCGGTTCAGCGCATTGTGAATCTGAGCGCGGCTGCCGAAATCGCCGACATTCTTGGCCAGATACATGATGCGGTCTTCGGTCAACGCCTCTTTCGGCAAGACCAGGTAACCGTCCAGCTCGCCGGCCGCGACTCGCTGATTGAGCCGCGTCCGGAGCTCTTCGAAACTGGCCCCCGGATCCGCGATCTCGCGTTGGATCAGGTAACGGCGATCCGCTCCGGTCTCGGAGGTCAGCAATTTCTCCAGCCGCTCGAACAGACGGGCATCCGAAGTCTGATCGAGAACCCAGATCCGGTAACTGCCGGGACCGCCAAAGCGGGCCACCATGACCGGAATGATCACGAATGACATCATCAACAACGGGCTCACGATGGTGCCGATGATAAACCCCTTGGATCTGACGCGCGTCAGGTATTCGCGTTTGATGATCGCTATCAACTTGTCCATAAGTTCACCAGATCATTCGAGTTGGAAATCTATCGTTCCAGCGTCTGGAGAAATTTCCGCGTGAACTTCGCCATCCTTCGGTCACGGCTCAACTCTTGCCGCAACCGCTCCAGCTCTTCCGGGGTCTCGATGCGGTACCGGACCGGCAGCAGGATCAGATTCAACGCCGCCCGGGCCGCCTGTTCCCGAGTCGCCGCCAGGACCCCGCCGGCGCCCCAGGGAAGATCTTCAAGGATCGTCCGGTGTAATCGCCGCATGCCGACCAGATAGTAACTATCATCCGCGGCCGGACCCAGGACCAGATCGTCTTCATTCTGCAGACTGTCGAAGGCCTCCATCAGGTGATCGATCGGCAGAGTCGGGCTGTCCGTTCCGATGACGACCACCGAATCGAATCCCAGTTCGAAGAGATCCGCCAGGCAATGCTGCAGCCGCTGGCCGAGGTCCTCTCCGCGCTGGGCCAGCATCATCGAGCCTTCGCGTTCGACACATTCGAAAGCCTCCTCTTCGCCCTCCGGCGTATAACAGAGGATCAGCGAGAGCTCCTCCCGCTCGCTCCAGACCTCCTCCATCAGCACAAAAGTATCCCGCAAAAAATTGATGTAGAGTTCCGTCGCTTCAGCCGGGCTCAACGTCCCCAGGAGCTGCGTCTTGACCTCTCCCTCGCGCGGCGCTGTAGCCATCAAAACCAACGCTTCTTTCAAACCCGAACCTCCCCCGCGGGTCGTCACCGGCGGCTCTTCAAGATTTCGACTCCCGCTCCTGTCGTTTGGCCTCGTCCCAGTAGCCATCCAGTTCCGAGAGGCTGGTCTCGGCCCAGGGACGCTGCTCCTCCTGAAGCCGCTTCTCGATATGGCCGAAGCGCCGGCGGAATTTGCGATTGGTGCCCTTGAGCGCGGACTCCGGCTCGATTCCATACCAGCGGGCGATGTTGGCGACCACAAAGAGCACGTCGCCGATCTCATCGGCCAGCGCGTCTTGATCGCGATCTTCCCGGTCGACCTCCGCGCGCAGCTCCCGAATCTCCTCTTCGAGCTTGTCGAAGATGTCCGGACCCTGCCGCCAGTCGAACCCGACGCGCGCGGCCTTGATCGTCAACTGATGGGCTTCCAGCAACCCCGGCAGTTTCGTCGAGGTCCCGTCCAGGAGCGATTTCTCGGAAGACTCCTGCTTGCCTGAGGCGCGCCGTTCGTCCGCCTTGATCGCCTCCCAGTTGGAGAGAACCTCGGCCGTGCTCTCCACTTTCTGTTCACCGAAGACATGGGGATGGCGGCGCGTCATCTTCTCGTGCACGCGCGCAATCGATTGGTGCACGTCAAAATGCCCCTGCTCGGCCCCTATCTGCCCATAAAAAACGATCTGGAAGAGCAGATCCCCCAGCTCATCCCTCAACTCCTCCCAATCTCCGCCCTCGGCCGCCTCGATGACCTCGTAAGCCTCCTCGATCAACATCGGGCTCAAGGTGGCGAAGGTCTGCTCTCGATCCCAGGGGCATCCGTCCGGCGCGCGCAATCTCGCCATCATCTCAACCAGGTCCTGAAAATCCTTCTTCACAGTCATAATTAAATTTATTCGGAATTCGGAATTATAGATGTAAACTGAGTTTGAATATTGACCGTTCGCGTTCTGATCGCTAATGCCGCGGTTGTAAACGATTAACAGCTACAGTCGAATTTTTTTAATACGCTCTGGTGCCTGGAAAATATTCACATCAGTCTCAATCCGGATCGCTAATCCTCTCGGTTGACCGAAGAGCTCGACCAACTCCGCAATCATGCCATCGATGTGATTCCAACTCTAACTGTCTTAGCTCTCTATCAGTTTAAATGTTTTCAAGCATGCCGGCCCGGCCGCGTGGGTCAATTTAGCATAGACTTTGCATGAAGAATTGCATGAGATAGTAAATCCGTTGTGGCAATAGCAATCACATTTACAATCATAACCAACGATTAATTGAATTTCCGAGCAGGTCCTGAAGCTGTCGGCTGACCGAAAGGTGCGGTCAAGTCCGGAGTGTTCTATCAATTGTCCGTCCCGAACTGCTTAGGGCTTGGTTCAACCCTGGGCCTTAGGGTAAGGAGTATCAACATGTTCGCGGTATCCCCACATCAATTGCGTCAACGAATCCCGGTGGCGAGCGCCAAGGTGCGCCTGCTCCTAATTGGCGACTCGGCCGAACACCTCAGAGAGCTGCAATTCGGAATCAAGTCCGAAGATTTCGAGGTCAAATATGTCACATCGCTGCCGGAGTTGGGGCGCGCGTGTAACGAGACCCACGACCTGGTGGTGCTCGCGGCTCGCCCTTCAAATATCGCGGCGATGCTGAAAATGATTCGGGCCAGTGCAGGATACGCCGGGATCCCGGTGCTTGTCGAATGCACCAATCTCAACAACGACCAGAGTCTGGCGGGAGTGCTGCCGCGGTACCGGGCCATGCCCTGCAACCGCGCGGAAATGCTCACCCTTCTGCGGCATCACAAGGAAACCGTGAAAAGGGACCTGGACCGCCGGGGAATGCTCTGAGAAATCAATCGTCACGGACTTCCCGGATCCGTGATGACGATTTGCCACCCAGACCGATGACCGTTAAAATCCCCCCGCGCAAGAAGTCTCAGGAACTACGGAGGCGCATCTGGTCTGGTGACTGGCGCGGACTTCAAATCCGTTGGGCCAGCGCGAGAGCGCCGGTCGGTCGGGTTCAATTCCCACACGCCTCCGCCATCTACAAATTTGGGACAGGTCCCCACACAAAAGATCGATATTTTCGCGTGGAAGAGACCGCATGAAACCCGTCATCCTAATCGCATGTATCTTTCTGGCGATCGCGGCCTATTACATCATCCCGGCCTACCTGGAAGCCGTTAAACATCGCCGGGACACTCCGGCCCAGCGTGTGAACCGCATGATGGAGGGAGACGGCGACGCGCTGCGCGAGGCGGCCGGCCAATCGCCATCCGAGATCGCGCTGACGCCGGGGATCAAGGCGCGCATCATAATGAGCCTGATTACGGCCTTTGCCACCCGCTACTGGTATTGGTGTGTCGGCGCAGCCGGCGTAATCATCGCGTTGCTGCTGCTGCGCAAGAGGCGCGGCGCGGCCGCTTGAACTCAGCCACCTATCCAGCACACAACAAACAACTTACGCAATCAGTCGAATAAAAAAGCCGGAGCCGTTGATTTCGGTGAGATCAATGGCATAATCCTTGTAATTAAAAAAAAGCGACCATTTCTTTAATTACGATTTGGTAATTAAAGTAGCCTTTAATTACGAGAATGAGCGATAAAAGAATTACAGGAGAATACGTACAGAGTTCCATCAACAGCCCTCGGCCGTACAAGGCCTTTATTCCTTTCCCATTGCCGCCCGAACCGCCGATCTCGATGGACAGTGAGTTGTGTGATTTGATGGACCGCGCCAACCGGGCGCTGGGAAGATTGGATGGGGTGACGGTGCTCCTGCCTGACGAATATCTGTTCACATACTTCTATGTCAGGAAAGAAGCGGTCCTCTCATCGCAGATCGAAGGGACCCAATCGACGCTTTCGCAACTGTTGCTCTTTGAGATTGAAGAGGTCCCCGGAGTTCCGATCGACGATGCCAAAGAGGTGCTGAATTATGTCCGGGCCATGCAATGGGGGCTCTCATCGATCGCCTCATCGAAACGCCTTCCTCTCTCGTTAAGGCTCATCAAAGAGATTCACAGCCTGTTGCTGGACGGCAATCGAGGCGGAGATAAAGATCCGGGGGAATTTCGCCGGTACCAGAACTGGGTCGGAGGATCCAATCCCAGCGAGGCCTCTTTTGTCGGCCCCCCACCCGACCGAGTCGCGGAATGCATGAACGAGTTTGAAAAGTTCTTGCACGATCTTCCGGAAAAGACTCCGGTCTTGATGAAAGCCGCGCTCGCTCACGTGCAATTCGAAACGATCCATCCGTTCGGCGACGGCAATGGGCGATTAGGACGGCTGCTGATCACCCTGCTCCTGTGCGCGGAGGGAGCCCTGAGGCAGCCCATGCTCTATTTGAGCCTCTTCTTCAAAACCAACCGGGAACAATATTATGAGAAGCTGCAGCAGGTGAGAAATGACGGGGATTGGGAAGGATGGCTGCGTTTCTTCTTACAGGGCGTGGAAGAGACCGCGCAGCAGGCCGTGGGCGCGGCCCAGGCAATTCTGAAGCTCTTCGCTCAAGATAGAGATCGGATCGTGACGTTGAAACAGCAGGCCACTGCGGCTCTACGGATCCACGAAATTTTGCAGAAGCGCCCCATCCTCTCGATCAAAAGGGTGGCCGAGAGATTATCGCTTTCGATACCGACCGCAACCAAAGGCATGCAAAATTTGGAGCGATTGGGGATCGTCCGGGAGATTACGGAAAAGGACCGCTATCGCCTCTACATGTATCAGCCCTACGTCGATATCCTGAACGAAGGAACGACTCCTCTCAGATAACATCCACCGTCGGCTCAGGCGCGATCCGGAATGCGGACCGGCGGTTTTTAAGATAGTATTCGAACGAAAGCGACCCGCCAGATCCGGCCGGGGTCGGAAAATTGGAATGCTGCCCCAGGATGGGTTCAACTTTATGAAATATTTGTTGCTGGCGCTGCTGATCTCGGTTTTCGCGCTGACTGCCGGTGGACAGTCGGATTCGAATCGATCGAAGGTTTCGCCCAATCAATGGCGGGGGATGACGCTCGACGAATCGACGCCGATCAATGCGGTTCATCTCTTCGGACTTCCCGAACACGATTCATCCGAGGGTCTCGAAGAGCTCTATCTGCCGTCGAAATGGATCACGAAGGCGGCGAAAGATAAGAGTCTCCGCCGCATCGAATTCAAGAAACTCGAGGGCGTCAAATCGGCGGCCTTCTTCTTTCAGAGCAACAGCCTGGTCGCGATCGAGATCGAGCCGGCCAAGGAGGTCAACGCCGCCGACCTCGAGGGGATCTACGGCCTGAAATTCGAGCCGCAGGTCTCGGGCATCGAGGAAGGGTTCGATCTCAAAGACTTCGAGCAGGGCCCGAAAAAGACCTCCCCGGTCAGCTTTCCCGGCTCGTTCAACATGGTGGCGGTGAGCCGGCAGTCATTGATCGGCGCCCTGATCGACAACGGCGGCGGACTTCCATTTATGAAAGACGGTTCCGGCAAGCGCGAGAAGAATAGGATTCCGGGCAAGGTGAAGAAGATTCAGTTGATCAGCCGGAAGTTGGAGAGTCGTGGCGGAGCCGATTCTCTGCAGTAAGGTTCAATCGGCCTCTCGTTTCTCCTGCAGCCGCTCCTGCAGCCGCTCCTGCAAGGTCTCATGCAGTAACGGCGGCTCCATCTCCGGAACGCGGCGGGCGATCACGTAACGCTCGATCAGATAGAGAATCAAAGCGATGGCGGAGGCGATCGAAAAGGCCAGCAGCAACAGCAGCCCCACCCGCCGGACCTCACCGATGATGACGCCGATGGCCCCGCTGAAGAAATAACCGCTGCCGACCAGCACCAGGGCCCAGAGCGCGCAACTGGCCAGGGTGAGCGGACCGAAACGCCGCAGGCGCATATGGGCGAAGCCCCAGAAGATGGCGCTGGCCGTCCGCAACCCATAGACGTATTTGACGAGAAAGATTGAGTAGATGCCGAAGCGCGCGCATAACCGCTCCAACCGGGGTTTGGCGCGCTGGTAGAAATGGCTGGTCTTGATCCGTTCCTTGCCCGTGTAACCGATCAAATAGCTGATGGCGTCACCGATGAAACCGCCCAGAGTGCCCGTCAACAGCGCCTCGCTGAAACTGAAAAGCCCATAATGGGCCAGAACCCCGGCAAGCAGCAGCGTCAAGTCACCCTCGATCATGACACCGAAGAAGACTGCCCATAATCCATACTCTCTAATCAGATCCTCAATTAACATCGATCAAGAATCACCGAATTTCCGCATCAGACACTGTTCCTGCTCCTGCATCTAGAGTTTGAAATCTACAATATCCGCATCGCAACGGTCGCTGCCGGCGATTTCGCTCGGGCGGGTTGGTAAGATACTTGATGGTTTTTGACATCGCAACCGCATTTTGAATAAAGATCAAGACTCCCGCAAATGAAAATTGTCTATTAACTTTCGGTCCTTGAGCCCGAACCGCGTCTCCGCCGCCGACAACCATTATAATAGATGATCAACCAGAATCGGCCGGGCTGCAAGCCCCACCCCTCGGTTGAGATCAAGGGGAGGCCCGGCGCCTGAAAACCGTGCAAAAGCAAATTGACAGCACCTTGAGGCGTTGTTATAGTCCCCCGCGGGTGAATAGCTATGGCAGAGAACTACGCCCCTATTGAGACTTTGCATGAAGCAACTCCTGGATCCAAATTGCTCGGCGTGGATTTAGGGAGCAACCACATCCGCCTCGGCACCGTCGATCACAGTGGGAAGCTGATTGCTTTTCGTCGC
>DATEFT010000148.1:0-7073 GCA_035280505.1 Blastocatellia bacterium | reverse complement strand
TACTACCTCAATCAACTGGTCGAGTACTACGCCGGGCGGGGTGAGAACCCGCACGCGACGTGGTTGGGGGCGGGGGCAGCACGGGCCGCTCTCACCGGGGTGCAGGTGGTGACCGAGGTTTTCAAGAGTCTCCTGAAAGGGTTCGATCCGACTGGTGACCGGAAGTGGGTCCAGAACGCCGGGAAGTTCATCGGCAGCGAACGCGACCGGATGCCCGGTTACGACCTGACCTTCTCGGCCCCCAAATCGGTCTCCTACCTCTGGTCGATCGCCACGCCGGAACTCCGCGCCGAGATCGAGCGAGACTTCCACGAAGCCGTGGCCGAGACTCTGGCCAAGATCGAGGCCAAGGCGTTCATCCGAACCGGGAAGGGCGGCAAAGATCCGGTGGCCTGTGGACTGGTGGCGATGTCGGTCACTCACCATACGGCGCGCCAGCGCGACAGCCAGACGCGGCCGGACCCGCAGCTTCACTCCCATGTGCTCGTCATCAACACCGGCATCACCAGGGACGGCAAGACGGGCGCGCTCAATGGTCTCAAGTTCCTGAACAAGCAGACCGGCCGGGGAGACAAACAGTTCGCCCTGGAGTTCGGTCAGGAGCTCCGCCAGGCCTTCGCCGCCAAGCTGGAAGCGCGAGGGTTCGGCATCCGCCTCACCGACCGGGCGAAATTCTTATGGGAGATCGCCGGAGTCTCCGAACCGGAGATCAAACGCAACAGCAAACGATCGAAGCAGATTCGGGCCGTCGCACCGGACGGCACACATTCACCGAGGCAACGACGCGCCGCCACGATCCGGACCCGCCAGGCCAAACGCGAGTTCGAGCCTTCCGAGTTGTTCGCGGTCTGGCAACGCGAAGCCGCACAGCGGGGAATCACGGCGGAGATCGTGGCGGATCTCAGACAGACGCCGGAGAGGGAGCAGGGTCGAGCACTTAACCAGCAGCTACCGCGCAGAAGCGGAATCGAACGTTAATGGAGAACCGCAATCATGAGTATTTTGAATCTTGTTCTATGTTTCTGCGGGCGCGCCATCGACTACGCGGCGGCGACCGCCAACTTTCTTTACGTCGGTGCGGTCGGATCGGGAAAGACCGTGCTCATCCGGCTCTTGCTGCAATCCATCTGGGGCATCGCCACCAGACACCACGTTCCAACGCGGATGTTGGTTTACGACAGCAAGCGGGAACTGCTGCCGGTCCTTTACGGCATCTTTGAACGGCTCGGCAGGACCGATGCGGCGGAGAAGATCACACTGCTCAATCCGTTCGATACTCGCGGCGTGGCCTGGGACATGGCGAAGGATATTCGCCGAGCGTCTCACGCCAACGAACTGGCGGCGATGCTGATTCCGAGCGCGGGCGGCGATGGGCGATTCTGGAGCGAATCAGCCCAGGCCGTGGTGGGGCAGATCATTCAGAGTTTCATCCAGGAGCGCAGGCCCTGGGATCTGCGCGACATCTGTTGTGCGGTCGAAACCGTCGCCTCCATCCGGGCCGTGGTCAAGCGGTCCGCCAGGACCCGGTGGGTACTCGATACGTTCCTCAACGAAAACGAACCGAAGACCACCATCGGCGTCATGGCGACGATTCACGCCGCACTACGCCCATTCAGAGACATCGCGATCCAGTGGCAGCGCGCTCCGCGCAAGATCAGCCTGGGCGAGTGGCTGCACAGCCAGGTGGACCGCGTGCTGGTGCTCGGCAGCGCCGAGACTTCCGCTACGGCCGTCGAGGCGCTGAACGCAATCCTGTTCAAACGCCTGAGCCAGATGATTCTGGAAGAGGAGCAGGAGCTCGGGCAGAACGACCCGAGGCGGATCTGGATCATTCTCGATGAATTCGTTCGCGCCGGCCGGCTGCCCGGAGCGGTCGAACTGGCGACCAAGGGCAGGTCAAAAGGCGCGGCGATGGTCCTGGGCTTTCAGGATGTTGATGGACTCCGGGCCGTCTACGGCAAAGAGGTGGCCCACGAAATTCTGGGGCAGTGCTCCAACATTGCCTTACTGCGAATGAACAGCACCGAGACGGCGGAATGGGCGAGCGATGTGGTGGGCGAGTACCGTTCACGCGACCGGAGACACTCCACCAGCAGCGGCACGAACATCAGCCGCGACACATCCATCAGCAACGGGCAGAGCGAGGACGAGATGATCACTGACCGGCGCGCGGTCCTGCCGTCCTACTTCCAGAGAATCCCGCCGGTCTCGAAGGGCCCTGGAATCGGTGGCGTCTTCCTCACGCCTTACTGGACCGAACCGGGATTGGAGGCGAGTCAGCATCTCATCGAATCAACGTGGTTATTTAAAGCGGGGAACTTGTGGCCGCTCAGTGCGCAGATCAAAGGCTATGAGTTCCGCGACGTCCCGGAGAGCGCGGAGGACGATTCCGCCGAATGGTTGAAACCGTGGGATGACGCCGACTATGACCGGCTCAACGTCAAGCGCCCGCCATCCGAGGAAAAGAGAGACGACGATCCGAATCAGCAACCGCAGGCGGACCACGCCGCGATTCTTAAACAGATCTTTGCGCGACTCGCCGCGATGGAGAAGAGAACGAATGGCAACCCAAGCAATTCATAAGCTGACACCACAAAGAAGTGACGCCTTAAGAGAGTGTGGCCTCAGGATCGTCCGCTGGCAGGGTACGAAAGCCGGAATCAAGTTGACGGCCGGGCTCGCCGGAACGATGGGACCGACGATTCTCGGCGCGTACCTGTTCGTCACCTTCATGTTTCCGGGGGCTGCGGTCATCGCCTGGATTGTGACCGTAATCGCCCTGATCTATGAAGCTGTCTCGTTATGGGAACCCGCCTGGAAAGAGGCAGGTGAATTACTGCGGCGGCGTCAAGAGATCAGGGTCATCCGGGCCATTGCGCCGCTGGTCGAGCGATACCGCGCCGGGCAAAGCATCGACCGGCAGGATCGGTTCGCGCTGCATCAGTTGCGGGAACGGATCCTGGCCCAGGTCAACCGCTATCGGATCGAGGCGGACGACTGGCGCACACGAGGCAGGATCAGGAAGGGGGCCGCGATCACCGCGCTGTTGCTCGATCTGGAAGACGCCCAGAAGTTGCTGAGCGAAGGATTCGCCCGGTCGGAACGGGAGATCCGGCCGGTCGAACCGGCCCGCCTGGAGATCGAAGCCCCTCCGCTCGAACAGAAGAAAGGGACGAGAACCGGGATGGAGGGGTATTGACGCCTCTCCCATTTTTTACAGGAGGTATGAGTGATGTGTCTGTGTAATTCGACCAAATTGAACGCCGGATATCTACAGCAGGCGGATGAAATAGATTCTCAATTATACAAGAAGGCATTAGAGATCGTCCGCGAAAATGGCTTTGCCTCCACCCGTCTGCTTCAACGCGCTTTAAAAATCAAATATTCCCATGCAATGACGGTGATCGCCATGATGCAGCGGGACGGCCTGATCGGACCGGAAAGTAGCGCCCGGCGCGATGGAACGGCCCCGATATACGACCTGTTGCCGCCTGGGAAACCTCCATCAGCGGCGAGCCGTTAATCAATCGCCTCTCCCTCTTGTTGCATCGTGCTCGCGCCGTCCGGCCGTCAACTCCGGAGCAAAAGAGCGCTCCGGAGTCCTCCACTTCGTTTCGGCCCTGGAGGGTGACGGCCAAGCCGGACGCTCCGCAGATTTGCTTCCAAGAGGATCGCGGCGGGGAAGTGTGGCCCGGCAAACTGAAGATATCCACTAACCTTAGACTGGGAAAGGGGAAGAACGATGAGAAACCAAAGTTTGTTTGAAGACTCACGGCTCACTCTGGATCAAGCCCTGGAACTGACTATTGCCTCTCTCAAGGCTTATGGCGAGCGGTTCCGTCATTGGGCCTGCGCCTTCAGCGGCGGGAAGGACTCGACCGCAACCGTGACGGCGCTCACACACCTGATCGACCTTGGAGTGATCCCCAGACCGGAATCGTTGACCGTGCTCTATGCCGATACTCGGCTCGAACTGCCCCCGTTGCAAGCCAGCGCGAAGCAATTGCTTCAAGTGCTCGCCAATCGAGGAATCAAAACTCAGGTGGTCATGCCCCCGCTTGATGATCGTTTCTTGGTCTATATGTTCGGGCGGGGTGTTCCGCCTCCCAAGAATCGATTTAGATGGTGTACCAGCCAACTCAAAGTTGAGCCAATGTTGGCAGCGCTCGAAGAAGAAGCTGTGGCACGCGGGTTCGGTTACTGGAAGCGAGTTGAAGGAAAACAGGTCTATCGCGGATATGATCAAGATCTTCTCGAAATTAATACCCAATGGCGTGAATTATGGGCTTCCGAAGCCAAACTTAAACGACAGCTCGATAAAGCCAGAAAAGAAGATGCTTCACAATTATCTGGGCTCCAGATTGCTTTAGCTGAGGCGAAGAAGTCGCGTAAACAATACGAAAGCCGGATTCTGCCAAATCCGCGAAAGATGCTGATGATCACCGGAGTCCGCCTCGGTGAGAGCGCCGCACGCGACCAGCGGATCATCACGAGTTGCTCACGTGATGGTGCTGAGTGTGGTCAAGGATGGTTTCAGGAGTCTACCGCCGAGCATATCGCCGACACGCTGGCGCCATTGCTCCATTGGCGAGTCTGTCATATCGCCGATTGGCTGGAATTTGATGCGCCGGGATTCGGATTTCCCACCGAACAAGTGCTGTCTGTCTACCATGCGGGTGAAGAGGGGAGCCCGATCGAGATCGCTGGCCGAACTGGTTGCGTCGGCTGCCCATTAGCCTCGAATGACCATTCGCTTGATCGAGTACTGAAACGATCTCAGTGGCAATACCTCACTCCACTCAGAAGACTGCGGCCCCTCTGGACCGAACTGTACAAACCGCACAACCGATTGCGGAAGGGAATGGAGACGAAGGCCGACGGCTCAATTGTCGCCAATCCTGGCCGGATCGGGCCGTTGACGATGGAGGCGCGAGAAATGGGGCTGGCTGAAATCCTGTCGATCCAGACTGAGATCAACCAAGCGGCTCGTCTTCAACATCGGCCCGAGATTTCACTGATCAATTCCGAAGAACTGAGCCGGATCCGCGAGCTGATTGCCAACAACACCTGGCCGAATCGTTGGGACGGCACCGAGCAGCGGGCCGACGCCTACCTGGATCGGGTCCTACGTGATGGCTCAATTCAGCCGGTCTTGGCCTGGGATCGGTAAAGGAGAGACTACGATGGACGATAAACCAAACAATTCCAGTACTGGATCAGGCCGTAAACCGACCTGGAACCACATGCCCACCACTGTGATTCGGGTTCCGGTCGTGTTTTCGGAGAGGCTGATCGAACTAGCGCGCTCGTGGGACGCATCAGGCAATTTTGTACAAAAAGATTTGGCGCTTTCCCAGGATGAGCATCGGCCGGATCTCAAAAACTCAATGGCGGTCAATTCTGACGAAATTCCGGAGGCAAAATAAAACCGCGTGGCCACCTTCCACGGAAAACCACACGGTTTTGAAAGGCAAAACTATGGCTAATCATACCACATCCCGCAATCTTACCGAGAAAGATTCTGATCAAATCGGCCGGACGGCACAGATTCTCAGCGGGGCGCTGGCCTATCTCCGGGCCGGACTGTCGATTGTGCCGATCAAGGCCAACTCCAAAGCGCCGAGCGTCAGTTGGACCGCCTTCCAAACGGCGCCACCGACCGAAAGTCAGGTCAGAAAGTGGTTCGAGGACGGCAAGGCCGCAGGGATCGGCATCGTCTGCGGGAAGGTCAGCGGGAACCTGGAATTGCTCGATCTGGAGTCTATCGCCCCCCTGGAGACCTTTGCGGAGCTGGTCGAACAGCAAGCGCCGGGACTTCTGGCGAAGCTGCCACGGACGAAGACGCCGAGCAGCGGGCAACATATCGCCTACCGCTGCGCGAAGATCGAGGGCAATCAGAAGCTCGCCATGCGCGCCGTCGAGATCTCGCCGGACGATCTGATCGAGGAGCAGGACCCCAGAGGCAAGACGCTCCATAAGACCAGGAGCGGAGAATCGGTGGTGATGATCGAAGGGAAGCCGCACGTGATCAAAACCCTGATCGAGACGCGGGGCGAGGGCGGTCAATTTCTCTCTCCGCTATGCCCTCCCGGCGTGCATCCGAGCGGCGGCGTCTACGAATCGATCCACGGTGATCTGCTCAACGTCCCGACGATCACCGAGGCAGAGCGCGCCATCCTGTTTCAGAGCGCCATGGCCTGCAACGAGTACGTCAGACCGAAAGACATCAAAGGCGCGACCGGTCCCGCAGAGAAGCAGAGCCCCGGCGAACGGCGGCCCGGCGACGACTACAACCAGCGCGGCGATGTTCGCGCGTTGCTCAATCGGCACGGCTGGTATTATCACAGCAAGCATGCGAGGGGTGAAAACTGGTCACGTCCAGGCGTCAAAGATCATTGCGGCGCGACTCTCTTTGATGACGGTCTCTTCTACGTCTACACCTCGAACGCCGAACCGCTGACGGAACAGATGGCCTATACGCCTTTTGCCCTGTATGCCTTTCTGGAATGCGACGGCGATTTCAAGCAGGCGGCGAAGGAACTGGCCGCAGATGGTTATGGGGCCAAACCGAGGACGCTCGAACCGGCAGGGCAGAATGGCAGCAATCAAACCGAAGATGACGGCGAAAAGAAGGTCTGCGGGGCATATGAGGCCACCAGAGACGGCCTGATCTTCTGGCAGCAGACGAAAGACGGAATCGTCCCGGCCCGGCTCACAAACTTCCGGGCCGAGATCGTCGCTGATGTAGTCGAGGACGACGGCACCGAAACGAAGCGGGCCTTTGAGGTGACGGCGCGACTGGGCGGCAGATATGCCCGGTTTCTGGTCCCGGCCGAGGATTTCGCCATGATGAAATGGCCCATGGTCAATCTGGGCGCGAAGGCCGTCATCTATCCCCGGCGTGCCGACCATGCCCGGTGCGCCATCCAGATGCTCTCCGAGGCCCCGGCCGAACGGCGAATCTACACCCATACCGGATGGCGGGAGATCGACGGCGAAATGTGCTACCTCCACGGCGGCGGCGCGATTGGAGCGAAGGCGATCAAAGACGTGGAAGTGAAGTTGCCGGACTC
>DATEFT010000147.1:0-2775 GCA_035280505.1 Blastocatellia bacterium | reverse complement strand
GACAGATTGCGCGGCGGCCCGAACTGCCGGCGGCCGCCAGTTTTCTCGCCGCCCTGATCATGCTGCAGGTCACCGGGGAAGACTGGGTGGGCCGCGCCGGACGCCTCATGACCGGAGCCTCGAGCTACATCGGCGCCACTTCGCCGCTGACGCCGGAACTGGCCCACTGGATGCTGCTCAAAGCCTCGATCGATCTGGCCTGGCTCACGCTGCCCGTGATCGTGGCGGCGATCGCCGCCAGCCTCGCCGGGAACTTTGCGCAGGGCGGATTCGTCCTGACCCCGTCACTCCTGGCCCCCAGCGGCGACAAGTTCAACCCGGCCTCCAACATCAAGAAGATCTTCAGCATCGACAAACTGGTGGATCTGACCAAGGAATGTCTGCTGCTCGCGGGCCTCGGGCTCGTCTGTTACGGCGCCTTCATCAGCGCCGTCGAACACGCGGCGACGCTCGTCGGCAGCCCCGCGGCCCAGACGCTCAAGGTCTGCGGCGAACTGATCTATCGATTGGGAATCCGGGCGGGCAGCGTGTTGCTGTTCATGGCCGCGATCGATTACGGCTATGGATGGTACAAACACGAAAAATCGCTGAAGATGACGAAACAGGAGATCCGCGATGAATACAAACAGCAGGAAGGCGATCCGATGATCAAGTCTCAGCGCCGCCGGGCGGCGCGAGCCCTCGCCCAACGCCAGATCTCCGTCGAGGTTCCGCGCGCCGACGTCGTCGTCACCAACCCCACGCACTTCGCCGTGGCGCTCAGATACGACCGCACCGAGCATCCCGCGCCGATGGTGGTCGCCAAGGGGGCTGATCTGATGGCCAAGCAGATTCGCCACCTCGCCAAAATCAACGACGTCCCGGTGATCGAGAATCCGCCGCTCGCCCGCGCCCTCTACAAGAAGGTCGAGGTCCAGGGCCTCATTCCGCCGGAACTCTTCAGCGCCGTCGCCGAACTGCTCGCCTACGTCTATCGGCAACGCCACAAGAGCATTTGAATCAAGGTCCGTTGCGCTGCTTCATCAAGCTCTTGAAATCGTCCGCCACTCTCGGGTCCATGCTCTTCAAGATCCGATACTGTTTCTGGGCCTCGTCGAGTCGACCGGAATACAGGTATAGAGTTGCCAGCTCGAGCCGCTCGAAGGTATCCAGCCGGCCGGCCTCCGACTGTGCGTTCAGCGCCTGAATTCGGGCCTCGTCCACTCCCTGCCTGATCAGCGACCGGGCCAGGCCGGGGTAGAGTCCCCGGACCCGCTCCATCCCGGGATAGCCGCTGACGTGGGTCATGGCGAGCCGAAACGCCGCCTCCGCCTCTTTCCCGCTCCCCCGGGCCAGATGGGCCCGGCCCAGATTGTAGTAGGACTCAAAGGTGGGATAGATCTTGATCGCCCTCTTCGAGGCGGCGATCGATTCCTCGTAGCGTTTCAATTGATACAAGCCGTCGCCGAGGACTTCCTGGGCCCGCTGGCTCTGCGGAGCCAGGCGTGCGCCCTCCTCCAACTTCAAGACGGCCTCCGCCACTTGCCCCATCTGCAACAGAATCCGGCCTTCTTCGACGAGCCGGTCTCCTCGCCCATTCGCATCCACCAGGCTCGTCTCCACCGACGGCGCGAACCCGCCCCCCAAATCCTTCCGCATCCAGGCAAAGAACGAACCGAACATGAAGGCGATGATCATGATCGGCACGGCCAGTTCAAGCCAGCGGGACTTGACCGCCACGTTGAAATCGGCCTCGGCCCGGGCCAGAACGTGGCGGGCGTCGGCAAATTCCGGAGACATCGATCGACGATTCTCTTCAATCTCCTCTCTCATCTTCCGCAGCGAGAAGGCCCCGCCGACCAGATCGCGCTCCAGCCGCGACCGCAGGCCGTGAATCTCCTTCTCCACCTCGAGGTAGGCTTGCGGCGAGGGGCCCCGGTCGGGATCGAAGGTGAAGCCCCGCTCCAGCTCCTGCCGCCACCGCAACAACTTCCGGGCGCGAGATCTGCCGACGTGCGGGGCCTGCTTCAAGTGATGGTCGGTAAGGTCGGCGGCGGTGGCGATGCCGCCGGCCCGCAAAGACGATTTGACGGCGGCATCGACCCCGTCGATCTCGGCGCCGTCGATCTCGAAGCCGTCCAGGTACTGATCGAACTGAGTGGCTCGGGCGGCGGCCTCAAGATGTTCGAGCTTCGCCTCGCGCAACAGGTAGAGGCTCTCATAGAACCGTTTTTGAGCCTGCAGATCGGTGAGCTTTCCGAAGAAGAACTCATCCTGGCTCTCCTCTTCCCACTGCGCCTGCAGTTGCCGAACCCGGGCCATCGCATCACGCCTGGCCTGCATGATCTCCTTGGCGGCCGGACCGGTGAACAGTCGCCAGTGCTGCGTGGTGATCCCGGTCACCCATCGCGTAAGGGCGGAGACCAGGATCGCGAGCGCCGCCGTGAAGATGGTGGCACCGCCCGCGATGAGAGTGAACGCGAACGCGGACAGGGCCAGCAGAACGAGCAGAATTCTCTCGTAGATGACTCTGCGGCGCCCGCAGGCCAGCGCCTCGGCGGACGGCTCGGGCGGCTCGAGCGGCTCGACCCAAACGGGAAGCGGCGGCGGGATCGATTCGATCTCCCGCCAGATCTCATCCAGTTGAATTTGATGCCGCTCCTGATCGGCTCCGCCCAGCAGGAAATTGAAGAGCTTGAGCCCGCCGGTGTAGGTCTCCAGCTCACACCACGGACAGTCCGGCAGCTCTTCGTAATAGAGATGGCCGCTGTGCAACTGGCAGCGCCGGAGCGATTT
>DATEFT010000146.1:0-4991 GCA_035280505.1 Blastocatellia bacterium | reverse complement strand
CAATGGTTTGCAAGCTCCTGATCGATGCCTTTGCGCATCAATTAAAGAGATATTTGTGGTCATAAGTCCTTTGATTTCGGTCAGCGACCGCGTTTTGACACCTCTACCGTAACAAAAATCAAAATTTCTCCCGGAACCCCGATATGGCTGATGCATATTTGTATTTGGGGCCCGGCAAGTCGCTGACCAGGTCTCTTCCACCGCCTGATCTTTTCAAAGATGAAGTTTATGTGAACGAGCTGAAGCGAAGAGACAAGAACTTCGACCTCGCCTCCACTGTCGCATACATCATGGATGAGTCATCGAAAAAGTTCGAAAACAGGCTGCCATTCAAGCTGCAGAAAAAGTGTCCCTGAGACGTGATCTAAACCTGGCGTCAGGCTAGGAATACATTTTTTGCACCGAAAGGCCAAATAGCTCTCGAAGTTGCGCGATCGAGTCCGAATCGTCATAGGGAGAGTGTGTTCGTCAATACTGTGAACCCATTTCCGTCATTCGTTCTGGAAATCTGAGCGATGCCAACATTTGGACAACTGACCTCTCCGGCCCAGGCCCTTTCTCCGCAGCCTCGCTCCCTGATTTTTTCTTCATGTTTGCCGCCGGCACTCTCAGCACTCGAGCGGTTCGGTCGACGCGCGGCTCAATCAAATATTCGACGCTGGCTGAGATAGTGTCGACACCAGCCACACTTTCATGGCGAGCAGAGAGTTTGATTGTCGCCCCATCCAACTCATCCGGTTCGTTGTCAACCAGATACTCTGAAAACTAAGTGATTTGAAATTGGAGATTCAAACCGCGGAACACGTTAAATACGTGAGATCGGCCATTTTTCGTCTATTTCGCGCGTTTCGCCGTTAAGTCTAAAAGATTCAGAAAAAATCCCTTTCCAAAGCACTCAGTTATTCGGAAAGGCTGAACTAGAGCATCGATTAAGTAAATCAAAACTTTGCTGTCTTTCATGAACCAAGGCGTCGTTCATCCCTGAGGTGGGCGGGTACCGGCGCGTGTGTCTACTCGTTTGAAAATGGAGTCTAAGCAATGCGTAATACCATCTTTTTCTTGCTGGGAGCAGCAATCATCGTCTCGCTGGCGCTGCGGCCCTCCAACACCAGCGCCTCTAACCAGAGTGCGGCCGGTCAACAACCGATGAACCAATCGGTCACGCCGCGTCAAGCGGTCAGTCTGTCGAACTATGATATCCGCAAAGAGGCAGACGCCATCCGGGCCAGCGGCGTCGACCGGATGGGGACGGCGATCGCCGCCACCGACCGGGCCGCGAGCCGGAGAGCCATTGAATCCTTGAAGGCTGATCTCTCTTCCGGCCCGGGCGACAATCTACAGGTGACGATGAATGAGGCCGGGGTCCCGAAGGCGATCTTCAACACCGAGGGGCCGCTCTCGTTTCCTCAAGCCGGCACTCCGGATTCGATCGCGCGCGGTTTCCTGGCCAGTCATGCGGACCTCTTCGGCCCCACCGCCGAGATGAGGATCATGAATGAGGATCATGACCAGGAGACGACCTTCATCAATTATGAACAGACCATCAACGGCATCCCCGTCTTTCAGGGCCAGATTCAAGTCGCCCTGAGTCAGAGCGGGCAGATCCTGTCGGTGATGGAAGGGATGCTGATCCCGAAGGGCGAGATCGATACCACGCCGGCCCTGAGCGAGAGCGAAGGGCTGCAACGAGCCATCCTCCAGGCCGGCCAGCAGGCGCCGTCGCTCTTCACCATGACCAGGGACCGGGCCGCGATCGGTGAACGGGCCATCTATCAAAACCCGCTGGGTGAGGGCCGTGACGAGATCCTCTCCGATCTCATGGTCATGCGGATCGGACAGCGGGCCGTGCTGGCCTGGCACTCCTACGTCGATGTCGGACCGAACGAGTGGTACGAGTTGCTGGTCGACGCCGACACCGGCAAGTTGCTCTACCGGCATAACCTGTATGCCGACGCCGCCCAGGGCACCGTCTTCACGACCAATCCGAACATTCCACGCTCGCGGCTCTCTTTCGTCGGAGACACCACCATCAACACGGCCGCCGGTTGGATGAGTCGTTCGACCATCACGTCAGGCAATAACGTCGACGCCTATCTCGATACGGACGGCAACAATCAGCCGGACGAGATCACTTCCGACTCCGAAGGCATTCTGAACGGACACGCCTTCTCGATCCGGCAGGAATTCCACTTCCCCTTCTCCGCGGCCGTCGATCCGAGCACCCAGCGGGGGGTCGATGTGACGAGTCTCTTCTACTTCTGCAACGTCATCCACGATTTCGTCTATCGGCTCGGGTTCACCGAATCGGCGGGCAACTTCCAGTACAACAATTTCCGCCGCGGCGGAGCCGGCTTGGACTCGGTTCGGGCGGAAGCACAGGATGGAGCCGGATTCAACAACGCCAACTTCGCGACGCCGCCCGACGGATCCCGCCCCCGGATGCAGATGTTCCTCTACAACCAGACGGCGATCCGGAGGAGTGCAAGCGAGGATGGGGACGTGGTGGTGCATGAATATGGACACGGCGTCTCGAACCGGTTGGTCGGCGGGCCGAGCAATATCGGTTGTCTACAGGGAACCCAAAGCGAGGCCATGGGTGAAGGCTGGTCCGATTACTTATCCGTCACGTTCTTCCTTGACGGCGTCCACGCCGAGTTCACCTCCAATAACGCAGTCCGGGGCAGCCGCCGCGCCGCCTACACCCTTCCGTCCAATGCGATTCACGATTCATATGAGGATCTGGGAAATCAGGGATTTGAGCCCCATAACGACGGCGAAGTCTGGGCGGCCACGCTGGTCGATTTGGATGCGACGCTGGGCAGGGCCCTCGCCCGCCGATTGGTGGTGGATGGCATGAAGCGCACTCCGTGCAACCCATCTTTCCTCAATGCTCGCGACGGCATCCTGAACGCCGATCGAGCGCTCAACGGCGGCGCGAATGTCTGCGCCATCTGGGAAGTCTTCGCGCGTCACGGAATGGGCATCGCGGCCCTCGGCAACGATGGGACGACTCACGTCGCCTCCTACAATACTCCGAGCACCTGCCCATAACCCGACCGAGCCTCGGTTCACAATCGGGGAGGATGGAGCCTCACGGCTTCCGTCCTCCCACTCCACCGGACGTGCGGTTCCGCATCCGGCGGTTCAAGTTGAAATCGGAATCGCCTGCGGGCCGGATCAGCCTCGACCGAGAAGCCAACCAAGCGGGCCATCCCAGCTCTTGTAGGCTCTCGGCGAGGTTCAGGTGATCCAGCCATTTTATCCGGCCATTCTATCGGAATAAGGTATCAAGAAGAGAGAGACCAGAAACCCCGCGCCCGCAACCGTGCCCTGCTGATTGGAGATCCGGATGATGAATGATTCGAGCTGAGTGACCATGATGACTGTCGGAAATGGCTCGCTCTTCTAGCGAGCTCTCGCGGTCAGAGAATCATCTGCCAGTCAATTGTTAAGGCTCCTGGCATTGTGCCTCAAATATAAGCTAGCAAGGATTGATGTCGAATATCAAATAATCAAGAGCTCGATTCTGATCCTGCCAAATTAAGCTTTCAGTCAAATGCGGACTGATCCTCAGCGATGCCTGTGCGCCGACGAGATTCCTCAAGAAACTTATTGGCGGCGGCGGTCTGTGCCCGACGCTGGGCAACCTCACGATCGTATTCTGCATGATCGAATGATTCACGCTCGGAGAAACGCTCCGTGGCGATTTCATCTGCAAGATCAGACATCGCCCGCTGCAGCAAGGCCGGAAAGTCACGACAGGCAATATCCTGAGCTTCCCATGATTCGATCTGGGTGATGGCTACGCCGAGTCGTTCAGCGAGTTCTGCGGTGGTCAACCCAAGTTCCTCTCTTTTGGCCTGTAGTTCTTGACCCGTCACTGCTTTTCCTTTCGGAGAGTTTCGAGTTCGGTCTCAAGCTGTTGGATATACCTGATGAGACCCTCAATTGTCTTCTGTTGCGCGGCCGCGTCTGCTCTGGCTTCGACGAGCTTCCGCTCTAACTCTTTGATCTCGGTGATCAACTCACCAATGGTCTTTTTCTTTTTCATCGACCATCAATCTGATCCCTTTTGGATGTAGTTACAGCGCCCGTTCAAGTCTCTATTGTTTTGAGCCAGCCCGGGTGTCGGCTCCCTTGCTCCCAACGTTTGCGGTAGATTGCAGGACCATATTAGCACAGCCAATAATTAAGGCCCAACAACTAACGGTCATCACTTCCCCTCTTCCCAGGCTGACCGGAGACAGCGGGCGAATTTGAGAAGAATCGAGGAAAACCGGGAGCGACCCGGTGTGATTGCCGGACTCTCGTCCGACCGGCGCCAATCCAAATCTGTTTCTATCGACTGTTGCAACAGTCGGTCGATTGGTTCAACCATCGGCGGCTACGGCCTTCGATTGGCAACCTGCCGCCTGCGGAGTTAGAGTTGAGGTATGATCGCCAACAAGAGGCGTTAGCTACTGCAGCCTGACTCAACATCAACTGTCTCCGGGAATCCCGGGGCGGTTCAGTTCAAGGCCACTTCCGAAACGTTGCTGGAGATCGCCGCCGACCCGCGGCACCTGGGCGCCAGAATCGGCTTCTTCGTCGTGCTTCATTCCTGGGGACAGACCCTGCAATTTCATCCCCATCTCCATTGTGTGATTCCGGGCGGCGGACTTTCCGCTGACAGTTCCCGGTG
Organism: Blastocatellia bacterium; assembly: GCA_035280505.1. GTDB lineage: Bacteria > Acidobacteriota > Blastocatellia > RBC074 > RBC074 > JAKEHZ01. Next base: position 310 of record DATEFT010000146.1, on the reverse strand, counting down.
GATTGCCTGCCGGCCGGGCTTCTTTCTGCCCGTCAAGATTCTCAGCCGCTTGTTTCGCGGCAAGTTCATCGCCTTTCTCCGCGAGGCTCGCAAACAGAACCGGTTCAGCTATGCCGGACAGGTCTCCGCTCTGGCTAACGTGGAAGAGTTCAATCGCTGGCTGCTGGAATTGAGCCGGATGGAATGGGTCGTGTATGCCAAGCCGCCATTCGGTGGGCCGGAACGAGTCTTGAAGTACCTGGCGCGATATACCCATCGCGTTGCCATCTCCAATCGGCGGCTGTTGGAACTCGAGTACGGCCGGGTGACC
>DATEFT010000145.1:0-4402 GCA_035280505.1 Blastocatellia bacterium | reverse complement strand
TTTCACGGTGAAGTTGAAACGAGCCGAGGTGCCGCCATCGTTCGGATTCTTGACCCGAATCCCCCAGGTCCCCGCGGTCTCGAACCGGATGCGCATGACGAAGGATCCGGGTGCCGAGATGCTGGTGATCTGGGCGCCGCTCAGAGTGGCGTTCGGGGTGTCGGTGTTGTTGCCCGGGTTGAAGACGGCCACGGTCAGGCCGGCCACAAAGTTCTCACCGACGACCTTGAGATTCTGATCGATATTGACGGCGATCGGAGTCCCGGGGTCGATCGATTTGACGGCCGGCGCCGGCGCCTTCACGGTGAAATTGAAGCGGGCCGAAGTGCCGCCGTCGTTCGGATTCTTGACCCGAATCCCCCAGCTTCCCGTGGCTCCCAGCCGGAGACGCATAACGAAGGAGCCGGGTGCCGTGACGCTGGGGATCTGAGCTCCGCTCAGGGTGGCGCTCGGAGTGTCGGTATTGTTGCCCGGATAGAAGACGGCCACGGTCAGGCCGGTCCCGAAGTTTTCACCGACGACCTTGAGATTCTGATCGGTATTGCCGGCGACTGGAGTGCCGGGGTCGATCGACTTGACGACCGGGACCGGAATGGTGGTCGGAGTGCCGGTCATGGCGTCCGCCGCGGCCTTGATCTGAATCCGCGGGAAGGTGAGACCGTTGCGCGTATCGGTGATGGGGGTGCCGGACTTGGTCAGGGCGCTCAGGACCTCGGTGACGCTGGCCGCCGGAGCCTTCTGTTTCAGAATCGCCCAGGCGCCGGCCACGTGCGGGGTCGCCATTGAAGTCCCGGAGTAGACGGCAAAGCTGCCGCCGGGGATCGATGAGGTGATATTTCCACCCGGCGCCAGCAGATTCAGGAACGAAGCGGAGTTGGAGTAGGACTGAACCTGTTGCGCTGAAGACTGCCCGCCATCGCCGGTGGCTCCGACGCTGACGGCGGACGAGATGCAGGCGGGCATACTGAGGGAGTCGGTGAAGCCGTTGTTGCCGGCCGCGATCACGGTCGCGATTCCGGCGGACCGCAGTTGATCGATGCTCGTCTTGAGCACGTTGGTGTCGCAATTGCCGGTGAATTTGCCGCCGCCGAGACTCAGGTTGACCGAGGCGATGCTGTAACTGTTTCTCAATTCATAGACCCGGGAGAGCGCCTTCATGATGTCGGAGGTTCGGGCCAGCAGGCAGGAGCCGGATCCGCCGCACTCGGGCCCGGTATAACGGGAGAAGACCTGAATCGCGATCAGGTTGGCGTCTTTGGCGACTCCGGAGAAGTTGGTGCCCTTACCCGCCGCGATTCCCGCCACGTGCGTGCCGTGATTGCAATCGCCCAGGCCCGTGCAGTTGACGCCGGAACCGACTGCGGTCGATTCCGAGGCCCCGCCGGGGCACACGGAGCTGACCCCGCTGCCGGAGTCGTTGCTCGAATAGCAGGCTTCCGACACGACTTTGCCGGTGAGGAACGGATGGGTCTTGTCGACGCCCGTATCGAGAATCGCCACGACCTTGCCCGCGCCCGTGTAGCCGCTCGCCCACGCCGCCGTCCCGCCGACCGACGGCACGCTCTCCGCCAGGGACGGCGGGAAGGCGGCATCTTCCTGAATGTCCAGCACTTTGGAGGAAGCGCGCAACGATTCCAGCCCCGCAGTGTTAACTTTGACCGCGAGGTATGGCAGATGGTCGATCCGCTTGAGCGAAGCCGGATCGTACCCGTAGAGATCGTTCACGAGTTCGTCCTGAACTCGGTTGATGGCGAGGCGCTGCGCCCGCAGGTCGGATCCCCGGGTCAACTCGCCCTCGGGGCGGAAAGTGGCCCGCAGCCTGACGATCACCGGGACGGTCCCGGCCTGCTGGACTTTCACATTCAACTGCTGGACCTGTTCATCGAGGGCCTCGTTGCGTTTCAACTTCTCGGCCGCCTGTTGTTGCGTTTCAACGGCCACGGCCAACTCGGCCGCGGCGGCCTTGTCCTGAGAGTTGGCGCTGGAACGCCCATCCCAGAAGAGGCCCGTTAAACCACATGCTATCGCCATCGAAACCATCACGATTCGGGACGCGGTGAACCCGATGCCTATCTTCTTGCTCTGCTTCATGAATTCTCCCTGTGATTTGGCGGAGCTACGCCTTCACTCCGGCGGTTGGAACTATCCGTTGAATGCCTTTACCCACGGCCGCCCACAACGTCCTGGAGCGCAGCGACTCGTCGAATTCTGCTAATGATTAACTACTGATTACACATCTTTGATCTATAGACATTAGCTATCTTCGCCCATCTATACGATCGGCCTTGAGGCAACCTTGATGCCACGGGCTTGGATCGATCTTCGCGTAAGCGTTATGATGGGTTAGGACGATTTCAACCGGAGTAAGCCGGGCCGGACCGGCCGGATCTTCTCTATCTGAGAACTCAAATCTAGACTTTAGACACAAGTCCACACTTGATAAATAGAATTTCAGGAGACTATTGATATGGATGGAAGACGATCGATCCTGTTGTCGAGCCTGGCCTCTGTTCTGCTGAGCCTCGCCTCGATCTCCGCCCTCAGCCGGTCTCAGGACCCCCCGCCGCCGCCGCCGCAGAAGATGCCGGCCCCGATGATCGAGGACGAGACGGGGTTCGAGTCGATCTTCGACGGCAAGACTTTAAACGGGTGGGACGGGGATCCCACCTACTGGTCCGTCGAGAACGGCTGCCTGGTGGGCGAGACCCGTCCGGAGACGCTGCCCAAATACAATCGATTTATTATCTGGCGCGGCGGCGAGACCGGGGATTTCGAACTGAAGGTCGAGTATCGAATCAGCAGCCAGGGGAACAGCGGAATCAACTATCGCAGCACCGAGCTGCCGGGCTTCAAATGGATCCTCCGCGGCTACCAGGCCGACATCGACGGGCAGAACAAGTATACGGGCCAGAACTACGAGGAACGCGGGCGCACCTTCCTCGCGCTCCGCGGCCAGTATTCCTACATCGCCGAAGGCCAGACCCCGAGGGTGACGGCCCTGGTCGGAGACGCCACGCAGCTCAAGGAGTACGTCAAGCCCGATTGGAATCGCTATCACCTGATAGTTCGCGGCAATTTGATGATCCATATTCTGAACGATCACATCATGTCGGTCGCGCTCGACGACGATTCCAAGAACCGGCAATTGAGCGGAAAACTGGGCATGCAGGTTCACGTCGGGCCGCCGATGAAGGTCGAATTCCGCAACATCCGGATCAAGAAGTTGAACCGGAATTGAAGCCAACGCCCTGCATTTGATATATCAAAATTTGCGGATTATTCGGCGCCCCGGTAACGAACTTCGTCGGCCTTTTTTCTTTAACCGCGAAACCCGTGAAATCCGCGAAATCAACAATCTTTCGCGGATTTCGCGGATTTTGCGGGTTGTAAATCGACCCTGTTAACGGGGCCTCGCCGGTTTCAACTCTGCTATGTCAGACCTGCGCCATGGGCTTGACACCGTCGCCGGGAAGGAGGCATACTCAGCCCGCTTTCCGAGGCATCACGTTTCACAAAACAAATGAATAGTGACCACCATTGGTGAGGCCGACCTCCGGTCAGGCTGGGATGAAGTTTTTCTGAGTCGATATTTGCAAGATCCGAGAAAGGAGCGACTTATGAAACGACATTTAGGCCCGGCTGTCTTCCTGGCGGTCATGATGCTGGGGTGTGTGCCGCCGGCGTTGGCGCAGGTGACGGCTCTGGCCCAGCTCAACGGCGCCGTGCGCGATGAGAACGGGGCCACCGTGGTCAAGGCCACCATCACCCTGCGAGAGGAGAGCACCAACCGCAGCTATGCGGTAATCTCCAATGAAGCGGGCTTCTACCTGGTTCCGAACCTGCCGCCGGGGCACTACCAATTGACGGCCGAGTCCACGGGGTTCGGCAAGTACACGCAGGCCGGGATCGCGTTGAGCGTGGGCCAGGTGGCCACGGTCGATATCACGCTGCGGGTTCAGGCGGTGACCGGCGAGGTGACGATCAACACGGAGGCGCCGCCGGTGGAGCCGACCCGGACGGAGGTCAGCCAGGTGATCTCGACCCAGCAGATTCAGTCGCTGCCGATCAGCGGCCGCCAGTTCATCGATTTCGCGCTGTTGACGCCGGGGGTGACCACCGGGCGGACCAGCTTTCAATCGCCGTTCACCGAGCCGGAGACGACCCGCATCTCTTTCGGGGGAATGCGTGACCTGAACAACGGCGTGACCGTGGACGGCGCCGACTATCTGAACACGGCCACCAGCTCGCAGCGGGCGACTCCCTCGCAGGAGGCGGTCAGCGAGTTCCGGGTGGTCAACAACAGCTTCACCGCCGAGTACGGGCGGGCGCTGGGCGGAATCGTCAACATCGTGACGAAGTCGGGGACCAACGAGTGGCATGGCTCGGCCTACGAGTATCTGCG